>LKHC01000116.1 GCA_001618605.1 Candidatus Fermentibacter danicus
GCTTCCGCATCGACCTGTCACGCACCGTCGACGCCGTCGACTATCATGTCTTCGACATGTCCGGCCGGGTGGTCCTCACCGGGGGATTCGAACAGTGCGGGGCATCCTTCTCCATCGACGTGTCCCCGCTGGGAACCGGCGTATTCGTCCTCAGGGCGGCATCCGGGAACGCGTCCGACGCAGTGCGTTTCACCGTACTTAAGTAGTCCGGGCAGTGTTGCNNTTTCATCGGCCGGCCGCGCCTCTCCATATCCGGTCGCATGAAGGAAGGTTTCGAAATGAAGACTGTTCCAGCGTCGTTGATCCTTTTCGCGTGCATCGCCGCGTCCGCATGCAGTCCCTCGCCGCAGCCACCCGCCGTCGGCACCGATCCGGTCGCTCTGATGCAGGCTGCCGACTCCGCCACCGCCGCCGTCGGGGCGGTGGAGTACGATTTCGCTCTATCGGGCACCGGAGATTTCGAGTCCGTCATCCCGCCGTTCACGGGCTCGGTGATGGCCGGAAAACCCGTCGAGAGCGGCTATCCTCTCATGCTGGTCCAGTTCTCTCCGGACACGCTGGAGTCCGGTGACATCCTGCCGGAACTCACGATCGCCTCGGACGGCGACAGCGCCTGGGTTATGGACAGGTCGGCAATGGTTATGACCAGGGGAGCTCTCGACTGCGGCGGGTCCGACCTGTTCGAGTTCGCCTTCTATGCCCTGATGATCGAATTCGTAGTGGCCGATCCGTTCCTCTCCGAAATTGAGGCGGACAGCATCGCCTTCGAAGGGACGGACTCCGTGGCCGGGGTTCCGTGCGACGTTGTCTATGTCGTCTATCAGGGAGGCGTCGAGAACGCGAGATGGTTCATCGGAAGCGACGACCACCTTCCGAGAAGAGTCGAGAGGATCGCCTCCGAAGGGGGCATGGCAGGTTCCCAGATCCTCGAGATCAGCAACCTCTCCGTGATCGATCCCGCGCCTGAGGCCGGAGCGTACAGGCTGCAGGACGTACCCGAGGAAATCGTTCCCGAAGAGTATTGCAGCATTCTGGCCGTGGGCTGCCCCGCTCCGGACTGGACTCTCGCGACCCCGGACGGCACCGCCGTCACCCTGTCGGAACTGGAAGGCAACGTCGTGGTGCTCGATTTCTGGGCTACCTGGTGCGGCCCCTGCGCGATGGCCATGCCCGGGATGCAGGCGCTCAGCGAGGAGTTCCAGGACGAACCCGTCCGCATCATCGGCGTGAACGTCTGGGAGGACGGCGATCCGGCAGCCTTCATGTCGGACAACGGCTACACTTATCAGCTTGTTCTCGGAGGCGATCAGGTAGCCGAGGAATACCTCGTCACCGGCATCCCGACATTCTACGTAATCGGCAAGGACGGCCGGATCGCCTATTCCTCGCGCGGATACGACCCCGAAGGCGAGGCTGCTCTGCGGAACGAGATACTGGAGGCACTGGAGGCCCAGTGACTTCGGGCGCCGTGATGCCTGCGCCGTCGGGCGGCCGGGTGTCGGATACCGTGTTGAAGCCAGGCCGGGAAGCCCGGGCTGTCCGGCGTTGACGAAGTGCTGACCGTATTCGGCCGGGAATGAGCGGGCGGACCAGGGCGCCGGCCGTGAAGCGCCTCTCCCTTCTGCAGGGAGCGGACTCGGTCGCAGGCCTGTGCGTCGTGATCGACGTATTCAGGGCCGGCACCTTCGCATGCCATGCCCTGGCGGGAGGCGCCCTCGCCGTGGTACCTGCGGGATCGGTGGAGGAGGCGAGGGCCCTGAAGGCCCGGAACCCCGGCTGGATTCTCGCCGGAGAGCGGGGAGGGGTAATCCTTCCGGGATTCGAAACGGGCAACTCTCCCGCGCTTCTGATGAACATGGACGTGAGGGGACGGATCATCGTACACGCGACTTCCGCAGGATCACGGGGCGTCCTGCAGGCCTCCAGGAGATCCGGAACGGTCATCATGGCGTGCTTCTCGAACACCAGCGCCGCCGCCGGCTTCGTCATCTCCACCGGAGCGGACGAAGTCACCCTCCTGGCCATGGGCGACGCCGGTACGACAAACGCCGCAGAGGACGAGGAGTTTGCGTCGTTCTTCGAGAAGACCCTGGCGGACGGGGGCCGGCCTCCCGATCCCGGCCCCTGGTTCTCGCGCATCGTTCGCTCCGGGGCCACGCGACGATTCATGGAGTCTGTGGAACCATCCATGCCACAGGCCGACGTGCCGGCATGCCTCGCCGTCGATACGACCGTCTCGGTGCCCGTTCTCGGAAGCCTGGGTGACGGAACGCCCGCTCTCGTGGACGCGGCCCGGATCGCTTGAACGAAACCCGCGACGGATGGCGGGTTGACAACCGATAAGGGAATCTCTAGCTTCGTTGTGAGGGAGTTCACAAGGTCTCCAATTTAAAGAAAATAGGTAATGAACGGCGTAACGATCGCAAGCAGGACGATCGGGCGTTTGAGCCTCTACAGGCGCCTTCTGGAGTCCTCCATCCCGGGCGGAAGGGACACCGTCTTTTCGCACGAGCTGGCGGGCCTTGCATGCGTCACGCCGGCCCAGGTCAGACGCGACCTCATGGCCACGGGTTGTTCAGGCAGCCCCGGGAAGGGCTACAGGATCAGGGATCTCATCGAGGGCATCTCCAAGGTCCTCGACGATCCCGAAGGCCAGAGCGTGGCGCTGGTAGGAGTGGGGAACCTGGGCAGGGCGATACTCACCTACTTCTCGGGGAGGCGGCGGAATCTCAGGATAACCGCCTCCTTCGACGTCGATCCCCTGAAGACGGGCAGGGTAATCAATGGATGCAGGTGTTACAGTATGTCCGAACTCGGTGATGTACTCGAACGCGGGAGGATTAAAACGGCAATCCTGGCGGTGCCGGCCGGGAAAGCCCAGGAGACCACCGATGCTCTTGTCGCGGCTGGAGTAAGAGGAATCCTCAACTATGCACCAGTACCCCTCAGAGTCCCTGACGGGGTGTTTCTGGAGGAAAGGGACATGACGATGTCTCTCGAAACCGTGGCTTTCTTTGCCCGAAAAACCGCTCTGGAGAGAAAATGAGACAGGATCTCACGCAGACGATCGACAGGATTATGTCCGCCTACCCGGGGGCGGGCCGGGATGCGCTCATCCCGATCCTCCAGGATACCCAGGAGGATATCGGGTATCTGCCGCGCGAGGCGGTGGTGCTGATCGGCGACAAGCTCCATCTCCCGGTCAGCAAGATCTTTGGCGTTGCAACGTTCTACAACCAGTTCCGTTTCGAGCCCAAGGGCAGGTTCCATATCCAGGTCTGCCGGGGGACGGCCTGCCACGTGAAGGGTTCACTCAAGGTACTGGAGAGGATCAAGAGGGAACTCGGCATCGAATCGGGCAGGACTACCCGTGACGGCCTGTTCAGCCTCGAGATCGTGGCGTGCATTGGGGCGTGCGCCCTGGCGCCGGTGATGAGCATTAACGGAGAGGTACACGGAAGGTTGACCACGGACGACGTGGTCCGCCTCATCAAGGACTGCAGAAAGGCAGCGGAGACGGGGGAGGCCCGATGATGCCCGGTCTCATGGATATCAAGTGCTGCGACAAGTGCTGGAACTCCTCCAGCAAGGTGTGTCCCGAGTCGGTGGAGTGCATCAAGGAAGGCCCTCTGTGCCACGAGGACAAGGATTGCGGGAATGCCCGTCTGTCGCGGGTGAATGAGTTCCTGCGCGAGGACGTTGCCGCTCCGGTGATCTTCGTGGGCACCGGAACCTGCGGAATCGGCGCCGGCGCGGGGAAGACGGTGCAGGCCGTCAAGGCCTGGATAGCGGAGAAGAAGATCAACGCCTCGGTGGTCGAGGTCGGCTGCGTAGGAGCCTGCTTCCTGGAGCCCCTGATGGACGTCCAGCTACCCGGCAGGCCCAGACTGTCGTTTTCCGAGGTCACCGAGAAAAACGCCGCCGAGATACTCGATTCCGTCATGGCCGGCACGGTGCCCGCCGGGAACCTGATAGGCCAGTACGACAGCCCCTCCGGGAAGCTCCAGCCCTGGCCCGGCGTAGCCCCGATCAGCAGCCATCCCTTCTTCGCGAAGCAGACCCGCTGGGTTCTTCGCAACTGCGGCCTGATCGACCCCACCAGCCTCGACGAATACCTGGCCCATGGCGGCTACAGGGCCTATACGAAGGTCCTGAGGAGCATGACTCCCGCCGAGGTCTGCGATCAGATGGAGAAGAGCGGCCTGAGAGGCCGCGGGGGCGGCGGATTCCCTACCGGACGCAAGTGGAAGGTGGCCCTCAACTCCCCGTCTGAGCAGAAGTACATGATCTGCAATGCCGACGAGGGCGACCCCGGCGCTTTCATGGACCGCGCCGTGATCGAGGGCGACCCGCACCGGGTCATCGAGGGCATCGCCATAGCCGCTTATGCCATCGGTGCGTCCCAGGCCTACTTCTACATCCGCGCCGAGTATCCCCTGGCCATCCAGCGCCTCAGGACCGCAATCGCACAGGCGCGCGAGCGGGGGCTTCTCGGCAGGAACATCTTCGACAGTGGAGCGGACCTCGACATCAAGATCAAGATGGGCGCGGGCGCCTTCGTCTGCGGCGAGGAGACCGCCCTCATGAACAGCATAGAGGGCAGGCGCGGGATGCCCCGCCCGAGGCCTCCATATCCCGCCGTCTCGGGCCTCTTCGGGAAGCCTTCGGCCATCAACAACGTAGAGACCCTGGCGAACGTCCCCGACATCATATGGAACGGTGCGGACTGGTTCAGCTCCATAGGTACGGAGGGCAGCAAGGGCACGAAGGTCTTCGCTCTGTCCGGCAAGGTCTCGCACACGGGCCTCGTCGAGGTCGCAATGGGCACATCGCTGCAGGACATCATCATGGAGATCGGCGGCGGGGTGCCTGACGGCAAGGCCTTCAAGGCGGTGCAGATCGGCGGACCTTCCGGCGGCTGCATCCCGAGTCAGCACCTGGACCTCGAGATAGACTACGAGTCGCTGAAGAAGTTCGGCGCGATGATGGGCTCCGGGGGTCTCGTGGTCATGGACGAGGCCAACTGCATGGTCGACGTCGCGCGCTTCTTCATGGACTTCATCCAGCGGGAGAGCTGCGGCAAGTGCATACCGTGCCGCGAAGGCACCCGCAGGATGCTCGAGATACTGGACGCCATAACCACCGGGCGCAGGGACGAGAAGGGACACCAGTCCCTCGAACGCTTCAAGGGCGTGATCAATCTCGAGCAGCTCGGAACCGTGATAAAGAAGACGAGCCTCTGCGGCCTCGGTCAGACGGCGCCCAATCCGGTTCTCAGCACCCTCCGCTGGTTCCGGGACGAGTACGAGGCCCACGTCTACGAGAGGAAGTGCCCGGCCAAGCAGTGCAAGAGCTTGCTGGCCTTCTCGATCGATCACGAGAAATGCGTCGGGTGCGGCCTTTGCACAAAGGCCTGCCCTTCGGACGCAATACTGGGTGCCAAGAAGAGCCCCCACCACATAGTCCCCGAGAGGTGCATCGGATGTGGAAGCTGCATGGAAGCGTGCCCCATCGGGGCCGTCTCGGCCGAGTGAAGGCTGTGAGGTTCAACAATGATTAGCATCACTGTCAACGGCAGAGCGGTAGAGGCGGAGGAGGGCGAGTCCATCCTCCAGGCCGTACGCCGCGCCGGGATATCCATACCCACTCTTTGCTACATAGACGGACTGCCCCCGACCGGCGCATGCAGAATGTGCGTGGTCGAACTGGAGGGCGACGGAAGGCTCGTTCCGTCCTGCTCGTTCCCCGTAGCCCCCGGGATGAAGATCCTTACTCACTCCCCGAGCGCCATATCCGCCAGGAAGACGATCGTGGAGCTGCTTCTGGCCAACCATCCCGACGACTGCCTCTACTGCGCGAGGAACGGCTCCTGCGAGCTTCAGGGCTATGCGCTCGAGCTCGGCGTGAGGCAGCGGAGGTACTCCGGCTCCAGGAACGACTGGAAGATGGACCAGTCGAGTCCGGCCATCGTCCGCGATCCCGACAAGTGCATCCTCTGCGGCAAGTGCGTTCGTGTCTGCGAGGAGATACAGGGCGTGGCCTGCATAGACTTCATCGGCAGGGGCAGCAAGGCGCACATAGGCACGGCCTTCGACGAAGGGCTCAACGTGTCGAGCTGCATCAACTGCGGCCAGTGCATCAAAGTCTGCCCCACGGGTGCGCTGACGGAGAAGTCGAGCATCCAGAAGGTCATGGACGCCCTGAACGACCCGACGAAGACCGTCGTAGTGCAGCACGCCCCGAGCATCTCGGTGACCATCGCCGAGGAATTCGGAATGAAGCCCGGAATCGACGCCGCCGACGTGATGACTGCGGCTCTCAGGAGGATGGGGTTCGACAGGGTGTTCGACACTTCCTTCAGCGCCGACCTCACGATAATGGAGGAGGCCTCCGAGCTGGTCCAGAGGATCACGAAGGGCGGCAAGCTGCCCATGATGACGAGCTGCTCCCCGGGCTGGATCAAGTTCGTGGAGCAGTTCTATCCCCAGCTCCTCGGCAACCTCTCCACCTGCAAGAGCCCCCAGCAGATGCTCGGGGCCGTCATCAAGCACTACTGGGCACAGCGCGAGGGGATCGACCCGAGGAACGTGTTCAGCGTCTCCATAATGCCCTGCACCGCCAAGAAGTTCGAGGCCGGCAGGCCCGAGATGCTGCATGACGGCATACCTGACATCGACGCGGTACTGACCACCCGTGAACTCGCACAGGTCATAAAGACGTTCGGCCTCGATCTGGCCTCGATGTCAGGCGAGCCGGCCGACACTCCTTTCGGCGACCGCAGCTCCGCCGGAAAACTGTTCGGTGCCTCGGGCGGAGTGATGGAAGCCGCTGTCCGCACCGCACACTATCTGATCACCGGCAAGGAGCTGGATCTGCCCAGGATCAACGCCATCAGAGGCCTGGACGGGATCAAGGAAGCCTCCGTGAACGTCGCCGGCACCGAGGTGAAGGTGGCTGTCGTCAGCGGCCTCGGGAACGCCAGGAAGCTCCTGGACCAGATCGTCGCCGGAAGGAACGACCTCCACTTCATCGAGATCATGACCTGTCCCGGCGGCTGCATCTCCGGCGGAGGACAACCCGTCCACACCGATCCTGAGGTTCTGAAGGCCAGGATGCAGGCGCTCTACAACATCGACAAGGATGCGACCATGAGGACTTCGCACTCGAACCCGTCGATCCAGAGGATCTACAAGGAGTTCCTGGGCGAGCCGGGCGGACATCTGTCGCATGAGCTGCTCCATACCCACTACGCGGAGAGGGATGTTCTCCGGTAGGGGAGATGCATGTCCGGAAACGTCGGCAAGCCGCTCGTAACGACGAACCAGGACAGGTGCAAGGCTTGCTGCACCTGTGTGCGGGAATGTCCCGCCAAGGCGATCAGGATCCACCGCGGCAAGGCGGAGGTTCTTCCGGAGAGGTGTGTCGGCTGCGGCAACTGCGTGAAGACCTGCAACATGAAGGCCTTGTTGGTGAGGAGTTCCGCGGAACTGTTCGACGCGGTGCTGTCCTCGGGCGTGGAATCGAGCGCCGTAATAGACCCGGCCTTCCCTGCGGAGTTCACCGGGATGGACTACAGGGTCTTCGTCGGCATGGTGAAGTCGCTGGGCTTCACTTACGTGAACGAGGGGGCCTTCGGAGCCGATCTGGTCGCAGAGAGATACAGGAAGCTGCTAGAAGCGAATCCGGACGGGCGGTACATAGGAACCAACTGTCCTGCACTGATCAACTACGCAGAGATGTACCACCCGGATCTGACGGGCCGTCTGGCCCCGATAGTGTCGCCCATGGTGGCGACCGCGAGAGCGCTTCGGAAGCTCTACGGAAGCGATCTGAAAGTCGTCTTCATCGGTCCCTGCATCGCAAGGAAGACCGAGACCGACGATCCGAGCGTCAAGGATGAGATCGACGCAGTCCTCACGTTTGAGGAGCTGCGTGAGATCTTCGAGGCAAGAGGCATCGAGGCCGGCAACGTGACCCCAGTGGACTTCGATCCACCCCATGCCGGTCTCGGCGCCCTCTTCCCCCTTGCGGGCGGGATGCTGCAGGCCGCCGGTATCGAGGAAGACCTCGTCTCGGGCGACATCGTGACAGCCGGCGGGATGCGGTCCTTCCAGGATGCGCTGAAGGAGATGGAGTCCGGCACGAATGCCAGGCTTCTCGACATCCTGTGCTGCGACGGATGCATCATGGGGCCGGGAATGACGACGCCGGACCGGCGTTTCAGGCGCCGGTCCAGCATCAGCGCCTACGCGCGAGGTCGTCTCTCAGAGCTCGACTCCGACAGCCGGCTCACCGGAATCGACAGGTTCAGGGATCTCGACCTGTCCAGAACCTTCGCCGCCCACGACATGAGGATGAAGCGGCCATCCCGGCAGGAACTCCGGCCGGTCCTGGAGAAGCTCGGCAAGCACGGCCCGGAGGACGAGTTGAACTGCGGGGCCTGCGGCTACGAAACCTGCCATGACCATGCGGTCGCCATCTTCGACGGGCTCGCAGAGAGCGAAATGTGCCTGCCCCATACGATCGATCTGCTCAAGAGCGCTCTTTCCGACCTGGAGAGCAGCCATGCAGAGCTGGCGGATGCCAGGGAGGCCCTGGAGCACGCCGAGAAGATGGCGACGATGGGGCAGCTTGCCGCAGGGATCGCGCACGAGGTGAACAATCCGCTGGGAATTGTCCTGATGTACGCTCACATGTTGCTGGACAACTGCGAGGAAAACCCGGCGATATGCGACGATCTCCGGATGATAGCCGAGCAGGCCGATCGCTGCAGGAAGATCGTCTCCGGTCTGCTCGACTTCGCGAGGCAGAACAAGGTAGTCCACCAGCCCACCGACGTCCCGGAGCTGATCCAGCGGACTGTGAGTCTGGTCACGCTGCCTCCGGAGATAGCCGTGGAGTGCCGCACGGAGACCGACGACCCGATCGCCGAACTGGATCCGGACCAGATCGCGCAGGTCATCACGAATCTCGTCACCAACGCCATCGCCGCGATGCCGGCCGGAGGGCTTCTGAAGTTCGTGGTGGGAGGCGACGAGCAGAACATCCGGATAGATGCCTCGGATAACGGCGTCGGCATCCAGCCCGCCGATTTCAAGAGGATTTTCGATCCCTTCTTCACCACGAAGAAGATCGGCAAGGGAACTGGTCTCGGACTCGCCGTCACTTATGGTATAGTCAAGATGCACCGGGGGCAGATCAGCGCCGTGACAAACGCCGATCCGTCCACCGGCCCGACAGGAACGACATTCACCGTGATCCTGCCCAGGAGTGCGCCGGAGGAATAGCCGGCTCCGGGCGGATGCGACCAGGAGGAGTCAGAAATGGCTGAGATATCCAGGAGGGTCATGATCGTCGACGATGATCCGGACTTCCTCGAGCAGATGAGGATGTGCCTGGAGTCGCGGGGTTACTCCGTCAGTTCCGCATCCAGCGTACAGGAATGCGAGAACCAGCTCAAAGAGACCGAGCCGGATGTCGTAGTGCTCGACCTCATGATGGATAACGAGGACGACGGATTCGTGCTCTCCTACCGGATCAAGAAGCAGTTCCCCAAGATGCCGGTGATCATCGTCACCTCCATGACGCACGAGACGGGGATGGATTTCGACGAGACGGACGACCCCGGCCACTGGATCAAGGCCGACGCGATCCTCGCCAAGCCCATCCGTTTCGAGCAGCTCGAACGCGAGATCACGCGCCTGATGAGGGAAAGAGCCTGATCAGATGCCGGAAGAGCCCGAGGGCGAACCGACGCCTGAACCGGGGCGCGCCGCGGCATCCTTGGAAAAGCTGAAGATTCTCATAGTCGACGACGAGCCGGGCATGAGAACGGCTGTCGCGCGCGCCCTGACAGGATTCACCGTGTCCGTGGACGAGATCCGGACAATCGTCTCCTTCGACCTGATACAGGCGGCCTCCGGCGAGGAGGCCGTCCTGAAGCTCGAGAGCGAGAAGCCGGACCTGATGCTCCTGGACCACAAGCTGCCTGGCATCACCGGGCTGGACGTGCTGGCATGGCTGTCCGACCGGAAGACGGATATCCTCATCATCATGATGACCGCATACGCCTCGATAGAGGCGGCCGTCACCGCGACGAAGAAGGGTGCGTTCGACTTCCTCTCGAAGCCGTTCACCCCTGCCGAGCTGAAGGCGTCCGTCCGGAAGGCGGTTGGCCATCTCATAGCTCTGCGCAGGGCGAGGATGTTAGAGGAGGAGAGGCGCAGGGTCCGCTTCCAGTTCATATCCGTGCTCGCGCACGAGCTGAAGGCCCCCCTCGCAGCCATCGAGGGCTATCTCTACGTTCTGAAGGATCCAATCGCCTGTGCCGACACAGCGACCCGCAACCTCGCGGTCGACCGCTGTCTCATCCGTCTGGGCGGCATGAGGAAGCTCATCCTCGACCTCCTGGATCTAACCCGTCTGGAATCCGGTCAGAGGAAGAGAGAGGTTCAGGACGTCGATCTCGGCGAGGTCGCGAGGTCGTCGATCGAAACCATGACCCCCGATGCCTCCGCCAGGGACATCACGATGGAGCTCTCCATGCCGGACGGCGCGGTGGTGATCCCGGCGGACCGCTCCGAGATCGAGATCGTGATGAACAACCTGATCTCCAACGCGGTCAAGTACAACCGTGACGGCGGCAGCGTCGGGATCACGATCAGCCGGCGGAGCCCGCGGGTGCTCATCGAGGTGTCCGACACCGGCATAGGCATGTCACGGGAGGAGTCCGCGAAGCTGTTCAAGGAGTTCGTCCGCATCAAGAACCAAAAGACCAGGAACATCCTCGGCAGTGGTCTGGGATTGTCCATCGTACAGAAGATCGCCAATATCTACGGCGGTACGGTGGAGGTGGAAAGCGAACCGGATGTGGGCAGCACTTTCAGAGTGATGCTCAATCCCGGAGCGACGGCTGTTTCTCCCGGCACCTCCGGGGAAGTGTCGGGACATGAGCTGGTAAAGCTGGAAAGGGAGGCATGATGGAGGAACGGATCGAGAAGGCTTTTGCCGTTCCCCCCGACACTCCCGTCATAATCCGCAACTCCAACGGTTCGGTGCTGGTTCGCGCCGGTTCCGGCTCTTCAGGCCGGGCGCTCGTGAAACGGACCGTGGAACCGGACCTACCGCACACGAAATACGTTGAGATCGAGATCGATCAGGGGCCTCCGCTGGTGATCCGATCCTGCTACAGCCTCAGCAGGGTCAGGGCGTCGGTCGACATGGAGGTGACGCTGCCTCCCGGCATCAAGGCGCTGGAGATCGAGACGATCAACGGCAACATCGTCGTTTCCGACATGAACTGCCGGATCAGGGCCTCCTCCAGCAACGGTTTCATCCGCACCTCCGGCGGGGGAGGGCCGCTCGACCTGCACACCAGGAACGGGATGCTGGACGTGTCCGGAGAGGCGGTCATATCCTGCCTCGAAACGCTCAACGGAAGCATCCGGGTCGACATGGGCGGCGTTTCGGGCGATCCGGCCACCATCTCGACCGTTTCGGGCTCCATACTCATCTGCGTCGAGGATGGCTTCTGCGCGGATTTCGAAGCCGTCACCGGGCGGGGGGCGATCCACACCAAGGGGCTCACGGTCGTTTCCTCCATAACCGGCCCGGGCCTGATGAGAGGCACGATCGGCAGCAGCGCGGGCCGCTTCCGTGCCTCCTCCCGTATCGGCGACATCACGCTCACACGCTCGTCCGGACTCCAGCGCCGGGACGAACCTGGTGACGGCAGAGCGGTCTGACGGACCGATCCTCCGCTGGCTGCGGACAAGGTCGGACAGGGTATCCCGGAAGCTGACCGAGGAACAGTGTACCCTGCTCGCTCAGAAACCTCCCGAAGCCTCCATCGCTCCACGCCCGGAAACTTCCGCCGTCATCCTTCACCATTCGGCCACCCCGGACGGATCGGTTTCGCTGTTCAGAGTTCTGCACCGGGCCGTGTTCGGCTG
Source organism: Candidatus Fermentibacter danicus (assembly GCA_001618605.1). Lineage (GTDB taxonomy): Bacteria > Fermentibacterota > Fermentibacteria > Fermentibacterales > Fermentibacteraceae > Fermentibacter > Fermentibacter danicus. The sequence continues at coordinate 11,952 of LKHC01000116.1, forward strand.
GGATGACGTCGGATACCACTTCGTCATCGGCAACGGCTCCTTCTCGCCCGATGGAGCAGTCGAGGAAGGGCGCCCACGGGAGGCGACAGGCGCCCACGCAAGGGGCTTCAACGAGAAGAGCCTCGGGATATGCCTCGTGGGCGACTTCAGCGATTCCATGCCCACGCCCTGCCAGGTGTCCTCCCTCGCCGACCTGCTATCAGAACTGCTGCGCATCTACGGCCTGGGGGCCGAGGCCATACTGCTGCACCGCGAAGTACCGGGCTGCGTGACCGAATGCCCGGGCGCGCTCTTTACGAGGAAATACCTGGAGAGCGACATCCTGCCCCCGGTCAGATAGGGAAGGCGCGCGGAGCTGGTCCGCGCGCCTTCGTTCCAGCGTTGGGGTTTTACCTTATCAGAGCCAGTCGGCCGGTGCTTCTGCACCCGGGGGCGTCAAGCCGGACGAAGTAGAGTCCGGAAGGCGCCGCCGATCCGTCCTGCGTAAGGCCGTTCCACTCGAATTCGTGGACTCCAGGCGTCAGTGCGCCGTCGTTCAGGACATTCACGCATCTGCCTGCGAGATCGTACACCGCAAGACGAGCTGCACCGCCTGCTGCCGGCACGCTCACGGAGATGCTCGTCCGGCTTCTCATCGGATTGGGGTGTGGGATTCCGAGAGAGAATCTCAGCGGGGTCTCGCCGCCTTCCATGCCGAAGGATGGTTCAAGCGTCAGGCGGAACGACCAATCGGCGGAAGTGTAGTTCGTCCAGCCCGATGAGGCGTTGTGCCACCAGCTTCGGCCGTCTATCGGATCGTCGTTGTCGCCGCCTATGGCCAGGGACTTGGCGTCCGGCCAGTGCGTGACGAACCAGAGGTCGCCGGGCTCGTTGATCCATACGTTCATCGGCACCTCCAGCCAGGACATCGCGGAGGGGGCGGAGATGTTCTCGACGTAGTAGTACGGATTGGATAGATCGGGCCTGCCCGAACCGTTGTCCGGGTAGAGGCCGGCCCAGGAGAAGGGTTCCGTGGAGTTTACGAAGACCCGGAAGCGAGTGGCGATGAAGGGAGTGGAAATCGTCGGGGTGAACCGGGTAGCGAACATGTCGTCCTGCAGCGACCCGACCCAGTAGTAGGAGTCCCACTCGCCGTCGTCGTAGATGATTTCGTAGACGATCTCGATGGGCAGGGAGGCGTCGTCGTTCGAAGACACGAAGTCATCCGTGACCGTGACGGATGCCTCGACCAGACCGGCGCCGACAGATGAAGGCGTCCAGGACGGAAGGGGCGCAAGAAGAGTCGCCCCGGGCGCAAGGGTCGGCAGGGTCTGTGTCTGGTTGTAGACCTGGGAACCAGCGAGATCGATGGTCATCGTCAGCGAGATGTTCTCGGAGTAGGTACCGCAGTTCTTGACCAATACCAGGGGAGTCATGGCCATGTTGACGGTGTTCTCGGCATAGGGGCGCGCTATGGAGAGCACGGCCGCGTCATGGTACGCACGCAGGCCGACGGAGAGAGTGTCGTTGGCGTGGTATGTGTCGCCCGACAGGAGCGTCTGGGCGCTGAAGACCCAGCTTCCGTAGGAAGGCACCGTCCACGAGCTGAAGGAGACGTTCCTGTTCTGATCCGGACCCAGCGAGCTGACGGATGCGCTGCCCGACCATACCGTGGTGCCCGATGTCGTCTTTATCGTTGCCGACACGCTGAAGGACTCGGTGGACTGACCCATGTTCGACACCGTGACCTGCGGAGTGATGGTGTTTCCCACCTGCTGGTTCTCAGTCGGGGAGATAACCGCTACGACCGCGACGTCGTGCTGCTGGGTGGGCATGATCTGGATCGAGTACACCTGGCCGCCGTTGCCCATTTCGCGGGCATGTACGGCCTTCCCGCCGGCCGTGGCGAACGCCCCGTCGTCGCTCACGTCCACGCTGAAGATCGAGCCGGGCTCGTCCGTGTCGTCCAGCAGTTGGAAAATGATGCCGCCGTCATGGTCGAAAGCCGTGAACACGTCTCCGGAAGTCGCTCCGAACTGGCCCCAGCTCCCCGCCACGATCACTGATCCATCGTCGCAGACGGCGACGGAAGCAACCTCGTCACCGTAATCCGTGTACTGCCACGAGGTGGTAGGGGTGCCCGACGAGGGCCAGTCTATGCACAGGACCTTGCCGCGATTGGGGCTGAACCCCAGTGTCCCGGCGGCGACCGTCATGCCGTCGTCGCTGATCGCAACGGCTGTGACCCAGCTATGGCCGGAGGCTATCTGAGCGGCGAGCTGCCAGGATGATCCCGACCACTCGTACATCCTCACCCTGCCGTTGAAGTCGCCGAGGACTATCCTGGAACCGTCGCCCGAGATCGCCCCCTTCGTCTGGCTGTAGTTGCCAACAGGCGAACCCACGAGGGCGCCGTTGGTCATGTTGTAAACCTGGGCGCCGGTGGAGGCTTCGTAGGCGCTGACGAGCACGCGCGAGGCGTCGGAGGAGATGTCCACACCATTGATCCCGTTGCCGACCGTGTGGAGGGGGACACTCCAGAGAACGGTCTGGGTCGAGGTGTTTATGCAGACGAGGTTGTTCGATAAACCCACGAAGACAAGCCTCGATCCGTCCTCCGATATGTCCTGCCTGAGACCCGGGGATGCGGTGAAGGAAGGTGAAGAACCGCTGTCCAGCCATGCGAAGGTTCCGGCTACCCTGTTGGTGGCGGACCAGACCAGGTCGGCGGCGGCGGCGATATCGACAGTCAGGGCGTCAGAAGAGATGGGGTAGGACCATTGCGGGGTGGCCGAGCCGCATGTCACGTAGCGGCTCAGACGAGGGTTGTTCAGGTACCAGCTTGTGAAGATGCCGCTTCCATGGCCGTTTATCACCGTCTCTTCGGCGATGGCATTCCGATGAGCGCGGTCCACCCAGAGCGAGGCCGCCCTGTGGGACTCGCTCGGAGCATCAGCCACCCTCACGCCGACGATGTCGGAAGCCGGCGATACCGGGAGATCCCCGGGAACAGTGGTCTCTGCGACCAGCGTGGAGCCGTCGGGAAGGTATTCCAGCGCGACGGAATGACCGGGCGTTCCGGCCGGAAGGGAGGATAAGATAAGCAGCGTAAGCATCGAAGCGAGCATTATCGACCTCCTTTTGTTCAAGTCAGCATACTACTTGGGAAGAAACGTGGCCGTGTCAACTCCGGCTCTTGCCCGGAGGAGCGGTTTGACCTTATATAACCGCGCATTGTATGGGAGGAATCGATTCATGGTTGTCGTGCTTTCTTTTATCCACGCGCTGTCCTGCATACTCCTCATCGGAGTCGTGCTGATGCAGAAGTCCAAGGGCGACGGCCTCTCCGGGGCCTTCGGCGGAGGCGGAGCGCTTACCGCTTCCTTCGGCACGCGCGGTGCGGCGACACTGCTCTCAAAGCTCACGACGGTCTTTGCGATCGTCTTCATGCTTTCCTCGTTTTTCCTCGCTTTGATCAGCAAGTAGGAGAACTGCTCTGGGTGCCGGGGTGGTGGAATTGGCAGACACGCTAGGTTGAGGGCCTAGTGGGCGCAAGCCTGTACGGGTTCAAGTCCCGTCCCCGGTACCAGATAGATGAGGCTGTCGGATGAACCCCGGCAGCCTTTTTTCTTTCTTTTGCTACCGGCCCAGGCCGGCCCAGGTCTGGCTTGAGATCCTTGAGTTGCATCGGTATCTCGAAGTGTACCAACGATAAAGAGTAAATTATACGCTTTGGCTCTGTATGAGATGAATAGACACCGCATACAGAGATCGAGTAGCGTATAGCAGCTCACGAGAGCCCGCGAATGTGATAGACCAGGCTGCCGAAGAAGGGTCAGGGGAAGGCCGCCTGGATGCTTCGGAGCATTGTCGATCAGTTGACCAGCTCAGCCTTACAAGTCAGACGGACGGTGACGCGCCATCTGGTGATTATCCAATAGCGGTAGCTTCCAGAGGAAGCGGGGGATATCCGGAGGGCTGAGTTTGGTCCAAATGTTAAAAACGATCTGATAAGGGGAGGGGCGGGGAGACCCGCCCCTCCTGCGTCGAAGAACGCGATCGGAGTCAGCTCATGGATCGACAGGTCTTCCGTGAGTGAGTTCGCTCACCGCCACGCTGAAGCCTGAAAACGAACCATGCCTGCATCGCACTGCTGCGCATGACGTATGCGAGGTGTTTATCGCAGCCTGACCCATTTCACCAGGGATCGGGCAATCCATGCTTGGCGCAGAGTTCTTTCGCCACTTCACGGAGTTTCTTCTGGGGGCACATGACAAATATGCACTTGTCATCGCCGCGTGCGGTGCAGGATACCTCGCGGGTGTCGAGCTGGATGCCCATCGCCTCGCTGCACCAGCCGGCCGAGTAACCGGCAGTGAGCCAGCACACGGTCTTGGATGTTGCTATGCCCTTGCGCTTGAAGGATTCGGCTTCGAATGAATTAGGGTGTTCGATGAACAGCAGATACGAGTCGTCAGGAACGGGGTTGCTCTCCTCACGGACGGTAGAATGTGCGAAACCACTGAGGGCGAAGGAAATCGGACCCATGGCCAGCTTCTGCTCAGGGGACAGGTCGGGGAATCGGCCGGCAATGTACCTGCAGTCGGATGCTCCAATCGCCTTGCCGATCTTGTATATGGCTGTATCAGTGCTCGAGCCCAGGAGTTTTTCGAGTTCTTCGCGGACGCTCACAGCCATGGATTCGGCACGGAACATCACATAGCGCTCTCCAGCTACGAAATGCGCTCCGGTGTCGGTATCCCAGACTCTGTCATCAAGCAGTTTGGCCACTCGGGCTTCCACCGCCTCGAACAGGGGAGTGAAAGAAGGCGGGCAGTTAACGAACTTTGTCATGCTGCTGCTCCTCGGGGTTTGGGGCTTGTGTACGCCGGCAGGACCGGCGTGTGGTTTTGTCGTTCTTGTGTACGCGCGGCTGCTCCTCGGTCGCCGTCCTTCTAGGTGTGTTCCAGAATGGATGCTCACCAGGCCAGGAAGGAAACCCGCCGGAGTGTTGCCGTTCGGTATCTCGAGTCGAAACAACGATAGAGGGGAAATGGTTCCCTTGGGGTGGCATGCTTGCAAAAACACACTCATATCCAGGATCTTCGACCATCTCTTCCATCTCGTCCCGGCGTCCATCGAGGGCGCTGAATCGTCCGGTACGAGCAGGGCGGGAGGCGGAGACAAGCCGCCTGGTGATCATCGAAGAGCGCATTATAGGAAGCTGGGAGGATGTCAGGAGAGCTGAGTTTGGACCAGATGTTAAAAACGATCTGGTTGCACGTCCCTTGATCGTGGTGCCATGAGTCGTCATCTTGCATGATCGGGGCACGGGAACGGATCGGTTCCAAGAGAAGTCCACGGCTCATGGCCGGGCCGGCGACCAGGAGGGTGAATGGCTTCAATTCGTTCGGACAGGCGGTTGAAGATCCTCTTCGTCCCATACTGGTATCCGCCGCGCGAAAACCAGAATTCGGTATCGGGCGCCTTCGTGCGCGAGCACGTGATGGCCTCCGCGCTCACGGACGACGTCCGGGTGCTCGCCTTCCGCATGGAGGAGGACGGTTATTCTCCGACAGCACGCTCTTTCTACGTCGACGAGGGGATAGAAGTCCTGGATGTCACCGTCCATTCAGGGAAACGCTCGGTTTTCAGGTCGGCACGCCTGGGGGCATTGTGGATCCGGTATCTCGCAGAGGCGCTCATCAGATGGGGCAGGCCCGATCTGATCCACAGCCAGGACATGTCCAGCTTCTTTGCCGCAAGGACAGCCGGGATTCTCGGCGTGCCGCACGTGGTCAGCCAGCACTGGACGGGTTTCATGAGGAGGGCCCTCACTCCCAGGCTGACGGAACTCTTCCGGAGGACTCTGCCCGGGGCGAAGCTGGTCCTCTGCTCAAACAGGGATGCGGAAGACGATCTCTTGGCCTACGGCATAAGAGCCGAGACGACATGGCTGCCCAACTCTTACGATCCGGCCGTTTTCTACCGGGAGCCGGGGGTGCACAGGGAGGAGTCGCTTCTCCATGTCTCCGGATTCTCCGACCAGAAGCGTGTCCCGGACATCCTGACCGCCTTCCGTGACGCGCTCCCGAAGCGCCCCGGAGCCGTGCTGCACCTCGCGGGCGACGGGGAGGGCAGGGACGGGATGGAGAAGATGGCCTGCGATCTCCTGCCCGAAGGCTCGTTCGTCTTCCACGGCTTCCTGTCAAAATCGGAACTGGCCGACCTCATGAGGAAAACCTCCGGGTTCGTCTTCCCGAGCAGCGCGGAGACGTTCGGCTGTGTCCTGATGGAGGCCATGGCCTGCGGATGCCCCGTTCTGACGACTCGCGCAGGCGGGATTCCGGCCGTGGTGCGCGAAGGCGAGGGCCTTTTCGTGCAGGTCGGCGACACGGCCGCGATCGCGGACGGCATGATCCGCATGCTCGACGGATCACACGGCCTCGACACCGACGAGATCGCCCGGGGCGTCGAGGATAGATTCAGCCGCCCGGTGATTGCGGGAATCCTCCACGCCCATCATCTCCGGGCTGTCATCGGGGAGTCACCGGCGGGCGGGCCTGAGCCATCCGAGCCCTGACCGGGGCGAAATCGACTCCATTTCATGTCATAAACGACTCGAATCATCCCAGCCGGCGATCCGGTCGACACTCCTCTCCCTGGCTGAACGGCAACAACCCTGACAGAGGCTGATACGGCATTGACGGGAAGGAGATCGGTTTTATGTTTTACTGACCGAACGGTCAGTCAGGAGGGGAAATGAGCGGCAAGGAGAGGATTCTCGAGGTAGCCGGGGAACTCTTCGCGGAGAAGGGGTTCACCGGCGCCTCGATGAACGAGATCGCGGAGAGGGCGGGCGTGGCGAAGAGCCTCATCTACCATTACTTCGACTCCAAGAAGGCCCTGTGGGAAGCCATGGTGAAGAACTATCACAACAAGTCCGGCCTCCTAGAAAAGTTCTATGAGACGATCTCCAACGACGACCCCGACGTGATGATGGAACTCGTGACCGGGCGGAACGGCCTGTTCGAGTTCTTCAGAAACAATCCCAGGCTCGTGAGACTTTTCTCCTGGCTCAACCTGCAGCGCGACTTCGATCCGGAGTACCCGGACGCGGACATGCGGGAGAGGGTGCTGGCCAGGATCACCGAGCTCCAGGAAAAGGGCCAGATAAGACCGGATATCACTCCCGGACTCGTACCCGTGGTCTTCCTCTCCCTGACGATGAACTGGTTCGCTTCGAGATGGCTCTACGCCGGATGGTTCGGCAACTCCGTACCACCTGAGGACGTGGACGATGCCTTCATGGGCGGTGTGATGGACATCCTGGTGAAAGGGATAAGCTGTGGCGACAAGATCTGATACCGTCCTCATGGCTATGCTGCCGTTCATCGCGGCGGGATGCGGCGGACGGCCCGCTCAGGAACCGGATCCCGTGCCGGTGATGATCGCGGTTGTCGAACCGGGCGACATAACGAGCACAATCGTCGTGCCATGCCGGCTGGAGGGCGCCGAGGAGGCCGTCCTGTCGGTGGCCGTACCCGCGGCCGTCACGTCGGTCCTCGTTTCGGAGGGCGACCGGGTCATGAAAGGGGACGTGCTTCTGACTCTCGAGACGGACGGGATGCTTGCGGCCGGAATGTCAACGGCGGCCGCGAGGGTCTCGGCGGCCCGGGCGGCCAGGGAGTATGCGGCTGGGAACCTTGCGCGGGCCGAGGCCCTGTACGAGAGCGGAGCGTTGTCCGAGAGCGGCATCGAATCCGCGCGTGCATCGGATGCCTCGGCGCAGGCTACACTGGGGCTCGCCTGTGTGGGGTACCAGCAGGCGGCGTCCGAGGCGGCGCTGGGGCAGGTAAGGGCTCCGTTTTCGGGAACGGTCACCAGGGTGTGGGCCAGAACGGGCAATCCCGCGGCGGGGAATCTGGTGGCCCTGTCCGGAGGAGAGGTGTTCGAAGCATCTCTGAGCTTCGCACCGTGCAGGCTTCGCGACCTGCATGCGGGACAGCCGGTGTTCTTCGAGACTGCGATCCATCCCGGAGAGCTGTTCGACGGGGTGGTAACGGCAGTTTCCCCCTCGGTGGATCCCGTCTCGGGGCTGGCCTGCTGCACGGCACAGTTCTCCGACAACGCGGGCAGGCTCCGTCCCGGCATCAGCGGGACGGCCACCGTGGCTCTGGTCACGGAAACGGAAGCGATAGTCGTGTCGCAGTCGGCCATGGAGAGGCTGCCGGATGGAGGATGGCGGGTTGCGGTGATCGAGGATGGCCGCTGCCGCTTCAGAACTGTAGAGGTGGGCCTCCAGGAAGGTTTCGACTGGCAGATCCTCACGGGACTCCATGAAGGAGACAGCCTGGTGGTCTTTGGAATCAACGCATTGACTGAAGGATGCAGAATCACGGAGGCGGCGGAATGAATCTGCCTTCGCTGGCGATAAGGCGCAGGGTCACCTTTCTGATGGTGTTCCTGCTCATGGCCGGAGCCGGGGTGTTCGGCATCACACAGCTCGGCCTCGACTATCTCCCGAGGGCGGATCTGGGGAAGGTCGTGGTCATCACCGTGCTTCCGGGCGCAGGGCCCGAGGAGGTGGAGACCCTCGTCTCGGATGTGCTGGAAGATGCGGTGAGCGGCGTCGGGGACGTGGACTGCGTGGAGTCGGAGAGCAGGGCGTCCCTGAGCTCCGTCACGGTCGAAGCCTCACTCGGAGCCGACATCGACCAGGTGCTGGACGACGTGAAGGAGGCTGTTGACAGGAACAAGTCCCTCCTGCCGTCGAATGCGACCGATCCTGTGGTCTTCGCGCTGGAGAGCAGCATGAAGCCCCTTATGATAGTGAGCTTCACCAGCGAAACGATGTCCAGCGCCGAGCTGCGGCGTCTGGTGGACGACGAGGTGAGGCCCGTCCTCAGCAGAGTAAGCGGCGTGTCCACGGCCGACATCGCGGGCGGCGAGGTCCGCAGAGTAAACGTCATTGTCGACCCGGTGCTGATCTGGGACCGTGGCATATCCATCGCTCAGATCTACGGAATCCTGTCCGCCGTTTCAGCGGACCAGCCCGGCGGCAACCTCGAAGCCGGCGGCCTCGATATATCCATGAGCGTGCGCAGCGGATTCCATGACCTTGACCAGATTCGTGAACTGGTGGTCGGGGCGCACGGAGGCGTTCCGGTGCGTCTGGGTGACGTGGCGGTCGTCGAGGACGGCTTCGAGAAACCCTCGAGCATATCGTCGCTCGACGGCAACAACACGATCATGCTCGTGTTCAGGAAGAGCGCCGACGCAAACACCGTCAACACCTGTCGGAGCCTCGAGGATGCGGTGAACAGAATCTCCGCGTCATACGCAGGCCAGTTCGAGACAGGCATCGTCTACAGCCAGGAGGACTATGTGAAGTCCTCCATGAACTCCCTGCTGGAGTCCGGCATACAGGCGATGGTCCTTACCGCGATCGTCCTGCTGCTGTTCCTGGGTTCTCCCGTGAATGCGGGGATAGTCAGCATCACGATGCCGCTGTCCTTCGTCACCACGTTCGCATTCATGTACGTGTTCGACGTCAACCTCAACATCGTCTCTCTGGCGGGCCTCTCGATCGCGATCGGCATGATCGTGGACAACTCGGTGGTCGTGCTGGAGAACATCCACCGGCTGCGCAAGGATGGCGCCGGAGTGAAGGAAGGGGCGGAGCGCGGCGGCAACCAGGTGGGCATGGCCATTGCAGCATCGACCCTGACGACGGTCGCCGTCTTCATCCCCATGCTCTTCGTGAAGGGAATCACCGGACAGGTCTTCAGGGATCTGTCGATCACCATCTCCTGCGCGCTCATGATCAGCCTCTTCAACAGCATGACATTCGTCCCGCTGCTGGCGAGCATGTCGCCGCGGATCGTGAAGACCCACAGGAAGGGATCGCCGCTGCTCGCGGTGCAGAACCTCATACAGAGGCTCGAAGAGAGATACGCGGGGTGGCTTGCCTGGTGTTTCTCGCATCGCAGGCTGACGCTGCTGGCCACAACCGGAGTATTCGCGGCATCACTCCTTCTGATGAGCCGGATTCCCACCACTTTCATCCCGGACATGCAGGAGGGCACGATGAGCGTCATGGCCTCCGCGCCTCCGGGAACGAGCCTGGACGTCACCGACAGCATCGCGAACGCGATGGTCGATTCGATCCGGACGGTGATCGATCCCGGCGACCTGGCGCATACTAGCATGACTGTGGGCAGGGGTGCGGGAATCTCTGCGGTCTTCGGGGCCGACGCCTCCAACAGGATCGACCTGACGTTCTACTTCGCGCCGGAGAAGGACCTGACCAGGCCCATGGACGACTACCAGGCACCGGTGAGGGAGATTCTGGACGCGATTCCGGGCCTGACTTACACGATGACGACGGGGATCAACCTGGCCGCCGGGGATCCCATCCAGATCGCGCTCTATGAAAGCAATCTGCATGAGCTGCGTGTGAAGGGCGAGCTGGTGGAGCAGGCCCTGGCCCGCATCCCCGGAACCATCGATCGCTCGTCGAGCCTGGACGAGTGGGTGGATCTCATGAGGTTCACGCCCGATCCGGCCGTGATGTCGCAGCGTGGCGTGAATCCGGCGGCGCTGGCCGCGGAGCTGACGATCGGCATCATGGGCCTGGATGCATCGACCTACTACGAAGGCGACGAGGACGTGAATATCCATCTCTCGTTCGACGACCGCGCGGTTTCGAGCCGGGAAAGGATCCTCGGCCTGCCGGTGTCGGGGGCGCCCCTCGAGAGCTGGGGTACTCTGCATACGGATGCCGTGCCCAACATGATCTGGCACAGGGACAGGAGCAGGGGCGTCATGGTGTCCTGCGGGATCGAGGGCCGGGCTCTCGGCGACGTCGGCAAGGATGTCTGCGCGATGATGGACACTCTGGATCTCGGTGGATCGAGATGGGAACTCCTGGGCACCATCCCCGAACAGAAGGAATCCTTCTCCAGCATGGCCATAGCCATAGGCGCGGCGATCTTCCTCGTCTACCTGGTCATGGCGGTGCAGTTCGAATCGCTCAAGGAGCCCTTCCTCCTGATCTTCGAGATACCGATGGCGATGATCGGGGTGATCCTGGTGCATGCCCTCACCGGGATGACTCTGGGTCTTACCTCTCTGGTCGGCATCCTGATGCTGGCCGGGCTCGTGGTGAACAACGGCATCCTGCTCGTCGACTTCGCCAACCAGGAGATGAGGGCGCACGGGCTCTCGCCGGCCGAGGCCATGCTCGATGCCGGGAGAAAGCGGTTGAGGCCCATCCTGATGACCGCCGGCACGACCGTGTTCGCTCTCCTGCCGCTTGCGCTGATGTCCACCGGGAGTTCAGGCCTGTGGTCGCCCATGGCGCGCACGGTGGTGGGCGGGATGGTGGTGGCGACTCCGCTCACGCTCTTGGTCCTTCCTGTGATGTATGTGGTCATGGCCGGGCGGAGGAGCTGCGGGAAGGGGGCGGACGATGTCTGATCGGTTCATCCTCTGTGCTGCGCTGCTCGCCGCCTGCGCATGCGGCGGGCGGGAGCCTGCGGTCGTAAGGGCATCCACGCAACCGCTCCAGGAGAACGGGAGTGCTGATCTGGAAGCTCCCGTCATATCCGCCAGCGTGCGGGTGGAGGCGGGCGACGAGGCCCTCCTCTTCGGTTCGGGCAGGATCACCGGGGTTTTCGTTGAAGAAGGCGATTACGTCACGGCAGGCCAGGTGCTGGTGGGCCTGTCGGGCGATGCGATGGTGGACGGAGCCGTCGCCGCAGGTATCTCCGGCGTCGAGTCGGCAAGGGTGGAGGCATCGAATGCCGAAGCAACCTACGAACGCTGCCGGGAGCTGTTCGAGGCCGGCGCCCTGAGCAGCGAGCAGCTAGAGGGCGCGGAAACCGCAATGCTCGCCTCCCGATCGGCTCTTCAGGCCGCCAGGTCCAACCTCTACGGCGCCCTCTCAGGCCGAAGCGCGTCCACCGTGGACGCACCCTTCGACGGGGTGGTGGGGCGTGTCTGGGCGAGCGAGGGCATGATGGCCGGGAACGAACCGCTGGTGATGTTTACAGGAGGCGGTGGTTTCGTTCTCAGGGCGCTTCTGCCGGAGCGCAACATCGGAATCGTTGCCGTGGGCGCGCCGGCTGTGTTCGAGACTTCATCGCTGCCGGGGGAGAGCTTCAACGGCAGGGTCACCTCGGTTTCTCCGGGTATCGATCCGGTTACAGGGCTGCTCCCCGTGACGGTCGCGCTGGAGGATGGGAATGGCCTCATCCCTGGCCTCTATGGCACTGTGAGGATAAATGCCGGAAGGCGTGAGGCGAGGGGCGAATAGCGAGTGTTCAGTGACGAGCAGCGAGGTGCGAAGTGGGAATGGCGAGGAGCGAATAGCGGATGGCGGGTGGTAAGGAGTCAGGTGAAGAGCGAGGGATGAGTTGTCAGGAGTGAGGGGCGAGTTTGGTCCAGATTGTAAAAACGATCTGAAACGATGTCCGTGGGTTGACCTGTCAAAACCGCTCTATGTCGAGTATCACGACAGGGAATGGGGCGTGCCGGTACACGACGACCGCCTGTGGTTCGANNCGGAAGCGGGAGAACTATCGCGAAGCGCTGGCAGGCTTCGATCCCGAAGCGATAGCGGGATTCGACGACCGGCGGATCGGGCGCCTTCTCCAGAATCCCGGCCTGATCAGGAACAGAGCCAAGATGAACGCGATTGTCTCCAATGCCCGATGCTTCCTGGAGATCCGGCAGGAGTTCGGTTCGTTCGACGCCTACATCTGGAGATTCGTCGGAGGACGGCCGATCGTGCACGAGATAAGGAGCGCCGGCGACTACCCCGTCACCAGTCCGGAGTCGGACGCCCTCAGCGCCGATCTGAGGGCCAGGGGCTTCCGATTCGTGGGCTCCACGATCTGCTACGCCCACATGCAGGCGACAGGACTGATCAACGACCATTCCATGGACTGCTTCAGGCGTAGCGAGATACTGGCGGCTTATCCCGGCTGAGGAAGGTTTTCCGACGGATAAAGGATAGACGAAGTACGGGATTCACAGCCGATGATGGCCGCTTCATTGCGTTCATTCCGCCCTGCGAGGCGGTACGGATCATCGATGCAGCGGCTTCCCGTCGCTCATCGTCGAGACCATGCGCCATCGGTACCATGCTCGATCCATGCGGGAAAGAAGTAGTCGTCGGAACAGGCCCGGGAACCATCCGACCGTTCGCGGTGTTAAACCATGTTAGCTTTCGAAGGAACTGTTGACTTTGTTTTCATAAGCTCATTACTATACGAGGAAAGGATTGAGCGCGGCGCACTTGAAAAACATATTGCGCTTTGCGCTGGAATGCCTTGCGTTATCGGGTACTTTACTGTTGTTGATTATTGTTGTACCGTAAATGATCCCACTTCCACAAGGCGTGGAAGTTGTTTTTGGCACCCTGAATGGAGGTAACAGAAGTGAATGAGACTACCCGGCTTCTCAAGGAACTTGTCGAGGTACAGGGCGTCGAAGAGGTCGTATGTGTCGGCCGTGACGGTTTCGTAATCGCCTCTGAATCCAGGGGCAAAGGCGATGCCGAGGCGATAGGCGCGATGATTTCCACAGGCTTGGGTTCCGCTGAAAGTATCGGGCGCGAACTCAACGTAGGCAGGATGATCGTGGGCACGATGGAGTATGGCGAAGGCATAGTTCTCATGGCTGCACTGGGAACCGACGTACTCCTGTCGATTGTCGCCTCCAAGGACGCCAATTTGGGCAATATCCGTCTCCAGGCGAAGCGCCGCATGCCAGACCTGGAGAATAGCCTGAAGTAAACCTGCGCCGAAAGGCCGGAATATGCCTGCCATCTGAACGCTCTCGAAGGGAGTCCGGTTGCCATGAGAAACGATCTTTCCGGTCAGAGCAGCGGGATACACCGTGAGCTTTCGGAGTTGATCGTATCCACCGGCGCCCTGATAAGCCTTCTGATCTCGAGGGAGGGGGTTTGCCTGAGCCAGGCGGGCGGACTCGCCTCCCTCAACACAACCGCGCTAGCGGCGCTCGTCGCCGGCATGTTCGCAGCCACAAAGGAAGTGGCTGCGATCGTGGGGGAGAACCAGTTCTCCATTCTCCTGCAGCAGGGCGAGAAGCGCCACATCCACATCTCCCTCGTAGGCAAGAGGGCGATGATGGTGGTCGTCTTCGAGGACTACACCAGGATAGGCAAGGTGAGGATCGAGGCGAAGAGGGCCGGAGAGGTCATTTCCAGACTGCTCGACGCGCCGCCGGTCGAGCGGGCGCCCGACGAGGAAGGCGACATCTATCTTCCCAGGTTCAAGGAATACGCCTTGAATCTGGTGGACCGGATCTTCAGAGTCGACGAAGAGGAAGATGGCGTACATCAGCTTTGAGGACAAGCAGATAGTCTTCAAGCTCGTTTACTTCGGACCTGGCATGAGCGGAAAGACGACAAACCTTCACTGGATCCACGCTCAGCTCTCGGAGAAATACAGGGGCGATCTGCTGGTGCTGGATACGGAACGAGAGAGGACGCTCTTCTTCGACTTTTTCCCGGTGTCGCTCGGAAAAGTGGAGAACTATGCGATCAAGTTCCACCTCTATACCATCCCGGGCCAGATCCACTACGAGGCCAGCAGGCGTCTGATACTCGAAGGCGCTGACGGAGTGGTATTCGTGGCGGATTCCCGCGCCGGCCACCTCGAAAGGAACATCCAGAGCTACAGGATGATGATCGACAACATGGTCGACCATAGGATCCCCGTGGACAGCTTCCCCATCGTGCTCCAGTACAACAAGAGGGATCTGGAACCTCTAATCGAGCTTGGCAGTATCGAGCGGGAGCTGGGTCTGACAGGGATTCCTTCCATCGAAGCCATAGCCAGCGAGGGCAGGGGCGTCATGCAGACCCTCAGGCTCGTCAGCACGGAAGTCATACAGAAGTTCCGGATGTAATCCTGTATCAACCAGCGCTGACCGCGCAGGAGACGTTTGGATAGGAATGGCTCTCAAAGGGACTCTCAGCGATCTCGGACTCGTGACGCTGCTCCAATTCCCGAACTCGAGCAGGCGATCCGGGCTCATGTCGATAGTGGTGGACGACAAGAAGGCCGACCTCTACTACCTGGACGGCAACCTTGTCCACGCCAGACTGGGCGACCTGACGGGACAGCAGGTGCTCGTGGAGATGGTCGACTGGAAGGACGGCGCCTTCACATTCGAGACGGGCATTACGACTGACGAGGTCACGATAGAGAAGGATCTCCACAGGCTCATCATGTGGGCTCTGAAGGAGCGGGACGAGATCAGAAAGGCCCAGTCCGAGACCGAGAGGAACGCACCGCAGCCGACGGACGGACATGTCTACGAGAAGACGCTCCGGGATTTCGTGGCATCGTCTCCGAGCAATCTCTGGGCGAGCGTCATGGATTCCAACGGCGGGATCGTCGCCTGTTCCGACGTGCCGGACAACCTTTCCGAGATAGCTCCCGTCATCGTCAAGAGCGTCATCGAATTCGTCAACTCCTATCCCGGCGGAGCACCCGGGAGGGTGATCGTGGAGGACGGCGAAAGGACGCTGGGCCTGATGTCGCTCGACAGGAAACTGGTTTTGCTGACGGTGGTGAAGCCGGACACCAAGATCGGCCTGATGTGCATCGCCATGGGCCGTCTGATGGAGAGTTTGTGCAAGAAGGAGCAGTGATGCTGGTGGAGCCTGCCATCGGGCACATTTCATTCGAAGAGTTTCTTCGGGTCTGTACGGACTCCGATCTGATCAACGAGGATTCCGCCAGGCAGATGCACAAGTTTGCCCGTGCCCTCGGCGGCGTGGGGAGCGTACCCAGGGTTTCCGGGGACAACACCGAGAAGCTGCAGAGCTTCGAGAGCATTCTCTCCTTCGATTATCCCGACTACATGACCTTCGACAGCTACATCACAACGGAAGAGAACTACTACACCTGCGAGATCCTCAGGACCGTTGCGTTCATACCCCGCATCTGGAAGGCGATTTCACCCGTCTTCATCCACGCACCCACCGGGCAGGGGAAGACCCACCTCCTTGCGGCCACGATGAACGCCACCTCACGCAAGGCTCTGCTCATAAACACGCTCGATCTGGAAACGGAGTACCAGCACTCGAAGAGCGCCGGTCGCGAACGCGAACTCCGCAACTGGATGATATCTCACCACCTGATTCTCATAGACGACATCCAGTTTGCCAGAGGAAACAGGAGTTTCGAAAAGTTCATCATCTCGGTCATGAACAGGATGCCCCGCGAGAGTCATGGGATCGTGATCTCCTCGGACGTGGAGCCGTCGATGCTGACGGGTCTCGATGCCTCGCTGTTCTCTCGGCTGATGTCCGGAATCACGATCAAGCTCGAGATCGTGAACAAGAAGGGCCGGAGGGAGATCCTCGAGCAGTTCTTCAACTACACGGGGATGAACCTATCCGATGACGTGGTGGATTATCTGGCAGACACCTTCACCACGAACGTCAGGCAGCTCAAGGCGGCCGCGAGGATGGTTCTGGCGCGGGTGCTGGGTACCGGCAAGGCCATGACCGTCGAGTCAACGAAGGCACTGCTCGGGTTCATGACCGAGCGTATCAGACAGGAAACCCCTCCCTTACAGAGCGATAATATAATGCCTCCCATTGAGATCGATAAATCAGAGTACATCGTGGTCGAAGTGGAGGAGGAGCCCTCCCGGAAACAATCCGGATCAGGAAAGGCTCCATTCGTCATCGAACCGGTCAAGCCGGTTCCCGCTGCGCCCAGAGCTTCGTCCAGGCGGGCGGCGCAGGCACCCGTCCGGGCCCAGAAATACGCAAACAGGGTAGCCGTCCAGCAACAGGAGACGATCCCGCAGGCGGCGGTTCAGGAAGCCGCTGCGAAGGTGGATGCTCCTGCAGGCAGTGATGCTTCGCCTGCTCCGAAGGAGAGGGAGGCGGTTCCAGCCGTCCGGGTGCAGGTCGAGGAACCCGCGCCGGAGGCGAAGGCCGTCCCTGATGTCCCCCCGGCGCCCGAAGCGAC
>LKHC01000117.1 GCA_001618605.1 Candidatus Fermentibacter danicus
AGGCAGAGAAGTCCGCCGCCGCTCGATCCAGCAGCAGATCCGCCAAGAAGTTCAAGGACATGCTCGCCTCGGCGGACACGGTGGAGAAGCAGACCGAGGCGCTGCGCATGGCTGTCAGCGAACGAATCAGGCAGTTGATGGAGTCCGGCGCCAACGACATCGACATCGGCAAGCTGCAGGTCACCCTCAAGTTCCTCGAGAAGGGCGACATGGAAGCGGCGATGCTGTCGCTGAAGGCTTGATGATCATTACAGCGTGAACTCTCACCGGACGGAGAACCTGGGAAGCCTGTCCCTGCTCCTGCGACCCGTGGGCGAGTTTGGTCCAAATGTTAAAAACGATCTGAACCGANNACGATCTGAACCGATGGATCGAAGAAGAGCCGCGAATTCGGACGGATCGAACCTGGGTTCCGCTCCGCCGGCGCCCCGTCCGGAGAACGACCCGTGGATCCAGCGGCAACCGGTCCTCTCCACGAGCAACGATGCGTTGTCGGCTCTGATTCCGCCTCCGGGCAGGATTTCGATGCGACCCCGCGCCTGCCTGACCAATCCGGCTATCGCCTCGGCGCCCTCGGCCGCCGAGGAGGGCCCGCCGGAGGTCAGTATCCTCGAAACGCCGAGTCCGAACAGCTCTTCGAGTGCGGCAGCCTTGTCGTCCACGAGGTCGAAAGCCCTGTGGAAAACCACGGGTATGCCCTCCGAGGCTTCTACGAACGCCGAAACCGCCCGGCGGTCTATCCTGCCGTGCCCGTCCAGAGCGCCTGCCGCAATGCCGCTTACTCCGAGATCCGCGAATTCCCGGCTGCTCCTCAGCGATTCTGCGATCTCGCGCGGGCTGTAGACGAAGCCGCCAGGCCGCGGTCTTACCAGGGCTACAACCGGAAGATCCGTCTCCCGGATGACTCTCTTCAGGTCGTCCTTGCGGGGAGACAGTCCTCCACAGGCCAGATCGGCGCATAGCTCCAGGCGGTCGGCGCCGCTTGAAGCAGCTCGAATTGCGTCGGTGACGCTCCCGGCCGCCACCTCCACCAGGACCATTCCGTGCGGCGGGCCGGGAACCGCTTCCATGTCTCCCGTCGAAGCCGGTTCCTAGCGGTTCTGAGGCTGGTAGATCATCGGCAGGCCGTTGCCGGTGTCGCCTACGATGACGAATGTGGTGTTGTCGGACTGCGCCAGCTCGCCCGTAAGCTCGATCGCCTTCCAGGACAGGAGCTGCTCCGTCAGGCCCGTGGAGACGATCCTCTGGTAGTCGGCGATGCCCTGCGCTTCGATGCGCATCCTCTCGGACTCCAGCACCTGGGCCTGGATGACGTACTCCATCCGGAGGGCCTCCTGCTCGGCCTCCTGCTTGGCGACAATCGCATTGCGCAGGGTCACGGGAAGATCGATGTTGTCTATCGGAGCCTGCTCGACGATTATGCCCAGCGGAGCGAGGAGAACGGTGAGACTGTCCTCTATCCGGATGTTGACGTCCGCCCTGTCCATGGTGTAGAGCGCCTCGGGATTGTACGAGGTGAGGATGTTCTTGGCGGTCCGGTTGATGAAGGGGGCGACGAGGATCGGGTAGTAATCGGTGCCTACCGTCTGATAGATCGAAGGGGCCATCTGGGGTTCCAGCCTGTAGACCAGGCTCATCTGGACGTCCACGGTGACGCCGGTCGAGGTGGAGGCGTTCATCGACACGGCCTCCGCCTGCCTGCGGATGGACATCATGTGGACATCGGCCCAGGGGATCTTTGC
>LKHC01000118.1 GCA_001618605.1 Candidatus Fermentibacter danicus
CCGTCCCGTAGGTTCTGATGACATTGTCGTCACCTGCGCGCCTCCTGCGGCCTCCGGCCGACAGTATGACTCCTGCCAGCACGAGCAGAACGGATACCACGAAAAGGAACATCATCCCTCCCCGGTGCGTTGCCTGACTGTTCCAACACTCTGAAATCTATCCCCGTCCTGGTCTCTGCGTCACGAGGGGCGTTCCCTCCGGCGGCTCTCCTTGTTAGATTCTCACAACCATCTTGGAAGGAGAGCGGATGCGCCTCAGAATGCTCTACCCAGTCAAGTCGCTCGTTCCGGCTGTCCTGCTGTTTCTGGCTTCGGACGCAGCTTCGTTCGGCTTCATCGACTCCTACAGGGGCGGAAGCCCGGAATCCGGAGCCGGGGCCTATTCCGCAGCCCTGGCCGGGAGGAATTCGACCCATACCGGTGACGCGTTCGCGATCTTCCTGAATCCCGCCGGGCTCTCCTCGCTGGATGAGACTCATCTGGCGGTCGCCGCCGGCGCGCTGGGCTGGAAGGAGACCCATGCCCGGGAGCTGGGCCGAGAATACCGTACCGGAAGCATCACGGGCATGCGGTGCTTCTCGGCGTCAACTCCCCTGGGAAGCAGGTTCGTCATAGGAGCAGGCATCTCTGCGGTTGCCGACGCGGATTACAACGGGACCAGGCTGTTGTACGACGAACTCAGCGGCATCACGACCGGGCAGGAGATACTCGAAGCCTCCGGAACTCAGTGGGACGCAGTGGCGGGAGCCTCGTACGAGCCGGCGGAGGGTTTCTCGATAGGCGTCTCCGGTGGATACAGGACGGGGGTCATAACGCTCGACTACTACCGATATGACAACGACCTCGCCGGCGTGGACTCAGTTTACTACGGCGAGAACGACATCGGCGAACCGGCCGTGAGGGTCGGGGCGATGCAGCGGACGGAGCTGTCGACGTTGGGAGTGAGCTACTCCGCCGGAGGAGAATGCCTGGCTCCCGTTCTCTCATGCGGATTCAGCATACTGGCCCCGCACCTGCAGAACACCAGGGTGGGCTTCGAGGCGGATTTAATGTCCCCCCTGGGCCGCAACGACTACGGCGGCAGGCTGTCAATCGAGTATCCACTCCTCATGCGGACCATGGTGATGCTCGGTGTGTCCTTCAGCAACTATTCCTCCGAGAGCGGATCGGGAATGGGTTTCTCGGTGGGCGGTAATCAGGGGCTGGGAAAGCTCGATCTGACGGTGGCCATGCACTGGCAGACGAAGAGGGTCTTCGGGAGGTACATCCCCGGGGAGGACTCCGACTGGGTCGACGATTCCACTACCGAACTGATGATGGGTCTGTCGATAAGACCCTGAAGTCCGGTTGACGCTCCAACGCCGGGTTCGCGGCAGCGCAGACGAAAGCCCCGCAACCTTCCGGGCACGACGGCAGGTGTTCGCAGGTGCCGCAGGCGAAGGCCGTGCCGAATTCATCCCCGTGCTGCGGCATGGAAGTCATGACGGGTGAGGATTCGCCACGGTTACATTTAGGAACGATATCCTTCCCGGCCATGTTCGAAGATCGACACGAAAGGCCTCGAATTGAAGATAGGAACGCTCTGCTACGTCCGCCGGAACGGCAGGACTCTGATGATGCTGCGCAACAGGATTCCGGGCGACTCACAGTGGGGAAGGTGGAACGGCCTCGGGGGCAAGATGGAGCCCGGGGAGACGCCGGAGGAGTGCGTGAAGCGGGAGATCTTCGAGGAATCGGGCCTCAGGATCGATTCGCCGGACCTCAAGGGCTTCCTGACGTTCCCCGCCTTCGACGATGAGGAGGACTGGTACGTCTTCCTCTTCGAGGCGACGTCGGCGCGCGGGGAGCTGATAGAGTGCCCGGAGGGGCGACTGGAATGGATCGAGGATGAAAGGATCGCATCCCTTCCGCTTATGGAGGGGGATCACCTGTTCCTGTCATGGATGAGGGACGGGAGGTTCTTTTCGGGCAGGCTCGCGTACGGCGGGGGCAGGCTCAGGGAGAGCGGCGTGGTGTTCTATCCCCTGGAGGCGGTGGAATGAGAAGTAACGATGTGCATGCAGCCTGTGCGATCCTGATCGCGCTCGCGGCTTTCTCGTGCGGCGGAGGCGGGCCGGCCGCCCCTGCGGGGATCAACGGCTCTTGGGAGGGGCTGATCTCGGTGCAGGGGATCGAGATGGAGATAGACGTGAATTTCACCGGTTCGCCCGACTCGCCGGCCGGGACGATCGACATCCCCGTGCAGGGTGCGTTCGGGCTCGCGCTGACCGGCGTATCGGTCGAAGGCGACAGCGTATCGTTCGACCTGCCGTCCGGGCTAGGTCTGGCGCGTTTCAGGGGAGTGGCGTCACCGGATTCGATATCCGGCTCCTTCACACAGGGATCGGCAACGGGTTCCTTCGTTCTGCACAGGCCCGCAGTACTGGACGCCGATCTACCCTACGAAACCGAGGAGATCGAGCTGGCCGTGAACGGGACCACACTCAGGGGGACGCTGACCGCGCCTCCCGGAGACGGCCCCTTCCCCGGTCTTGTGCTGATCACGGGCAGCGGCATACAGGACAGGGACGAGACTGTGATGGGTTTCGCCGTCTTCGGCGTTCTGGCGGATTCGCTCACACGGAACGGCGTGGCGGTGCTGAGGTGCGACGACAGGGGATTCGGCGGAGTGCCGGGCGGGGATCCACTCGCATCCGACTCGATCCTTGTGGAGGATGCCTCCGCCTTGCTGGCACGCCTCGAGGACGACCCGAGGGTCGACGACACCCTGACCGGCTTCCTCGGCCACAGCGAGGGCGCCACGATAGCTCTCCGCGCCGCCTCCGCACCGGGTTCGCGGGCGGATTTCGTGATCTGCCTCGCTGGACCCGCGGTTCCGGGCTATGACGTCCTGCTCGACCAGGTGGAGGACTTTTCGAGGCTGGAGGGGGAGCCCGAGGAGACCGTGGCGGAGAGAGTCGCGATGCAGAGGGCGATAATGGACGCGGTTCTGGCCGGGGAGGAAGGCGCAGCCGCGCTCGACAGCCTCCTGGAAGCGCAGGCCAGAAGCGATTATGAAGCCCTGCCGGACTCCCTGACGGAAGCCGGCTCCGTGGAGGAGTACGTAACCGCCATCAAGGCCAACTCCATGATGCTTCTGAGGAGCGCATGGTTCTCGGAGTTCCTGCTGCTGGACCCGGCGTCGTTTGCCTCGGGGTGCCCATGCCCGGTGCTGGCGGTGTATGGATCGCTGGACATGCAGGTGAATGACGGGACGAACGCTCCGGTGATGACCAGGGCGCTGTCCGGGAAACCGGGATCCTCGGTGGAGGTTCTGGAGGGGGCGAACCACCTGTTCCAGGCCGCAGTCACAGGTGGATTCGAGGAATACTCGACACTGCCCCGTCGGTTCGTGCCCGGCCTGATCCCGCTGGTTATGGACTTCATCCAGTCACGGGACTGATTCGGCCTGACCCGATGCACCCGCCGCCGTCATGGCGGCGGGGCGGCAGGNNGGCGGGGCGGCAGGCTCCTCGATCACCAGGAAGCAGAAGGGCCAGTGCTTGCCTGTAAGCAGCATCCGGCCTTCCGGATCGAAGGCGATCCCGTTGAGGACTTCCGCCCCCGGCCACTGTGCGCGGTCGAGAAGCGCCGATGCGTCCAGCACGGTCACCACACTGCCGGATGCGACATCGATCTCCAGTATGGATTCCATTCCCCACTGGTTCGCGTAGAGAATACCGTCCCTGTACTCGAGTTCGTTCAGAAGCATGGTCTGAGAGGCGCCGACGGTTACCTGTAAGCGCCCCAGCCCGGCGAATGTCGAAGGATCACGGATCTGGATCGTCGAGCCGCCGTCGCTCATGTAGAAAACCCCGTCCCCGGCCGTCAGCCCCCAGCCCTCGCCCTCGTATGTGAATAATCCGCACGGCTCCAGATCGGGCACCGTGTATCTGAAGGCGACTCCCTCACGCCAGGTCAGCAGGCAGAGCGTGTCGTCGACGATCGCCAGGCCTTCGGCAAAGAACTCCCGGGGCAGGACCACCTCGCCCAGAACGTCCATGGAGGGCCAGGACAGGCGCCTAAGCCAGGATGAACCGTACCCGCCGGAAGATTCATAGATGTCCCCGTCGTAAAAGCACAGGCCTTGCGTGTACATGGTGGAATCATGGTAAAGGGTGTCCACTGGGATGGCTTTGGCTGTTTTGAACCCCGGGGCTTCCGAAACCGTATCCGCTGGAACGAATGGAGCAGGATCAGGTCGTCCGGAGCATGAGGCCGTCATCGAGTGGGGCAGCAGCATTCCCGCCGCCAGCAAGAAAGGGCCGCCGAACCGGAAGGTGCGGCGGCCCGTACTGCATGCGGGGATCAACGGTTCTCCGCGTTCCGTGATGACGGAAGCCCTACCTCGAGGAGCCTCCGCTCGATCCGCTCCTCGATCCGCCGCTGGAACCACCTCTGGAGGCGCCGCCCGTGGTGCCGGTCGCGGCCGGCTGTGAACCGGTGGCGGAGTAGGAAGCCGGGGAGCCTGCCGTGGCTAGAGCTTCCTCGAATCTGGCCTTGCGGGAGGCGTATCCTGCGGTCTGGCCGCCGTTCACGCCATCGAGGTCATTCATCCTGTCCTCGGGGGAGGGGTGGGTCTGCCAGAAGCCGGGGCCGCTGCGTCTGGACACGGCGGACATGCGGGAGAGAACCCTCGTCAGCCCTGCCGGATCGTATCCGGCGGAAGCCGCGATGATTACCGCCAGACTGTCCGCGGCGGTCTCCGCACTGCGGGAGTAGCCCTTGGTGACGAGAGCCTCGGTGATGTCCGACGCCACGTCGCCGTAGCTCTCGGCAGCCTCCTGCACCTCCCGGGAGCCGAAGCGCTCGGCTCCGGCCATGCCGGCGACGGAGAAGGCCTGCACCCAGCGGGCCTGCTGCACGGTGCCCAGGCCATGCCTCATGCAGACATGGGCTATCTCGTGGGCCAGCACGCAGGCCAGCTCGTCCTCGTCGCGGATCTGGTCCAGGAGGCCTCTGGTGATGAAGATGGTGCCGCCCGGGCAGGCCATGGCGTTGATCTCGCTTGAGGAGAGTAGCTGGAAGTGCCATCCGCCGTAGGTGCATGGCTTGGGGGAGTTCATCGCCACCCAGGAGCCGACTGCGTTCAGATAGGAATGGAAGGCATATCCGCCGACCGGGGTGTAGGATTTGAGGATGTTGGCGGCGACTGCACGGCCGATGTGGTACTCTTCACTGTCGGAGATTTCGCGTCCGGCCTGGACGAATGCGTCGACCACGCCGATGGCGGTCTGCGCGTCATCGCTCCGGATGATGTCGGTTATGTCGTCGAGGCCCCAGGAGACGAGCCCCAGCACAAGCAGGAGGCATGTCATCTCGAACCTCCCCTCGAGGCGCGGCTTGCCGGCGTGGACTGCGGAGCCTCCGCCTGCAGGTCGGGCAGGAGAGCGGGATCGACGAGGCTGCCGCCGGCGAGGAAGGTGTTCATGAAGCTCTCGGAGACCTTGAAGCCCTCGATCCTGTCGACGGCTCCGAAGTCGAGGGATGGGTTGTCACTGGCGTACCTGGCTTCGACTTCGGAATTGAAGCCCCTGCCTGCGAGAGTGACCTCGTCCTGGGTGACGGAGCCCGAACCCGATGAAACCGAGCCCGATCCGGCCGAAGCGGAGGTGAGCGCGGTGGCATGCACCCATCCACTCAGCGAAGACGACGCAGAGACACGGAACCACTGGTTGCCGACCTCGAGTATCGTCAGCACCTGCCCGAGCTGCAGTTCAGCCAGCGGTTGAGAGTAGAAGGCAGGCGACGGGAAGATATACTGCCGCATCACCTTGACCGTGGCCTCATCCCCGGATGACAACACCGGGCTGGCAGCCAGCAGAGAGAGCACCAGCACCGCGAATGCCATTCCTTCCCCCTTATTTGGAAGTCATGTCGTATACGCCGTCCCAGCCGTCGATGCGGCCGCGGGCGGACAGGTCAGCACATCTCCCGGCCATCGCTCCGGAAACGGGATCGCCTCCGGCCGCCAAGGCTTCGAACATCGCGAGAGCCCGGTCGAACGAGCCCTCCCTGTAGGCAGCCAGGGCTTCGGCATATGAAGAGGCCAGGCGGGCCGCTTTCACCGGAACGCTCTCACGATAGCCAAGCAGCTCGAATATGTCCACAGGCGTCTTCTGGCCGACAACCCTGATGGTATCTAGCTCCCTGAACAGGAACTCTTCTCCGGCGGCCTCCACTGTGGCGCGGGACGCCATGATCCGGGTGCTGTAAACCTTGTTTACGCCCTCGAGCCTGGAGGCCAGGTTGACCGAGCTGCCCATCATCGTGTAGTCGAACCTGCGGGACGATCCCATGTTGCCCACGGTCATCAGGCCCGTGTTGAGGCCGGTGCGCGGCTTCAGCTCGGGAAGGCCTTCCGAGAGCAGCGTCGCGTTCAGCGCGACGAGAGAGTCCTTCATGGAGAGTACGGTCCGGCATGCGGCCGCCGCGTGGTCCTCGCAGGGCAGCGGGGCGTTCCAGAATGCCACTATCGCGTCGCCGATGTACTTGTCCAGCGTGCCGCCGTGCTCGAGTATCGTGTCCGTCATCATGCTCAGGTAACGGTTCAGCAGCCCCACCAGCTCCGAAGGCGTGAGCTTCTCAGAGAAGGACGTGAATCCGGCGAGGTCGGAGAAGTAGGCCGTCATGACCTTCTGTTCGCCTCCCAGGACGAGTTTCTCGGGATGGCGGGAGAGCTGCTCCACGACGGCGGGCGAGAGGTACTGGGAGAAGGCCGCTCTGATCTCCCGCTTCTGCCTGTTGGCGCGTCCGTAGGACATGATGCTGCCCGCGAGCAGGGACACGAGGCCTGCGGAGAGCGGATAAACCGTCTCGATCCAGACGTTCGAGGCGAACGCCAGGAACGCGGCGCCGGAATAACCAGCCAGAACCGCCACACCCAGCAGCCCCTGCAGGACGACCGACTTCCCGGCCCTGAACGCGATGGCGCAGAGCAGAGAGCAGAGCAGGGCGCAGACGAAGGTCGCCGGCACGCCCACCCGCCTGATCGCGACCCCCGCCAGGATGTTGTCCACGGTATTCGCATGGACCTCCACGCCCGGGCATATCGCGGAGTAGGGCGTGGGCTTCAGGTCGTAGAGACCCGGAGCGGTGTATCCTATGAAGACTATCGCATTGCGGAAGACGGCGGGATCGACCGGCCCTTCGGTTCCCGCGGCTTCCGCCCCGATGGACTGCAGCAGGTCGGCTATCGGCACGTACCGGAAGGTGGCTGTGGGCCCCCGGAACCTGAGGATCATCCTGTAATCCTCGTCCAGCGGAATCCTGGCGTTGCCGATCGAGAGGAGGCCGGGCTCCAGGGCCATGTCCGGCCTGCCGGCGTGGAGCCATGCCACGGCCAGAGCCAGGGAGGGCACGGGGCCTGCGGGAGTGTTCGTGAGGAGTCCGATACGCCTGAATACGCCGTCTGCGTCGGGTTGGGCCGAGACGTTGCCGAGCGCTGCGGCTCCGGCGAGGATGGGATCGAAGGGAGGCGTGCTGGTCCATGCGGAATCGAGCCCGGGGAAGGCTCCGGACACAGGGATGACGGCGCTCTCCGGGATCGGCCTTCCGTCCCGCCTCTGCAGGTTGATGGCGAACACGGCCCTGCCGAAGGCGCCTGCGCTGTCGCCGAGAGCCTGGTCGTCACCGGCTCCGTAGAGGGACGGCAGGTCGTAGAGAATATCGAATGCCACGACGCTCGCTCCCCAGCGTCTGAGAAGGCCGAGGCAGTCTCCATAGAGCTGTCGGGGCCAGGGCCAGCTCAGCCAGGGCAGCCTCTCCAGCGAGCCTCCGTCGACCGTCACGATCACGATCGACGAATCGGAGGGAGTCGGCTGGGCCTTGAACCTGAGGTCCAGGGTCCGGTTCTCCAGTGACTGGAAGAATCCCAGCCTGGTCACGGGGAGGAGGAGCAGAGCGCAGGCCACCGCGACCACGATCAGCCTGTAGAAGAAAGGTATCCTGGAAAGCGTCGTAGACAAGCTCATCTGCAGATCCCTCCATGTTCGACCGACAGCCTCCATTATCGCCGGGCGGTCATCCAAGTCAATCGGGGACTACCCTGTCCGGCCTCCGATGGCTAGTATCGCATCAGGCTTCATTACGGACGCCGTAAACGCCACCGGCCGGGAGGGATTCTTGGACGATGGATCGGTGAGGCTCGAATCCCTGCTGAAGATTCTGAAGGCCATCAGCAGGGTGCGCGATCTCAACACCCTCCTTGCACTTCTGGCCAGCGAGACTTCCGCATGCCTGGGAGCCGAGCGCTCCACTGTCTTCATCTACGACCGGGCACGCAACGAGCTCTGGTCCATCATCGCCGAGGGGATGGACAGGCAGATAAGGATCGACGCGACCAGCGGACTGGCCGGGCATGTCCTGGGAACCGGCAGTACCCTCATAACCGGCGACGTATCGCGGGACGGCAGGTTCGACCCGTCCGTCGACAGATCGACCGGGTTCACCACACGGAACGCCCTCACCGTGCCCATCCGGAATACCAGGGGAGAAGTCACCGGCGTCTTTCAGGCCGTGAACAAGTCGGGAGGCGGATTCTCGATGGAGGATGCCGACTTCCTGGAGGCGGTGGCCGCCGAGGCCGGGGTGACGATCGAAAACGTGTCGCTTTACGAACACCGCCGCAGCATGCTCGAATCCCTGATCAAGGCGCTCGCCGAATCGATAGAGGCGAGGGATCCCCTGACCGCCGGCCACAGCGAGAACGTGATGAAGTATGCCGGCGGCATCTCGCGGCATCTCGGGCTGTCCGCAACTCTCACCCGTGAGATCGAGTACGCCGCCCTGCTCCACGATTACGGCAAGATCGGCGTTCCCGACGCCGTCCTGCGCAAGCCCGATCCCCTCGACGAGAATGAGATCGGCGTGATGAGGAGCCACGTCGAGCGGACGGGCAGGATTCTTTCGTCGATCGATTTCGAGGAGGATCTCGAATCGGTGCCGCAGTTCGCAGTGGAGCACCACGAGAGGCTGGACGGATCGGGATATCCTGCCGGCGTCTCCGGCGACGCGATCTCGATCGGGGGAAGGATAATCGCCGTCGCGGACGTATTCGAAGCCCTGACCGCGAAGAGACATTACCGCGACCCCATGGACCCGCGGGAGGCCCTGGGCACTATCCGCGCCGCCGCGGGAACCGCCTTCGACGCCGAGGTCGTCGATGCACTGCAGAGCTATCTGGAGGCCGAGCGGGTGATCTGAAGAGGACGGCCGCCGCGGGCTAGGCCCCGGCAGGTTCTCTGCGGGGCTTCCACCGGCCGAGCAGCAGGTAGTACGACCCGGCCGACAGCAGATAGAATGCTATCGTGACGTAGAACGAGAAGGCGAAGGAGTACTTCTCGATTATCGCCCCTCCCGCGGCCGCGCTCAGGGTCATCGCCCCGTTCCACGAGATCGCGGACACGGCGTTGGTGAAGGGTCTGTCCTCCGGCTTCTGTATCTCCATCTCGTAGTTGGCCGATATCGGCAGGTTCATGTTCATCAGCATGCCGCGCATTACGAAGGCCGTCACAGCCAGCGCGAGGTTCCGCGTGAGGGCCAGCACGAGCATGAAGGGCACGGACAGAAGCTCGGTCAGGACGATGCTCCCCACCATACCGAACCTGCGAGTCAGTATCGGAGCCGAGAGCATCCCCAGGAAGAGGCCCACCTGCATCAGCGAGAAATAGAAGCCGATCCTCGAGGGGTCGAGTCCGAACTCGTTCCTGAAGTACAGGTTCATGAAGGGGATGACGAGCCCCGCCCCGAGGCCGACCAGGATCTTGGGGATCATCAGCCTGCGGATCACCTCCCAGTCGTACGACTTCAGCTTGCCGATCAGGCCGCCGGGGGCCCGTGGCGCGGGGGAGTCGCCCTCGATGCGGGAGAACGGCACGACGGCGAATAGGCTGGCCGCGACGGCGAAGTAGAGGGAGTACTCCTGCGCCGTTCCCGGATCGCGTGCCAGACCCGTCATGGAGAGGAGTCCCGGCAGCATCCCGCCGAAGAGGAAGCCCAGGAGGCTGGAAAGCATGCCGACAGCCGAGTTGACGCTGAAAACGTAGATGCGCTCGCGCTCGCCGCTCTCTGCCATAAGGAAGGGCGACGCCGCTATCCTGTAGAAGGTGACGAACATCGTGGCCGAGAAGCTCATAAGCCTGATCGTCGGAACGTCGCCGGCAAGCACCATGAGGACGTAGAACGCGCAGGAGAGCACGGTGGACCATACCAGGACGAGCTTCGTCCTCACCCTCTCCAGCACCAGTGCGGCCGGCACGGCGGCGATCGCGGCGCCGAGCGATCCAGCGGCCAGGATCTGCCCGATGGAGGTCTCGGTGAACGAATTCTCCTTGAGGTAGAGGTTGAAGAGCAGGCTGAACACCGACATCCCAAGGCCGTTGAACAGTCCTCCCCATATGAAGAGCCTCGCGTTGCGGGAGAATGCACGCAGCCCCTCCCTGTAGCGGCCTGTCGTGCTCATCCCGCATCACCTCCACTCAGTTCCCGCCGGAAGGCCAGCAGGATCGAGGCGACGACCAGAAGGCAGCCGATCCATCCCTTGAAGGGAAGACGCTCGCCCAGGAGGATCGCGCCTCCGGCGGCGGCGATCACGGCTTCGCCGATGTAGATCAATGAAGAGACAGCGCCCCCGAGGCTGGGCTGCCAGCGTATCTGCCAGTACATGAGCATGCTTGTCGCGAAGACAGAAAGGTACAGGAGGCCGGCGATCGCCCCTGGGGCAGGGTCGATTGCAAAGCCGCCCATGGCAGGGATCAGCGCCAGCGAGCAGAGTGCCACCACCGTAAGCATGCCTGTGGTTATCTCCAGTGAGCGGCCGGGGAGCCACAACCGGTCGATCAGGGCTATCTCGAACGACCAGCAGACGGCGCCGGCGACTGTTAGAATGTCGCCCTTCGCAATGCCGCCCGAAGGGTCTGCCAGGAGCCAAACGCCGGCGAGTGCCGCGCCGACTGAGACGAAGTGAAGCGGCGCGGGGCGCCTGCCGCACAGGGGCCAGGCCACGAACGGGGCGAAGGCTACGTAGAGCGATGTGACGAACGCCGACTTGCCGGGCCCGCTCAGTTCGAGGCCGGCAAGCTGGAACGCATACCCACCGAGCAGCGACAGACCTAGCAGGATTGACGGGACGACGGTTTTCGACAGGGGAGGGCGCCCTGCCGACGGCTTGCGGGCGGAGGCGACGGCGAAGGGAGCCAGTACGGCCGCAGCCGTACAGAACCTGACGGAGAGGAGGACTCCGGCCGACATGGATGCGAAGAGGGCCTTGGAAACGAGGAACGTGGAGCCCCACATCACTGTCCCGACAGAGAGGAGCAGCGCAGCCTTGCGCTTTTCGTCCATCCGAATCCTTACGAGGGTGGAATCTGTTTACGGCAAGATAACGAATCCACCTCCCTCCGTGAGCCTATCAACCAGATCGCTTTTACAATCTGGACCAAATTCGCCAGGCCGCTGTTACTCGGCGAGAACAATCAGATCGTTTTTAACACCTGGACCAAACTCGCCCGGCTGATTACCTGTCACTTGGCGAGTAGTGAGCAGCGAGTAGCGAAAAGAGGGCGGCTGGTAGTCGGTGGTGAGTAATGAACGACGAATGGCGAGAATACCGGATTGCTTCCGGCGTCTTTCGCTGATCGCGTTCGCTTCCGTCCTGACCTTGCCTCTCCCTTCCGCTCCTGTCCTCTCGGTGCTCGCCGATCCCTGCTCGTCCGTCGCCGCTGACCCCACGCCTTTCGTCACCGACTATTCGCCATTCGCTCCTCGCCTCTCGCCCCTCGTTGCCCGCTGAAGCCCTCAGCAGATGGCGCTTCATATGAGTTTGGTCCAAGTGTTAAAAACGATCTGATCGGTGGGGGTGCTTGAGGGGGGGCGGCATTGCATATTGTCCTGTTTGCAAAAGGAGTGATCATGCGGAGGAGTGAAACCGGTGCCTTTCCAAGAATTGCAGCGACGGTTGCCGCTCTGGGCCTGATTGCCGCGGTGGTATTCTCCGACAGCATCGGGCTCGGCCCCGGACCCGGCACGGCGCGCTTCGGGATCATCTCGGCAATCCTCGCTACCGGGCTCCTTACCTACGGCATACTGGGAAGTCGCTTCTCCTACCTCTTCCAGGCGATAGGACAGGTTCTCGCCTGGGGCATGCTGGCCGTCCTGGTTCTGGAGACGGTCTTTTTCGTAATAGCGAGGCTCGATCCTGCTCGCTCACCCGTATCGCCCACCAGAGACGTCGCTCCCTGGAGCGCCTTCCGATCCGGGATCATGCCCGAACCCTACACAGGATGGGGCAACGATCCGTCCACCGCTGCCACTGGAGTCGTACTGGACGCCTCCGGATGCAGGATCGTGCCCGGCGCATCCACCGATCCAGCGGCATATGCGGTGTTCGTCTACGGGCCGACGCGGTCCTCGGGCCCTCGATCGCCGATTCCGCTACCATCCCCTGCTTCATCCAGGAAGGGCTGGATTCTTTATGGCAGGGGCCGGTCAGGGTCGAGAACAGGGCAAGGCCGGGCTGGACCTCGACACAGGCGCTGATCGACCTGGTGCTGTCTCTCCGCTCCGGAGCCAAACCCGATCTGGTCCTGTTCATCGGCGGCTTCGAGGATGCCGCGGCTGCTGGGTCAACGGCCCAGGAGCCATGCTCGGAACTGGAACGGCGGCGCAGGGCAGGAGCCCTTATCGGAGCGGCGGAGGCCGCAGCTTGTGGAAGATGGTCCTGGAATCCACCGAGACATGGGGAGTCATTTCCTCCGTGCTGTCGGGCGGCGCCTCCGATTCCGCGACAGAGCCGGTGTCACCGGAGTCTCAGGGCGCCGCCGCCGCCGCGGTCTTCCTCGCCAACTCCCGCATGTCCGAGAACCTGGGGCGCCTCTACGGCTTCAACTGCCGCTTCTGTTGGCTCCCTGGAGTTCTCCGCTCCGGCAAGGCTCTCGTACCTTCCGAACAGGCGATCGTGGACGGAATGACGGACCCCGGGCGCGAGGCCGCCGAATTCGCCGCCCTTCTGTGCACATGCTCGGATGTGATCGAGGAGGTCGATCTCCGCGATATCTGCCTGGTTTCCCTGGTTTCCGTGATGGACTCGCTCCAGGGTGTTATCTTCGTCGGGCCGTCGGGAACGGAGATGACAGCCGACGGCAATCAGGCGGTAGCCCGGGCGATCCTGGCCAGCCTGTAAGCGGGACGGATGGAAGAGCAGGGATCCATGAACCCACCCGACTCCAGCTCTGTAGAAGAGTCGAACCGTTCATCCGGCAGAGGCGTTTTGACATCATGGATTCTCCCATTTCTGGGATTCCTCGCTCTGCTCGGCGCAGCCATCCTCCAGCCAGAATTCAGCTCGTCCACCGGACCGGAATCGTTCATCCCGCTTGCGATCGGGCTCGCAGGAGCCTTCCTGATAGCGGCCGCCGGGAAACCGTTTCAATCCGCCCCTCGCATCGGTCCCAGGACGAAGGTGGCACTCATTTCCATCGTAGTGGCACTCTGCACGTTCATTTCCATTCATGCTGGCATGAACTACGATGGAGGCGGGAGGCCGCTCGATTTCGACTGTTACGCCAGCGCCTGGCGTACCGCGGCTGCCGGATGCAACCCTTACTCCCCCGAAGACACGAGTCGATTCTCCTCGTTGTCCGAGTCAAAGCCGTACCCGTACATCTACTCACCGGCGTTCCTCCTGTTGTTCGAGCCAATGAGATTCCTCTCACTCGAACAGATGTCATTGTTATGGACGACAATTCTTGCGGTTTCCGGATGGCTGGCGCTGGTGTTCACCGCCCGGCCTCTTCCTTCCGAAGGCAGGATGCGGTTCCTGCTCGCCTCCATTCCTCTGCTCCTGGTCGGCGGTCCCATAGTACAGGCCTTGCGATGGGGTAATACAACTCCGTTCATCGCTCTCTTCATCGTTCTGATGATACGGAACATCAACGGTTTGAAAGCCGGATTCTTCGGCGCCGCCGTCATTCTGCAGAAGTTGATCTATGCATTCCCGATAGCTGCGCTCAGAACCCGCAGGGCCTTCGTGGGCATGCTTCTGGCGTACACGGTGGGCATTGTCGTCAGTTCGGCGGTATACGAACCTCAGATATGGCTTCGGTATATCGAGTCTCTGTCGGACTTTGTCGTGCAGTCAGGGTATGGCATGGCGAACAATCTGAGTCTCATGGCGACATCATCCAGAATAGTCGATTATACCATGAGCGATGCAGTCTTTGCGCGAATTCAAGATGACATCGAAGCTAGAATGGCCTTCAATCTGATGTCAAATCGGTTCGTGACGGCAGTGTTCGCGGCGCTGTCCATGTTCTTTCTATGCTGCGTAATGATTGCGATCGTTTTGAAAAGGAACCGCGCCCGGCTCACCAACAGGCATATTGCCGCGATCCTTTCGATGATGATCCCCGTGTTCGCACCGGTTTCCTGGAATCATTACGGCATTCTCGTCCTGCCGTTCACGGGACTCTTCATCATGGGAGGCACTGTGGGAATCAGGATGTCGGCCGTCATGCCGCTGGTCGTCTGGGTGCTTGCTCCAGTGCCGTTGCGGGAGAGCATGATGATCGAGCTGTACGATATCGTTGCCGGAGCCGTCAGACCTGCAGTCTGCATGCTATGCACCCTCGCGGTTCTCTGTCAGCGGAAGAGCGGGGAGATGACCGGAGAGACGGCTGGCCTTCACTGATGAAATCCGTACAGACTCCCGATACCCGGAGGTGACTGTCGTGGGCGCTGGTGGGGAGAAACTGCTCCGTCGACTTCTCGGCTTCGCCGGACTGCTGGCACTGTTTTCAGCCCTGTTCGGGGATCAAATCGGTTTGAGCTCAGGTGACGGATTCAGCAGGAATCAAATCATTATCGCCGTCCTCGGGGCCGTGCTCGTCGCAGCATCGATCCTCTGGAATAAATGCATTCATATCTATAGAAATGTGTCACTTGTCGCCATGAACTTTCTAATGGCTCTAGTCGCCCTCGAGCTTGTCTCCCTGGTCGTTATCAAGGTCTGGAACCCGGGGGCTATCGCCATGAGGATCAAGAAGGAAAGGGAAGGAAATCTGGTCCACGTAGAGGTTACGACTGTCCCGGGTCATTATGTCTCGTACCTGGTCTGGCAGGCGGATTCACTCCTCCAGGGAGAAGAGACGACCGACGATCGAGGCCTGCGAAGAACGCCAGGAAACAGCGA
Organism: Candidatus Fermentibacter danicus; assembly: GCA_001618605.1. GTDB lineage: Bacteria > Fermentibacterota > Fermentibacteria > Fermentibacterales > Fermentibacteraceae > Fermentibacter > Fermentibacter danicus. The sequence goes on from LKHC01000118.1 coordinate 15,227, forward strand.
TGATCCAGATGCTTTCAATATCTTCGTCTTCGGCGGGTCCGCCATGTGGGGCTCGGGTGTCCCTGATTCCTGCACCATCGCGTCCCGTCTCCGGGAGAACCTTGCCGCATCGACCGACCTGCGGGTCTCGGTCACGAATTACGGACAGATATCATGGGTATCCAGCCAGGAGCTGCTGAGCCTTCTCCTAGAACTGAGAGACGGTAGAATCCCGGATCTGGTCATCTTCTACGACGGATTCAACGACGTCTGGAGCTCCTACCAGGTCGGCAGGGCCGGCGAACACCAGAACTACCCCCAGATCAGGGACCGAGTCGAGGGGATCGACATACTCAGGGTGCAGAACTCTCTCTTCGCTCAGCTTGTCGGCAGGACGAACACAGCGCAGCTCATCCAGTTGATGAGGACGGCAGGTACTCTCGCGGAAGAACCCCGCGAGATAATCACCTACGCAACGATGGGTACGGACCCTGTGGCTCTTGCCGAGAGCACATTCGCCGTCTATCGCCGGAACATGGAAATGGCTTCGCTGCTCGGCGACGGGTTCGGTTTCGACTGCCTGTTCATCTGGCAGCCATGCATCTGGTGCGGAAGCAAGCCGATGACCGAAAACGAGCATGACATCTGGGTCGGGGGGTCTCCTGCCTTCCAGGCCGGTGGAGATCCGGCATGGAAGGAACTCGTCGTGCTCACCCAGAGCCTCGCTGCGTCGAATGCCGATTCCTCGGAGGACTACTTCGATTTCTCGACAGTCTTCGACTCGTCGGCGACGGAGTTCTACAGCGACTTCTCCGGCTGCCATCTGAATCAGGACGGGAACGAGTACATATCGTCCGAGATAGTCAGAATCATCCTGGACGATCTGGCGCATGAATCTGCGGAGCAGGTGGATTCGGCCCTTCGAGTCGACTGACAGGCAGGATGTTCCGGAGCTTCAGACAGAAGCGGGCCTCGCCGGGCGGGTCCGGATTCGTCCTGTAGTCCGACCAGCAGATAGACTGTCTCCCAACTCCGCCAGTTCCATGGTTCTCTGATGAGGACAAAGAGATTGGTCAGTCCGGGATTCGGACTCCTCTTTATCTCAAGGTTGGCCGGCGAGACCACGCCCGTGGAATCCTGGATGCGGTAGCCTTCCCGGGTCTTCGTGTCGGATATGTAAAGCTCGAGCCGCCGATCCGGGTCATCCACGGAAACAAAAGGCAGGAGAGGCCAGGGCGGGTCTCCGGGATTGCCATAAGTCTCTCCCCGGAGGCTCTCGTCATACCCTGAAACTGCTGAAGCGTGCATTTCCGACGCTGTCCGGAGGAGGTCCGCGATTCCGCCCGCCATCTTCCTGGCCCAGATCTCGTATCCCTGGTAACAGGCCACGAGGCCGGTCGCTGCCGCGCCGGCAAGAAAGAGGATTCGACCGCGTCTGGAAAGCGCACTGTAACCCATTATCGAGCACACGAACAATACCGGGGCGATCGGCAGGAGGTATCGGGACTGGAAGTTCGAATACAGGCAGGTTGAAAGAATGAAAGGCAGCGTTCCGACGAGGAATGCCCGTAGTCGCGCCAGGCCCTGATGCCGCCCGGGTATCGAAGCCAGGAAGACCGACAGCCCAAGAGCATGGAACAACCCGGGTATCGCCAGCCAGAGATACCCGGCGGTCAGAGCGGCATTGAAAAGGAGAATCCCTGCATCCATAGTCCTGGGATATCTACTCCGGAAGAACACTTCGAACTGCCTCACAAGGCTTCCTGCATGCACCAGATAGCCTGGAAACAGGGTGATCAGCACCAGACAGCAGGTAATGACTGCGATAACCAGTGTCCTGGTCAGTGTTCCGGTGCTGATACGCCCCGAGAGCCCGTCCGAGAACGAAACCGAAACGGCGGGGAAAAACAGAAGGAAGTTCGTCGGCCTGGCGGCTGTCAACATGGCCAGCACCAGGCCCATGAAAACCGGGGTGGCCCTGTTGTATCTGGACAGGCAGACCCACAGGAGGAGAGAGACTCCAGCCATCGAGGGGCATTCCGGACGAATGTCGAGGAGTTCGATCGTCGTCATGGTGGAGAGAAACATCGTAGATGCAGCGAGTAGCGTTGTGCATCGGGAAAGCCTGTCGCCCAGAAGGCTTCGCAGGCTTCCATAGACTCCGAGCAGGGTAATTGCAGCCCAGATCGCCTGCGCCTGTCTGGCCAGGATGTATGACTGTCCGGCGGCCCCGGCCCTGATGATCGTTTCCACCAGGTATGAGTTCAGGAGCCCGTGCAGCATGAAAGTGTCCGAGAAATGACCGGTGTATGCCAGCTTCGCCCCGGCGCCGAAGGAGTAGAACGAGTCCATGTATGTCGGCAGCATTGAAGAATGTGCAACGAGGCCGATATAGTGGGCGCAAAACACAGCCGATAGAAGGACTGCTGTCGCGTTCTTCAGGCTCACATTGCCGATCCTTGGAACGAGGCTGTTCGCTGCATATCATACCCCATCGATCGATACACGCAATCCAGTCGATACGAGGTTCAGGATATGACGGAAAGAGGAGCGGAACGGAAGCCGGGAGGCCGGACGGCAATCCAGGTCGTGTCCTGCTCGATGCTCTCGATAGGCATCCTCTCCTGCTGGTCCGTATTCGCCGGCTCCAGAAGCACGAATCCGGTTGTCTTCGGAAGGTACTCCATACCTCTTGCAGCAGTGGTTTTCACCGGGGCGGCCGTGATGCTCGCCGTTGCTGCAGCCGTCCTCGCAGCACCCTGGCGCAGCCTTGACCGCATCCGCAGGGTTCTGGGAGGAATCGGCGGGACAGTCGCACCGGAGTTCATGGTCTTCGCCGGGCTGCCGGCCCTGGCGCTGTTCGCATGGATCGGCCCGCATTTCACGCCGCTGGCCTCCGAAGGACGGATCCTGTGGGGCGGGACGGCCGTCCTGGTCGGGGGCGCCGTTTCCATGGTGTCCGCCTGCCCCGCGGGGCGATGGGCCTTGTTCGGAAAACGGAGCTTCCTGACCATCTTCACGCTGCTGCTCGTGACGGCGACGCTCGAGGCCGGGATGAGGATCGTCTCGCCGGGCAGCGTGTTCCACGCCTCTCTCGACCTCCGGCCTCATGTGAGGGTGACCCTCGAGTCGGACCTCCCGGGCGTGATGTCGGGAGGAACCTATTCGACGAACAGATGGGGGATGCGGGGGGAGGAGCCGCCGGAGGACTGGGACTCCTGGACCACGATAGTATGCGTCGGAGGGAGCACGACCCAGTGTTTCGAGCTGGACGACTCAAGAACCTGGCCCGCGCAGCTCCAGCGACATCTGCGCGAGGTCCATCCGAGGATCTGGGTCGGGAACGGCGGGCTGGGCGGCCACGGCACCAGGGGTCACCTGGTATTCATGGACGAGGTCATCGACGCCATCAGGCCCGACATTGCGCTCTTCCTTGTGGGAGCCAACGAGATGGAGACCTACAACGGGATGGACCCCGGCAGGCAGGCGGGCCTGGGTACTTTTCAGCCGAACCTGGGCTGGTGGCTGTTCTGCAACAGCAGGATCATCCAGATCGTCTACTCGCTGAAGAAGTCCCTGATCGACGAGGTGCCGGTCCAGGGGACACCGTGGGCGCAGGGCTACACTCCGGTGCCGCTCGAAGGCCCCGAAGCGCCCACCCCCGACGATCTCCACGAACTGATGGTCGATCCCGACTACACACGGAACAACCTGAGAAAGCTGATAGAGAAGGCCGGGGCCATGGGGGTCACCCCCGTATTCCTCACGCAGCCTCTGGCCTTCGACGACACCGAGTACTGGCGCGGCATCTTCGGCGAGTTCCTGTGGAAGATCGAGAAACCGGACCATGTCCTTTCCGCTGCGACGCTCTGGAGGATGCTCGACACCATCAACCAGGACGTGAGGGATGTCTGTGCGGAGGAGGGGGTGGCCTGCTACGACCTGGCCTCGGCCATACCGCACGATCTGGTCTATTTCTATGATGGAGGGCACCTGAACGACGCCGGAGCGGCCCTGGTCGCGGACAGCGTGGCCGCTTTCATGATCCGGGAGGGGCTGGTGGGAAGATGAAGGGAATGCCGGTGTGCATTCTCGCGGTGTTCGCGTGCTCCTGCGGAAGCGGGCCGGAGGATCCGTCCGGGGAAGTGGACGCCGCGCAGGAGATGCGCGACTTCGTCGTCGGGCTGTCCTCGTATGCGAAGCAGCAGGTTCCCGGTTTCATAGTAGTGCCCCAGAACGGGAACGAGCTGCTGACAGCCGATCTGGAGCCCGATGGTCCGCCCATGCAGGCTTACATGTCCGCTATAGACGGCCAGGGCAGGGAGGATCTGTTCTTCGGCTGGGCGGGCGACGACGAAGAGACACCGGCTTCGGAGAAGGAGTGGGTGCTGGGTTTCCTCGACCTCGCGGAGTCTCACGGGATCGAGGTCATGGTCACGGACTACTGCCGGACGCCCTGGAAGGTGGACAGCTCGTACTCCTGGAGCGCGGCGCACGGCTTCGTCTCATTCGCCGCCGATCGCCGCGATCTGGACGACATACCGCCATATCCTGCGGAGCCCTGGCAGGTGAACGCCGATCCGGTATCGGACCTGGCCGGCGCGCAAAACTTCCTCTACCTGATCAACGACCAGGGGTTCGAAAGCGCGGACGAGTTCGTCGTAACGCTCGACGAGACGGGCTACGACATGTTCGTGATCGACCTGTTCTGCTGTGGGGGGCAGCTCGGGCCGGAACAGGTGGCGGAACTCGCGACGAAGCCCGGCGGCGGGAGCAGGATCGTCCTGTGCTACATGAGCATCGGCGAGGCCGAGGACTACCGCTGGTACTGGAACCCGTCGTGGGAGACGAATCCGCCGTCGTGGCTGGGGCCGGAGAACCCGGACTGGCCTGGCAACTACCTCGTCGAGTACTGGGATCCCGGATGGCAGGGCATCATCTACGGCAGCCCGGATTCCTATCTCGACAGGATCGTTGCCGCCGGTTTCGACGGGGTCTATCTGGACAAGATCGACTCATTCGAGGAATACTGAGCCGGTTTTCTGAGCAACAGAAGCCGATCACTGATAACCGGATACCGGATACCCGTCACCGGATGCCGGACACCTGACTGCGATCACCTGACACCGATCACCGCTCTCGTCAACGGCCGCCCGGTTCCGGTTCGAGCGCCCTCCTGCTCGTCTTCACCGCGCAGAGCCTTCCGCACATAGAGCAGACCTCGGTATCCGACGGCATGGCCTTCCGGCGCTCCGTGCAGGCCTTCTCCGGATCTATAGCCAGTTCGAACTGCCTCTCCCAGTCGAAGGAGGCGCGGGCGGCCGCCATCGCGTCGTCCATGGCCCTCGCTCCCGTCGAACCCCTCGCAACATCGGCGGCATGGGCGGCGATCCTGGCCGCGACCGTTCCGACCCTCACATCCTCGACGTCGGGCAGCCTGAGGTGCTCGGCGGGGGTGACGTAGCAGAGGAAGTCCGCCCCGAACCATGCCGCCATGGCTCCGCCTATGGCCGACGTTATGTGGTCGTAGCCCGGCGCAATGTCCGTGACGATTGGGCCGAGGACATAGAAGGGCGCGCCGCCGCAGAGTGTCTTCTGAAGGCGGATGTTGTGCTCGATCTGGTTCATCGGGACGTGGCCCGGGCCCTCGATCATCACCTGCACGCCCGACGCCAGGGATCTCTGCTGAAGTTCGCCCAGGGTAACCAGCTCCTCGATCTGGGCGCGGTCGGAGGCGTCGGCGAGGCAGCCGGGCCGGAGCCCGTCGCCGAGGGAGAAGGTGGCGTCGTACCTGCGCAGGATGTCGATCAGGTCGCCGAAGCGTTCATAGAAGGGGTTCTCGGCCCTGCGGGCGGCCATCCACTCCGCCATGAGGGCCCCGCCCCGGGAGACGATGCCGAGCTTCCTGCCCTGCTGCTTCAGCAGCTCGACCGCTCTGCGCGTAACCCCGCAGTGGAGGGTGAGGAAGTCCACACCGAGCCTGCAGTGGTCCTCAACGGCCGAGAACATGGCGTCGGGCTCCACGTCGCCCGCCTCCCCGCCGCCTTCCAGTACTTCGCCGAAGACCTGGTAGAGCGGAACCGTACCGAGGGGGACAGGGCTCGCCTGCGAGATGCGGCCCAGGATTTCACGCCAGCGTGGACCCGTGGAGAGGTCCATCACGGTATCGGCGCCGTGCCTGACGGCGGTATCGAGCTTCGAAAGCTCGGAGTCGATCGACTCCATGTCGGCCGAGCTGCCGATGTTGGCGTTGACCTTCACAGTCAGGCCCCTGCCGACCCCGCAGGGGTTCGCACGCCCGGAGGCGTTGGAGCAGGGGATCACGATCGTACCGGCTGCGATGCCGGCCATGACGAACCGGGGATTCAGGCCCTCGCGGCGGGCGACCTCTTCTATCGAGGGATGGCCGGAGCCGCTCCTCGCGGCGTCTATGACGTTCTCCAATCTGGAATCCCTTCCCGGGCAAAGCGCTATGCCCGGATCATCCCTTCGCCGGCATTACCCGGATCAGGTTCCTCGGGGTATGATCTCAGCCCGGCGGGGCACCCCCTTTGGTGCTATGATACAACCATCCCACAGGATCGGCACGGATGGCCGGATTGCGAAAGGCGGAGTATGAGCCCGGAGGATGGTCGCGACTTGTCGGCCGAGAGCCTCGTGAAGGCGCACACGGCTTCGAACGAGATGGAGGCGCTCTCCGTCCAGGCGATGCTCGAGGCCGAAGGCATCGAATCCGCGCTGCAGAGCAGGCAGATACCGATGTACGACGGCATTGCGCGCGTATTCAACCCGGTCTGGGGCTATGTGCTGGTCAGGGAGAGCGACCGGGGCAGGGCGGAGGATCTGGTGAAGGGCTTCCTGGAATCTCTGGAGGGCGGCGAAGCGGATGACCCCGATGAGGAAGAACGATGACGAGCCTTCTGGCCGCAGCGGCATTGATGGTTTCTGAGAGCGGCGCCGTGGATGTCCAGGCCCTCCTCCGCATGGCGGAGGCCTGCGCCAGGACCGGGCTCCGTTCCGAAGGGTCGGAGGACGCGATAAACGAGCTGCTCGCGCTCGAGGGCGAGTATGCGAGAACGGCCGCCTGGGCCTGCTGGTCCGCGGGGGAGCCTCTGCCGACAGGCCCTTCGCCGTGGCTCCTCGAGTTCGGCGAGGGGGAGCCGACGCACGGGATGCTGGCCCGGGTGGAACCCGGTCAGGCGGTCGAATCACTTATGCTGCGCCTGCTCCACGAGTCCGCCACAGGCGGCCGACCGGTCCTTCCGGAGCCGGTCGACAGCCTCGTGAGGAGCGCATTGGAAAATCTGTCCGTGGAGACTCTCGGGCTGGTCCTC
>LKHC01000119.1 GCA_001618605.1 Candidatus Fermentibacter danicus
GGAAGAGTGCGGCGGGGGGCTTGTCAGGAGCCGCAGGCTGTGAGATATCCATAGCTCCCGTAAGGAACACGATCAATCCGGAGGTGTGCTTTGAAGATCCAGGAACAGGTGAAGAACGGGATCACTGTCTTGCGTGTGTCGGGGAAGCTGATCGGCGGGCCCGAACTGATGGAACTCAAGACTGCATTCCAGAACATCGTCAACCAGGACAGACACCATAAGGTCCTCCTCGACCTCGGCGGCGTTTCCTGGATGGACAGCTCGGGTCTCGGCGTGATCGTCTCCGGCCACACGACCATCAGCCGCGCCGGCGGAGTGGTCAAGATACTGAACGCCACCAACAAGATACACGAATTGTTCATTATAACGAAGCTCATCACCATCTTCGAGACCTTCCAGGACGAGGACGAAGCGATCAGGAGCTTCGGCGGCGGTACCGGGGCTTGAGCCCAATCGAACTGATCATCCCGAGCGTCGAGGCCTTCCTGGAGCCGTTGCAGATCTTCGTGGAGAAGGTAGGTTCGGTGGCCGGGGTCGAGGAGGACGAACTCACATCTCTTTCCATCGCAGTCCTCGAACTCGTGAAGAACGCGATGGAGCACGGGAACGGGATGTGCGCCGACAAGCCCGTCAGGATCGAATTCGAGGTTCTTCCGGGCAGACTGAACATCCGGGTAACCGACACCGGGACATGGAAGCCCGAATGCGACCTCGGATACCAGCCCGGCGAGGGAGAACAGCTCTTCTCGGACCGGGGGAGAGGCATCCTGATCGCCCGAAACCTGGCGAGATGGGTCGAATTCGGACTCAGCGAAGAAGGGAATACGAGGGTTTCCCTTACCTGGCCCCTCACTTAAGTGGAATACCTCAGGCTCTGTCTGGCCGTCGAGAATCGAGGGTTCCCCGGCGGGCTGGTGGAGCTCCTGCGAAACGACCTCGAGCGGTCGGTTCCACCGGGATGGGCCGACGGCATAAGGATCGTCGAATCCCCCTCCGAAGCCGACGCCGTTCTCCTTGTCCTGAACGGCGATCCCTCGGACGGGCTCCGCAGGATCTTCTACCACGCCTTCAACTGGGCGCTGCCTGTCGCCGCCCTGAGCGCCGGAGAGCCGTCGTCCGAGGACAGCATGCTGGCGAAGCTGAGGTCGTGGAAATCCCTGTGGATGTTCCGTTCCACGGACGAAGCCCGGCGTGCCGTAGCGGAGCATCTCTCCTCATGGCTCGCGACGATCTCGCGCGGCGGGCTGCCTTATCCCTGCGGCGACGCCCTGCTGGAGAGCTACGGCAGGATCGACCCCTCCCAGATCGACGCTCCGTCGCTCGACCACGCCGTCGAAGTCGTCAGCCGCAGGGGATTCGTCTGCCTCAGCGGCTCCATAAGCTCGGGCAAGACCTCCATGGCGAGGTTCCTCCTTTCGATGTCCGCCAGGGAGGGGCTGAACCCGGTCGAACTCATTTCCTCCGACCTGGATACGAAGAAGGTGGAGAGCCTTCTGACCGGCCCGGAGGACTGCGTGGTGCTGTACGACCTCGACACGCTGAGGCGCTTCACAGGGATCTGGTCCGCCTTCATCTGGGACACAGCCCTCTCCCTGATGATCAGAGCGACGGAACAGCGGAGGAGGCTCGTCCTCGCATCCTCTTCGCCCAAGCTCGAGATTCTCTTCGGCTCGTACGGAGACGCCCATGTCGTCCTGCCGGCTCCTTCCGACTGCAGAGGATGGCGCCTTGAACAGGGACAGGCAGAGTACAGCAGACTCGTCTCCCTAGATCCGCTCGACGCCGCAGAGCACGTCCTGATCTCGATGTTCGAGCCCGTAGTCTCCGAGAACCTCTTCAGACACACACTGTTCGAACTCTGGGAGCGCCTCTTCGTCATCCACAGGAGGAGCTTCCCGTCCATCGGAGAGCTGGAGGAGAGGTACGCGGCCAGCGATGCAGCGCGCGGCATCGCGCCTTTCCGTCGTGTCGTCATCGACGGAGAAACCCATTTCGCGACATCGGACACCACGCGCATGAACGCCATGGACGGAGCGATAGCGGCTCGCGCCTCGAGGCGCGACCCCCTCATCCACTCCCTGTCGGAGGTACTCCTCTCGTCGAGAGAACCCAGGGTGAGGAAGGCAGGCTTCAGCCTCGCCCATTTCTACGGATCCCTCGAAGACGACGAGCGTGCCACACTGCTGCACGCCGCGTCCCGTGAGGAGGACGGGGACAACCTGGCGGACGCCCTGACGGTTCTCCTGAAGGACCAGTCCGAAGTCGACCAGGGGATAGTGAGCCTCTGCGACCGCCTCTCCCAGTCCGGCAACCACGATCAGAGAGCCATCCTCGCCGAGATTTCCGCCATGCAGTGGATCAGGTCCGATCCGAGATTCCAGCCCGTCCTCGACCGGCTCACCGGCGACTCAGCCACCGGCGTGCGGGCCTCGTTTATGCGCGGCATATCGTTCTGGGGGCTTGCGGACGATCCCGGAGGGCGTTTCGGCCGCATGGTCGGGGACAGGTCCGACGAGGTACTGGACCAGTTGATGGCCTTCACCGGAAGCCGGTTCCCACGGATCAGGCCGGATGAGCTGGAAGCCGTGAACGAGGTTCTCTCGTCCGGGAACGGGAGACTCATGTCCAGGCTGGCCTGGGGCCTGCTCAACCGCGCTCCGGAGCAGTTCTCGGACGAATTCACGGATCTCCTCTTGATACTTCTGGGCAAGCTGCCGGCGGGCGGCAGGGGAATGGTCGCCCGGCAGATCGGGGGGCGGCTGCGCTACTTCGACAGGGATATCCGGAGGGCGCTGGTCACCGATCTCGAGGAGAAGGACCGGACCGCGATCGTGATGTGCCTCCTCATGAACTACTCCTGGCTCACCCCGGAGGAGGAGGCGAAACTCTGGAATCTGGCCTCGAGCAGGATAGCGCTCGATCACGGCTTCGCTTCGATGATTCTCAGTTATTTCAGGGTCTTCGACAGGCAGAGACAGCTCGATCTGGTCGAAACCGCACTGGCGGCGGAGTCCTACCAGGGCAGGGAGGCCCTCGGTCAGCTCATGACCCGCCAGAGGTGGGATCTGGTGGAGACCACCATCACGGTCTGCCGCAGCCTGATATCCTCGGCGCCGGTTGAGACCCGCGCCAGGCTGGCCTGGTTCGTGCTGCTGAACGGCGGCGTCCTGGGGGAGGACGGCAGGGAGTTCATCGGGACGCTCGCGGAGGATCCCTCTCCTCCCGTCCGATCCTCGGTAGCAAGAGCCGTGCTGAGGCAGGGACTGATCGGTGAGACTGCGGAATGGCTCCTGGGAATCCTGGCCGGCGATCCGGAGAGATCGGTCCGGGCTGTTGCAGGCGAAGCACTGGGCAGGTTGTCGGGCCGTCTCGGCCCGGTTTGCTCCTCGATCCTCGAACAGTTGCTGGCCGACGAGGATTCGACAGTTCGTTCGCGCACTCTGAAAGGCATCCCGGAGTCCGTCCATCTGCCTGTGGAAGCGCTTCTGGAGAGGCTGTCCGCCGCTTCACGCGATCCGTCACCCGGTGTGAGGCGGGAAGTCGTCTCCATCCTCCACGAGCATCACGAGCTGCTCGACGAGCCGTCCACCGCGGAGATGGTGGCGGGCCTCCTGAAGGATCAGGACGAGAAGATCAGGATGGAGTCGGCGCGGCTCGTCACCGCTAGCCCGGCGCTGCTGGCCTCGGAGCCCGTGCGGAGGAGGCTTCCCGATCTGCTGCTGAACCGTGTCACGTCGGGTGCGACAATCCAGGAGGAACTGAGTACTGCGAGGGAGATTCAGAAGGATCTGCTTCCGGATCATCCACCCAGACTGGAGTCTTTCGACATCGAGTTCTTCTACAGCCCCGCGAGGGAGATAGGCGGGGACTACTACGATTTCTTCAGGCTGCCCGAGAACAATCTAGGTCTCGCTATCGGGGACGTGACGGGAAAGGGCATTCCGGCCGCACTCACGATGGCGAGCCTCAAGGGCAACCTGGCCGCGCAGGTTCAGAACATCTACTCGATCAGCGAGATCATGCGCAGGGTGAATGACGCCGCCTCGACAGGCGCGGAGGGCTCGTCCCTCACCGGGCTGTTCTACGGCGTGCTGAACCTGGACAGCGGGCTGCTGACCTATGTGAACGCCGGGCACAACCCTCCGGTGCTCATAAAGCGGGAGGGGCAGACAAGGCTTCTCACGGAGGGCGGACTTCTGCTCGGCGCCCTGCCTGGAGCCGCCTACGACAACGGTTATGTCAGCATCGAGGCGGCGGACATACTGATCCTCTACACGGACGGCATCACCGAGGCCATGAACAGGGAAGGGGAGGAATTCGGGATCTCCAGGCTCGTGGACGTATCGCTCCAGTCGCACGATCTCTCCAGCAGACAGATTGTTTCGAGGATACTGGATTCGGTAAACCGGCACTCCGCCGGGCAGCCGAGAGCCGACGACCAGACTCTCGTCGTCGTGAGGCGCAGATGATTCACAATGTCTTCGTACTCTCCGATTTCGGGACCAGGGACACCTACAGCGGCCAGATGAAGGCCGCCCTGATCCGGGACCTCTGCGGCGAGGTCTGCATAGTGGACCTCTCCGAAGGAGTGCCTCCGGGAGACATAAGAGCCGGCGCCTTCGACCTCATGGTCTCCATGCCGGCGCTACCTCCCGGATGCGGCGTTCTCGCCGTCGTCGATCCCGGCGTCGGCACATCCAGGAGGATCGTTCTCGCCGACTGCTCGGGCAGGACTGTCGCCTGCCCCGACAACGGCCTTCTGAGCTGGGTGGATGTCGATGCCGCATGGGAGCTTCCCGCCCCCGAAAAGGCCCGCTCCACGTTCCAGGGGCGTGACTGTCTGGCCCCGGCTCTCGCGAGAGCCTTGCTGGACGGCAGTTGGAAGGAAACGCTGCCCCCTGTCGATCCGTCGACCCTTGTGAGGATGCCGAGGGGACGGCCGACAGCAGGCGGGGGATTCCTCGGCGTGCCCGTGGCGCACGTGGACGGATTCGGGAACTGCATCCTGTGGCTGACATGGGACGATCTCGACGGGCGTCGGCCGCTCTCCATCCGCAATCCCCGTGGGAGCAGCTTCAATCTCAGTCCTGCGGAGACCTACGGTCCGGCCCGGCCCGGCCTGCTGCTCCTCGAAGGCAGTTGCGGCCTTCTGGAAATCGCCCTCAGCGGCGGCAGCGCAGCCTTCTTCACCGGGCTCGCCGAGGGCGACACCGTAATCATGAGTTTCACGAAGTGAAGCACGTAGCGCTGCTGCTCCACCTCTATCAGCCGCCGACGCAGGACCCGGATGTTCTGCGTCGGATAGACGGGGAATGCTACGCCCCCCTGGCGGAAATGCTGCTGGACACCGGGGCCTCCGTGACGCTGAACATCAACTATTCTCTCACGACGCAGCTCGCCTCGCTCCGTCCATCGACCCTCGAGACGCTGTCGAAGGCCCGAGGATGGGAACTCTGCACCTCAGGCGCCTTCCACCCGATCCTGCCGCTCGTCCCTGCCGGCGAGACGGAGAGGCAGATCCGCCTCAACACCGAGGGGAACGCGGCCCATCTACCCGGCAGGGAGGTGCGCGGCGTCTTTCCTCCGGAGATGGCGTGGGATCCATCGCTCGCAGGGCTTCTCTCCGGCATGGGGTTATCCTGGGCCGCAGCGGACGACATNNCCGTCATTCTTCGCAGCAACTTCTGGAGCAACAGGATCGCCTTCCATGAATCCGAGGGGGGAGTGACGGCCGCCAGGATCGTCGAAGGAATGCGGAGATGGACGGGTGACTCGGACGCATATCTCCTGATCGCCCTGGACGGCGAAACCTTCGGCCACCATCGCAGGGGAGGGATCGAACGCTTCCTGAGACCCTTCGTGGAGGGCCTCGATCGCATCGAGGGGGCCAGGCTCTCCACAATCTCGGAGATAGTCTCGCTCTTCCCCCTCCGCGAGGCCTCCGTACCCGCCGGATCGTGGTCCACGACACCGGCGGACCTCGAGAGGGGGCTGCCCTGGCCTCTCTGGGACGACCCGTCCAACGCCGATCACATGGCCCTGCGCAGCCTGAGGGACATGGTGCTCGCCTGGGCCAGGCGCTGCACCGGAACCGGTGTTGCAGCCCTCGCCGACAGAATGTTATACTCGTGCCCATTCTGGTGGGCCACTCCCGGCAGGTACGATGCCGTACAGGTCAGGAGGGGCGTAGGAGCAATGCTGGAAGCCGCGATGGCCGCTCACAGCGAAACCGGCGACAGGAAGACGATGGACAGGGTGCTCGATGCTGCCGGCGCCGTCCCGTCCATGCACAGGAGAGGATAGCGATGCCGAAGAAGGACAGAACGTTTACCGCCAAGCTCGCACACGAAGCCAGGACCATCCAGTCCGAGATCTGTCCGGTGTGCGGCAAGGGAAGGGTGCCCGCAGTGCATTACGCCTCCATAACCGACGACCAGGGCAACTGGCGCCCTCAGCGCAGGCGCGTCAAGCTCTGCGACTGCAACAAGAAACAGATCTACGGCTGACCTTCCGCCGGCTCCGACTGACGGGGTTCTGTTCCTCACCGCGGGATGCGGAACAAGGGCGGAACCCCTTTCCTTTCTCCGGCCGAAATCGCTTCTGCCCTGGTGCGGAGGCGTTTCGATTCTAGGAACTCTGGCCCGCTCCTTCATGCGTCTCCGTCCCATCAGGGTCGCCGCCAATGCCTCCAGGTGCCCTGACCTCGTCGGGGCGGAACTGGCGGGGTGTTTCGGGCGTGAATGCGAACTGCTCTTCGAGAGCCGGCCGCTCGGGGTCTGCAGGACTCTTGCGGGGCTCAACGGAAGGGCGGACGGCTCATGGTTCGTCTCGAACACAGACATGGCGGTCGAAGCGGATCTTGGCGCGATGCTCGAGTTCCACAGGAGAAGCGGCAGCGACTGGACCATACTGGCCGGTCCGCCTGTAGATGGATACAGGCCGCTCACCGTCTCCAGGGACGGATCGTTCGGCGGCGGCCCGGTCAGGATGCATTACTGGGGGATCGGGATCGTCGAGCCCGGGGTTTTCGAACTTGCCGCGAGGAAGCCGGCTCCGGACCTCTTCGGCGGGCTCGCCCCGGCCGCATTGGATGCCGGAATGAAGCTGCGCATCTTCGAGGCCTCCCCGGGGGACTCGTGGGCTGACGCCGGCGAGGTGGAGAGGTACAGGACAGGCCTTCTATCATGCGGGAGCTTCGTCCACCCCGGAGCTCTGATCGAGGAGGGCGCCCGTCTCGAGGGGAGCTGGTACGTGGGGGACGGCTGCTTCGTCGGATCCGGGGCGAGGGTCGTCGATTCGGTTATGTTAAACGGTTCGAGGCTCGAATCGGGCGGCCTGGTTTCCTCTGTGCTCCCCTGGGAGGCGTCGAGGCGCGGGATGGGATGAATGCCTGAACTGCAGATGTTCAAGGAGTGGGTAAGGAGCAGGGTGGGCCCGGTTACGGAGTTCCGCCGGATGGAGGGCGACGCGTCCAGGAGATCCTTCTTCAGGGTCGGAACCCAGCACGGGTCCTTCGTGGCGATGGAGAGCGGACGCATCCCTATGGACTCCTGGGTGGACATAAATGCCCTGCTCGACTCCAGAGGGTTCCCGGTTCCGGAGATTCGCCATGTCGATATCCCGGCAGGCTGGGCCATCATGGAGGACCTGGGGGACACCAGGCTGCTCGACCTCCCTGCGGAAGGATACGAGCAGTATCTCGACGGCGCCCTGATGCTCCTGGAGAGGATGCAGAGGGAGCTGACGCAGTCGGTATGCGCGGAGTCCATCGCCGGCAGGAGGCATTTTACCGCCACCTTCTTCGCGGCCGAGCTGGACCATACGCTGGAGCACCTGTTCTTCAGGCTGCTGGCCGTTCCTTCGGAGAAGGTGACCGCTCTGCAGGACCATTTCAGGGATCTATGCGCCCTCGTTGCGGAGGGACCCAGGGTGTTCAGCCACCGCGACTACCACAGCGCGAACCTGATGGCGAGGCACGGCTCGGTGGTGATGGTGGACTGGCAGGACGCTCGATTCGGCCCTCCCGAATACGATCTGGTGAGCCTTCTCAGGGACAGCTACATCGACATGGGGCCGTCATGGGAGATGTGTGCCCGGAGGTTCCTCAGCGCCACGGGCAGGTCCAACCTGTTCCGGGTGGCCGCATGCGCCTGCCAGAGGAGTCTGAAGGCGGCGGGGACGTTCGCATACCAGTACAGGGCCTTCGGGAGGAGCGACTACCTCGACAGCCTGCCGCGGACCATGCGCTATCTGGAGGACTACGCCAGGCTGTGTCCGAGGCTAAGGCCTCTCGTCGACGACGTTTACGGGATTCTGGAAACGCACACCGGGGAGATCGACCTGACCGCGTTCAGGGAGTCCGACGCCCCGTCTTTCCCGGGGAAGTCCCCACACGGAGCAATGCAATGAGAAAAAGGATACTGACCGGCGAAAGGCCGACCGGGCCTCTGCACCTGGGCCACTATGTGGGCTCCCTGGCCAACCGGGTGAAGCTTCAGGAACAGTACGACACATTCATCATCGTGGCGGACGTGCAGGCCCTCACGACCAACTTCGACAGGCCGGAGCGCCTCTCGGAAGACGTCAGGCGTGCGGCGCTGGACAACATCGCGGCCGGGCTCGACCCCGAAAAGGTGGTCATGTTCGTTCAGAGCCTGGTCCCCGGTATCGCCGAGCTGACCGTCTTCTTCTCCATGCTGGTGACCGTCAACCGGTTGCGGCACAACCCGACGATCAAGAGCGAAGCCGCCACCCTCGGCTACACGGACCTGACCTACGGTTTCCTCGGCTATCCGGTGAGCCAGGCCGCGGACATTCTGTTCTGCCGGGCCGACCTGGTACCCGTAGGGGAGGACCAGCTTCCTCACATCGAGATGGCCAGGTTCGTCGCAGGCAGGTTCAACGAACTCTACGGCAGGATCTTCCCCGAGCCCGAGGCGCTCGTGAGCAGAATCCCGAGGCTGGTAGGCACGGACGGGTCCGCGAAGATGTCCAAGTCCATCGGCAACTGCATCTATCTCTCCGACCCTCCGGCCGAAGTGCGCGAGAAGGTCATGTCCGCGGTCACCGACCCGGCGAGGATTCACAAGACTGATCCCGGCCATCCCGAGATCTGCACGATCGCTGCGTACCACAGGGCCTTCGATCCGGAGGAGTCGCCATCGGTCGAGGAGAGCTGCCGGGCCGGCACGACCGGCTGCGTCGCGTGCAAGAAGAGGATGGTGGAGGTGCTGGAGGCGCTCCTCTCACCGATCAGGGAGCGGAGTACGCTCTACGAGAAGCCCGGCGTCATCGACGAGATACTGATCGAGGGCACCCGGAAGGCCTGCAGGGAGGCGGAGGAGACCCTCGAAATGGTGCGTGGGGCCATGAGAATAGACTACTTCAAGGGGCGGTCGCGATGATTCGGCTCTATGACACGCTGTCCCGCTCGAAGAGAGACTTCGAGCCCCTCTCTCCGCCGTTCGTGGGCGTGTACGTCTGCGGACCCACGGTTTACGGCGACAGCCACCTCGGGCACGCCAAGAGCTACGTCTCGTTCGACGTCCTCGTCAGGTTCCTCAGGTACTCGGGCTACAGGGTGAGGTATGTCCAGAACATCACGGACGTCGGCCATCTCTCCGACGACGCCGATGCCGGCGACGACAAGATACAGCGCCAGGCGAGGCTGGAACGGCTGGAGCCCATGGAGATAGCCGAGAAGTACACCCGGTCCTACTTCGATGACATGGACAGGCTGGGCAACCTCAGACCCGACATATCGCCGCGGGCCTCCGGCCACATCCCGGAGCAGATCGAGCTGGTGCGGACCCTCATCGAGAAGGGGCACGCCTACCAGTCCGGCGGGAACGTGTATTTCTCCGTCAGGAGCTTCCCCGGCTACGGCAGGCTTTCCGGAAGGAAACCGGACGAGCTGCGGGCGGGAGCCCGTGTCGAGGTCCAGGCCGACAAGAGGGATCCGCTCGACTTCGCGCTGTGGAAGGAGGCCGACGGCGGGCATATCCTGAAGTGGCGTTCGCCCTGGGGCTGGGGCTTCCCGGGATGGCATCTGGAGTGCTCGGCAATGGCGATGAGGTATCTCGGCAACACCATAGACATTCACGGCGGTGGTCTGGAGAACGCCTTCCCCCACCACGAGTCCGAGATAGCCCAGAGCGAGGCCGCGACCGGAAGCACGTTCGCAAGATTCTGGCTGCACAACAACATGGTCACGATCGACGGGCAGAAGATGGGGAAGAGCCTCGGCAACGCCCGTTCTCTGAAGGAGATGTTCGACCGCTGCGATCCGATGACGATCAGGCTCTACATCCTGAGAAGCCACTACAGAAGCCCGCTCGACTTCTCGGACGAGGGGATGGCGTCGGCGGCCAGCGCCCTCGCGAGGATTCGCGACCTCTCCTCCCGGCTGGAACCGTCCGCCGGAGGAAGTGATGCGGCGGATCAGCCGCCTTTCGTCCATGAGGCTCTGTCCGCCTTTACGGACAGGCTCGCCGACGACCTGGACACGCCCGGAGGAGTCGCCGTTCTCTTCGACTACGTCAGGAAGTGCAATCAGGCCCTCGAGGCGGGAGCGGAGCCCGGAGCAAGGTCCGCCATGCGCTCGGGGCTGGACATGATGGCGCAGAACATCCTCGGATTGACGATGCAGGGTACGGGTTCAGGCGCCGGTGGAGAGGAGACTCTGCTGGGGCTGCTCGCCGAGAGCCGTTCGATAATGAGAAAGGCCCGCCTCTTCGCAGAGGCGGACCGTATGCGCGACATCCTGGCGGAAGAAGGCTATTCCGTGAAGGATCTCCCGGGAGGGGAGAGCTCGATCGAGAGGATCAGCTCCGCTCCCTGATCCTGGCGGCGAGGCGGCTCTTGATCCTGTCGGCGGTGTTCGGGTGCACGAGACGCTTGCGGCCGGCCCTGTCGAGCAGGCTCTGGGCGACCTTCATGGCCTCGGCGCCCTCTTCGGCGCTCCCGGCTTCGCGGACGCGGCGCATCGCGGTCCTCAGCGTGCGGATCTGGCTTCTTATCCTGAGATGCCTCCTGGCATCCTTCCTCATGTTCTTGGCCGCACTGGCGCTCCTTGCCAAGAGAAGGCTCCTTTCGCAGAATTGGAAATACCCGTCCTCGTCGGGCGGCGGAACCCCCGGGGGCCGCCGGTGTTGTCCGTTACGAGGGCCGAAACTACCGATTCATTTGTCCGAAGTCAACAACACTGGAGGCTGATATGAAGTTTGGCGTTCTTCTCCTGGCAGCCGTCGCAGCGATGCCGGTCACCGCCGACCGTCTCGTGAGGATTCACGATGTCGAGCCGCTCGCGTACCAGCTTCTCGTTGCCGACGGGTACGACGTGGCCTCGAGCAATGCGATCAAGGGTTGGGTCGACGTCTACATGCCCGATGACGCCACGGACATGGCTGCTATCTACTCCGGCAGGTACGAGGTCCTCCCCAGGGAGTGGGGCGAGCTGCTCGCCGAGAACGGCGGCAACGCCGGCGCCTACTACAGCACCGAGGAGAACAGCGCCTTCTGGGCCACGCTGGCCGAGACGCACGCGGATCTGGTCGATACGCCGGTATCGATAGGCACCTCCGTGCAGGGCCGCGACATCATGATGATCCGGATGTCGAGCGGAACCGGTCCGTCCTTCAAGCCGGCCATCTTCTTCACCGCCCTCACCCACGCCCGCGAACCGGGGGGCAACGCGGCTCTCATCGACTTCGCCGACTGGCTGGCGACAAACTACAACAGCGACACCATGGCGGCATGGATTCTCGACAACACACAGATCTACTTCGTTCCGATAGTGAACCCGGACAGCTACCTTCTCAACTGCAACCCGGCGGGCGGCAACATCCGCAAGAACCAGGGATCGCCCAGCGGCGTCGACCTCAACCGCAACTACCCCTATCAGTGGGGTTACGACGACCAGGGCTCCAGTCCCAGCCCATCCTCCGAGACCTATCGAGGCCCGAGCGCGGGCAGCGAGCCCGAGACACAGACAGTCATGACCTTCATCGACTCCATCGATCCGGTGGCGGGCATCCACTACCACACCTACGGCGGCTACCTGCTGCGTCCGTATGCCTACAACAACAGCGACACCCCCGACGAAGCCACATACGCCGCATGGAGCTACGAGATGACCCGGTACAACGGCTACTCCTCGGGCCAGTGCGGTGAAGTTCTGGGTTACAACGCCAACGGCGACGCCGTCGACTGGACGTACTGGAGCGGCGGCGGGCACCCCAGGTGCATGGCTCTGACCGTCGAGTGCGGTGAAAGCGGCTTCTGGGCGAACCAGAACAACCCGTCAGGGCTTGCGGCAATGGAGGAGGAATGCCGCTACATGAACATCTGGCTCTGCATGGTCGCTCCCGGGTTCGTGGGCATCGGTGACGCTTCCGGCACCGTTCCCCCGGTGGCCGTCTCCGCCGGCCCCGTCACCCCGAATCCTGCCTCCGTGCAGGCTTCGATGACTGTTTCGATGCCCCATGAAGGCGTCGTCACGGTCAGGGTGCTGGACCTGGCCGGAAGGATCGTCTTCGAGCAGCCGTCCGTGTCCGTCAGGGAGGGTGACAACATGGTTTCGGTCCCTGTGGACGGCCTGCCTACCGGCGTCTATTCCCTGAGAGTGACCTGTGCCGGCGGCGAGGCAGGCGGCAGGTTCACCGTAGTCAGATAGGCACAGGGTCCGGATGACTGATAGAGCCTCTCACGGAGCGCAGCAGGACTACTACCAGATCCTGGGAGTGCCCCGCAGCGCCTCGAGGGAGGACATAGAAAAAGCCTACTTCGATCTCGCGAGGACGCTCCATCCCGACATAGCGGGCGGAGGCCCCGAGGCCACCGCCCGCTTCATGCTGATAAACGAGGCCTACCAGGTCATAGGCTCCCCTTCCTCCAGACGGGAGTATGACCTCACCCTCGGGCCCGAGAGCTTCGCAGCCGCCTCCACCACAGTAAAGAGGGAGCCGGCGGTCACACCTGCGGGTCCCTCTACAGGCGCCACCGCAGGCCCCTCCGCAACAGCGGCGCGTGTGGATGAACCACGGGCCGGCGCTGCTCAGAGACTGGACGAGAAGGTCAGGCGCATAATCCGCCAGGCCGACAGGCTCTGCGAACAGGGCAACTTCTGGCAGGCTGCGGATCTCATGCAGAGGCTTCTACCCCAGTATCCCCGCCAGCCCGCCCTGAGGCGGGCGCTTGCACGCGCCGCTTCAGGCAAGATGAGGTACCACGAGGCCGCCCAGCACCTGAAGATCGCATGCGAGGTGGAGTACTTCAACTCCGACAACCATGTGCTGCTGGGCGAGGCCTTCATTAAGGGCAGGCAGTGGCAGAAGGCTCACGATGCACTGACGGACGCCCTTTCATGGAACGAGGACAACGACAGGGCGAAGAGGGGGCTCGAGGAGGTGCAGAAGCATCTCGGAGGCGGGGAGTCGTTCTTCAGAAAGCTGATCAGCAAGCTCACCCAACCTGTCGGAGGGGCGAAGAAGGACGGGAAGCTCGGTGCCAAAAGAAAATGAACGGCTGTACTACTCGATCAGCGAGGTCTGCGAGCTGACCGACCTGAAGCCGCACGTGCTCAGGTACTGGGAAACGGCCTTCCCGATGCTGCGGCCTTCGAAGAACCAGTCCGGAAACCGTGTTTACCGGCCCCGTGATCTGGAGCTGATAAGGCTCATACGCAGGCTTCTCTACGAAGAGCGATTCACTGTGGACGGAGCCCGTCAGAAGATCGAGGACATGAGGCGCACCTCAGGGCCGGAGCAGATGGAGCTGGAGATCCCTCCAGAGGCTTCCGGGGCTCTTCCCGGGTTGATCGAAGAGGTCTGTGCCGAGCTTCGTGATATAATCGATTCTCTGGGCCGGGATCCGATGGCCGTTGACGGGGGTGGCGTTTAGGCTTAGAGTTTCCGGCCGGTCGGGGCGTGGCGCAGTCCGGTAGCGCACTTGAATGGGGTTCAAGGGGTCGCTGGTTCGAATCCAGTCGCCCCGACCAGCTTGTCTCTGCATCGATTCCGCGGGCTCCAGGTCCGCGCAGTTCCTTCTGCATGATCGGCGTGACCGTTGACCAACTACAGCAGACCCCGCAGCGGGATGATAGCGAGACTCGCCTCGCTGTCGGATGCCTCCGACCCGGCCGTTTCCCGGGTGCTCGAAGCGATGTCGTCCATCCCCCGGCACATGTTCGTGGAGCCCCCCCTGCGCCACAGGGCCTATTCCGACTGCTCGCTGCCCATCGGCAGGGGGCAGACTCTCAGCCAGCCGATGACAGTGCTGTCCTGCCTAGCGGCTGTCGATCCGGGGGAGTCCGACACGATGCTCGAGGTAGGCAGCGGGAGCGGCTATCTGGCGGCGGTGGCCGGCCGCCTCTGCAGCAGGGTGACCGGAGTCGAGACCATGCTCGAACTGGTGCATAGATCGAGGAATGTCATCGAAGAGCTGGGCCTGACCAACGTCCTGATCCAGTACGGCGACGGAGGGGCGGGCTGGCCGTCGGCGGCGCCGTACGACTGCATCATCGTCAGCGCGGCGGCTGACGCCGTACACCCCGGGCTCTTCTCACAGCTCTCGGAGGGCGGCAGACTCGGCGCGCCCGTTTCCGGGGACGGCGGGCAGAGCTTCAGATTCTTCAGGAAGAAGGACGGCCGGATGGAGGAATACCGCGCCGGCTTCGCCTGCAGGTTCGTTCCCCTCACCGGGAGGTTCGGATCGATTGAGTGAGTGGATCCTCGCAAACACGGCCTTCATGCCCAACTGGCTGCAGATGCTCCTCCTGTCGGCGATCCCCCTGACGGAGCTACGCGCCAGCATTCCTCTGGCCTTCACCCTGATGAAGGACGCCTGGGGCTGGAACTGGTGGCAGATCTACCTGCTCGCCGTAGCCGGGAACATGCTGCCCGTGCCGTTCGTGCTCTGGCTGCTTGGCCCCGTCAGCCGCTTCCTCTCCAGGTGGCGTCCGTTCAAGCGGTTCTTCGACTGGGTGTTCGAGCGCGCCAGGCGCCGGGCGGGAAGTGCAATCGAGAAGTACGAGGCTCTCGGACTCGCCGTCTTCGTCGCCATTCCGCTGCCTATGACGGGAGCCTGGTCGGGATGCGCGGCCGCCTTCCTGTTCGGCATTCCGTTCCGGCTGGCGTTGCCTTCGATCGCCCTCGGCGTAGCGGTTGCGGGAGCCCTGGTCACTCTCATGATGACAGGCGCCATTGCGGGGGCGTCGTTCTTCCTCGGATAGTCCTGAGTTGCAGCACTCCGATCAGCTCATCCCAGGTTGACCCCCGCTTCCGCGCTGAGCTAGATTCCTTGGCCGTCGGGGCGTAGCGCAGCCCGGTTAGCGCGCCTGGTTCGGGACCAGGAGGTCGGAGGTTCAAATCCTCTCGCCCCGACCATTCCCTTCCTCCCGGGAGAACTCATCCGTGAACGACCGATTGAGCGTAGTTTCGGTGGCAGGCTCGGCCGAAGCTCCGGAGAACGAACTCGTCTTCGCGTACAGGCTGGGCTTCCTGCTCGGCTCATCCGGCCATGTGGTGGCCTGTGGAGGCGGCGCCGGCGTGATGGAGGAGGTCTGCAGGGGCGCGAGGGAGGCGGGCGGCCTGACGATTGGAATACTGCCGGGGACGGAGGCCTCAGAGGGCGGCCGCTGGCTGGACATAGCTCTGCCTTCGGGCCTGGGGCTCGGCAGGAACCGGGTCGTGGCCCTCGCGGGCTTCTGCCTCGTGGCCGTCGGCGGCGGGAACGGAACCCTGTCGGAGATAGCCCATGCATTGCAGTCCGGCAGGCCGGTCTGCTGCTACGGCCGATGGGAGGGCATACCCGGGGTTTCCCGCGCAGGCACGCCGGAGGAGGCGTATGCGTTCGTGGAGGAATGCGAGAGGAGGGCCGGATGCGAAGCGCCGAAGACCTCGAAAGGCTGATTCGTAACGTTCCCGATTTCCCCAGGCCGCCCGTGGTGTTCAAGGACATCACTACCGTCCTCACTGCACCCGGGGCTCTGGGCGACGCCGTGACCCTGCTGGAACGGAAGGTCGCCGGCTTCAGGTACGGTGCGATAGCCGCCATAGAATCCAGGGGATTCGTGTTCGGAGCGGTGATGGCCGAGAGGCGCGGGCTGCCTCTGGTCCTGATCAGGAAGCCCGGAAAGCTCCCCGCCGAGACGATCGGGGAGGACTACGATCTGGAATACGGCAGCGCCAGAATCGAGATGCACCTTCATTCCCTCGAACCCGGAACCCGGGTTCTGATCGTGGACGACCTCGTCGCCACCGGAGGATCGGCGGCCGCTGCCTGCCGTCTGGTGGAGAGGGACGGGTGCGTCGTGGCCGGAGCCGGCTTCATGGTCAACCTCGAGTTTCTCGGCGGCAGAAAGCGGCTCGAGGCGGCCGGATACCCCGTAGGTTCAATAGTGAGAGTGGATTCCGAGTAGACCGGGTTTGACCCGGCGCATGGGCGGGATTCATATTTCCCTTCCGTTCCGGGGGTATGACGCCCCATCTGGTTTACATGCCGAAAGGTGGTTTCCATGAGGTTCCTCCTCACATTGTCACTCGCGGCCATGCTGGTTTTCCTGCCCGGCTGCAGCGAAAAGCCCGCTGACGACCAGGGCGCCGGCTCGACGGCCGTCACCCCCGATCAGAACGCCTGTGTCATCGATTTCCAGCCCCGTGACCTGGCCGTGGGCCAGTGGATCTCCTACGGCGTCGATCAGGATCCCGCCGAGGTGACCTTCTCCGTAGTCGCCCGGGAGGCCGTCGCAGGCACGGACTGCTTCTGGATCCAGATAGAGGCAGGGGGCAATGCCCTCCAGATACTGATCGACCCGGTCCTCCTCGGGGAAGCCATGGACAAGGCCTCCGAGGCGGCGAACGAGTTCCTTGCCGATCCCGAGGCATTCGTCCAGACCAACGCGCCCGGCACCCCCCAGCAGTTCCTCACCACTGAAGATAACTTACAGAACTTCATGACATTCGTCTCGGCAGTGAAGATGGTGAAGATGTCCGAGAACGGCACGATAATGGCCTACGACCTGACCAACGTGCCGGCGACCCTCCAGCCCGTCCTCCAGGATCCGGACTTCCTCGCCCAGCTCCAGGCCGGATTCACCGTCAACATGCAGGGCGCCGACGCCGCCGGCATGACCGACAGTCTCGCCCGGAAACTCTCCGAGTACGAGTTCGACGCTGAGAACACCACCATGAACATCGCCGGCGCGACCCTCGAGGGCTCGAGCTTCACGATAACGGGCACGGACAGGAACGCCGAGGTCTTCTTCTCCAGCGAACTTCCCATCTTCCCGCTGGCCTTCGCCACTGCGACGGACTCCACCGGCAAAACCCATTCGATATCGGTCCGCGGCTACGGTGATGAAGGCGCAGAGAACCTTATTCCGGGAGCCCCCGCCCAGACCGTGGACATCGCTCCCATGATCCAGATGGTGATCACGCAGATGCAGAGCCAGATGCAGCAGGCTCCCGCCCGGGGCGCCGGCGGGCAGTAGCGCTGGATCGACCGCGTGGAGCGGCCGGAGCGCCACAGGTGCTCCGGCCGCCCTTCTCTTTAGTCCCTTCTCCGATGTAGGATTGACTCGTGGAAGACACCGGAGAAACCGCAAGAGGGATGAAGAGACCGCCCCTGGCCGACTCCCTGAGACCGTCCACGCTGGACGGGATGGTCGGGCAGGCGCACCTTCTCGCGCCCGATGCCCCGTTCAGACGCGCCCTGGAGGCCGACGCGCTCGGCTCCTTCATCCTCTGGGGCCCACCGGGGACTGGCAAGACCACGCTCGCGCTCCTCGTGGCCGGCGAGACCAGGGAGTTCTTCGTGCGGTTCAGCGCCGTCACGGGGGGTGTCCCGCTCGTGAGGAGGATCGTCGAGGAGGCGGCGGAGCGCCGTTCCAAAGGTACGGCCACGCTTCTATTCGTCGACGAGATCCACAGATTCAACCGCGCTCAGCAGGACGCATTCCTCCCCCACGTGGAGGACGGCACCATCAGGCTGGTGGGCGCTACCACCGAGAATCCGTCGTTCGAGATCAACGCGCCACTGCTCAGCCGTTGCACCGTCTACGTCCTGAAGCCCCTCTCGGAATCCGACCTGGTGAAGCTACTGGAAGCCGCTTCGGGGAGCGGCGAATTCGCCGAAAGATATGGGCTTGCGCCCGACAGGGAGGCTCTCGTGCTCATCGCGAAAACCTCCGACGGCGACGGACGGCGCGCTCTGAACCTCCTGGAAATGGTCGCGGGGACCGCCGGAAGAGGCGGCGTCACCGCAGGGGAGGTCTCGGACATACTCTCGAAGGCTCTTCTCCGCTACGACAAGAGCGGGGAGGAGCACTACAACCTGATCAGCGCCCTGCACAAGTCCCTGCGGTCCGGCGACGTGGACGCAGCCCTGTACTGGCTGGCCAGGATGATCCTGTCAGGGGAGGATCCTCTGTACATAGCCCGGAGGATGATAAGGTTCGCCAGCGAGGACGTGGGCCTGGCGGACCCCGGCGCCCTCACCGTCGCGATGAGAGCCGCCGACTCCTACAGATTCCTGGGCTCTCCGGAAGGGGACCTGGCTCTCGCCGAGGCGGCCTGCTACCTGGCTGCCGCGCCCAAGTCCAACTCGGTCTACAAGGCCTGGAACAGCGCGGTCGACCTGGCCGGATCGTCCGGGAGCCTCCCCGTGCCGCTGGTGATCAGGAACGCTCCCACGAAGCTGATGAAGGAACTCGAATACGGCAGGGGATACCAGTACGCCCACGACGTGGACGACGGGATCGTAACCCACAGCCACTTTCCCGGCGAACTGGGGGAGCCTGTCCTGTACAGGCCGTCCACATCCGGGCGCGAGGCCGCGATCTCGGAGAGGCTCGCGGAATGGAGGAGGCTCCGGGAGGAGAAGAGGCGGGGGAAAACGGGCGATGCACGGAACGGAAAGCGATGAATCCACGGCCCGGAGGCTTCGCGCCTCCATGGTCGAAAGGCAGATAAGGGGCAGGGGAATCTCGGATGACGGGATTCTGGAAGCGATGTCCGAGGTGCCGCGCCATCTCTTCGCCGAAGGCGCGGATATCCATGACGCCTACGGCGACCATCCCGTCGCGATAGGCTTCGGCCAGACCGTATCGCAGCCTTACATAGCGGCGCTGCTGCTCCGCATGGCGCTTCCGCTGGCCGGCCGGCGGGTGCTGGAGATCGGCTGCGGCTCGGGCTACCTGACGGCCCTGCTGTCACGCATCGGCGCATTCGTCACGGCTCTGGACATAATCCCGGAGCTGTGCGNNGCGGACGGGTACTCCGGCTGGGAGATGAGTTCGCCGTACGACGCCATAATCGTTTCTGCGTCTCCGCCTGCGGTGCCGCCTGCTCTGGCCGCCCAGCTCGCGACGGGAGGCAGGCTGGTCCTGCCCGTGGGCGAGGGTGTTCAGCAGCTCCTGCTGATCAAGAGGACGGAGTCCGGGATGCAGGTTACGCCGGGCGAATACGTCCATTTCGTACCGCTGGTGCATTCGAAGGGGTGAAATGACGAGCATCGGGGGAGGATCCGGCGGAGATTCTGAGGATGCGGGCGGGGACTTCCACCCGTCCCGCATCTGCGGGGCCGCCGGCATGAAGATCAGCCTGGCCGGAGGTTCCTGCACCGGCATGCCGGCCGATCTCTCGCTGCCCCGGGAAAGCGGTCTCACTCGTGCGGTCCTGTCCATTATCGACTCCCCGGACCTCGCCTCTCTGGCCGACGCCCTGATCCCGCCGCTCTCGGTGGGTTTCATCACCCCGCGGCTCGTCCATGGGCTGAACAACAGCCTCGTGAGCATCGTGGGCAATCTGGAGCTTGCCGATTCGTGCGACTTCACCGGTGCAGAGGCGGCGAAGATGTGCGAAGGAGCGAGGAATGCGGCGCTCATGATGGCTGACCGGGTCCGGAGTCTGGCTTCGATGGCAGCCTGGACCTCGAACGGCATCTCCGGCAGGGAATCCCCCCTGATGGACCTCTCCGGCGTGGCCGGAGGCAGGTCGATCGACGTCAGGATCGACTGGCCTGCCTGGTCGTTCCGGTTCTCGAACGCCTGCCTCGGGCTGTCTACTGCCTGCTTCATGGCCGTCGAGAGGTCGGGCTCCGTGGAGGTCCGTCCCGATGGAGACGGCCTCCGGATGGACTGGGCAAGAGCCGTCGCCTGGGATGGCGGAGAAGACATGCGGAACTACGCCGTGGCTCTGCTCGTCGCTCTGGCGGCACAATCGGCCTTCCAGGCCGGGGGGTGCATCCGCATCGATTCCTGGGGGGAGACCTCGGGCGGCATCCGTCTTTCAAAGAAGAGGTGATGGCTCTGACTGAACACAGATCCACGCGCAACAGGATTCTATCGCTCTTCCGGTCCGAACCCGGGGCCAGGCTCACCCCCGGGGAGATGGCCCACAGGCTGGGCGACGACGACATCGGTGACGCAATCCAGGAACTGGTGGCCCTCGGCTGGCTCTGCCGCGTCGGGAAGGGAAGGTTCGCCGCCTGTGAAACCATGGGGCTCCACAGGGGCAGGATCAGGGTGAGAGCCAACGGCTCCGGAACGGTTTCGACGGAGGGGGGGCGCATCTTCGTCTCCCGCGAGAGGATCGGCGCAGCCATCGACGGCGACGTCGTGGTCGTGAAGATGGTCCGCGGCGGCGGCAGGCACATCTCCGTCCCCGAGGGTTCGGTGATGTCGGTGGTCGAGAGGAGGCGCAGCGGTGTCAGCGGCGTCCTCCGGAGGGCCGGGGAAGGCTGGATGCTCGACCCGGTGGACCCTGCGCTTCCCCGCGGGATCAGGGTCAGAACCGAGAGGCTGGAAGGCCTCAGGGAGGGGAAGGTCGTCTGGGGGATTCTCGATCCACCGGGGAACAGGCTTTCCGTCCGTCTTTCCGGGGCCCTGGGGGACTCCCTGACCCCTTCGGTCTACGTGGACGCGATCTGCCGGGATCACGGCTTCTCGGACACCTTCCCGCCGGATGTGCTGGTGGAGGCCTCGCGTGCCGCGTTGAATCTCCCTTCAGCCGCAGGGCGCCGGGATTTCCGCGGCCTTCCCGTGATCACGATCGATCCGGTGGACGCACGGGATTTCGATGACGCGGTATCCCTCTCCCGGGAGGCAGACGGCTGGCTGCTCGGCGTGCATATCGCCGACGTGGCCGCCTACGTTCCCCGCGGGAGCGCGGTGGACATCGAAGCCGCCGCCAGGGGTACGAGCGTCTACCTTCCGGACAGGGTGATCCCCATGCTGCCCGAGTCCCTCTCGAACGGTGCGTGCAGCCTCGCTCCGGGGGAGGACAGGCTCGCCAGGTCCGTGATGCTCCGATACGACAGGAACGGGAGAAGGCTCGGCTACGAGATCGTCCCGTCGATAATCCGATCCGCCGCCAGGCTGAACTACGAGGAGGCCCTCCTGGGCATGAGGGGCGCGGGCTCGGGGCATTCCGCGGCCGATCCGCTCCTTGCGGACATGGCGGAACTCTCCTCGCTGCTGGACCGCGAGCGCGAGTCGAGGGGGGCGCTGGACCTCGGCAGCTACGAGTTCGAAGTCCGTTTCGGCGCCGACGGATGGCCCGAGGAGTTCACCAGGGCATCGGACGACGAATCCCACAGGATGATCGAGAACTTCATGGTCGAGGCCAACCGGGCGGTGGCCGGGTTCTGCGGCGCGAGCAGCCTGCCGGTGGTCTACCGGGTCCACGGTGAGCCGGACAGGGACTCGGCGCAGCGCCTGAGGGCGGACCTCGAAGCGCTCGGAATACGCATTCCCAGGGGCAGGATCACCGGCTCCAGGGATCTGTCCCGGATACTCGAATCGGCGAGATCGTCGCCTGCGTTCACCCTGGCGAGGGAGGCGGTGCTGCGGTCTCTCAAAAAAGCCGTCTACAGCGAAAGCGACAGCGGACACTTCGGGCTGGGCCTGTCGAACTACATGCACTTCACGAGCCCCATCCGGAGATATCCCGACCTGGTGGTCCACCAGGTTCTCAGTTTCCTGGAAGCCACCGGGGCGGTGCTCTCCGGAGGCCCGTGGGACGCCGATGTGGCGGGGCTGGCGGAGGACTGCAGCGATACGGAACAGGCTGCGGAGGACGCCGAGAGGGAGTGCATGGAGATGATGGCGCTCCTCTATCTCTACAGGCGGCCCGGAGGCGAGTTCAAGGGCATCGTGAGCGGAGTGGAGGACTACGGCGTGTTCGTCAGGCTCGCAGACCTTCCCATAGACGGGCTGGCTCCCGCCAGGCTCCACAACGGCTCTTGCATCCGCCTCGAATCGCTGTCCCTCGGAGAATCGGTCACTGTGGAGGTCCATTCCGTCGATCCCGAACTCAGGCAGCTCACTCTCAAGGTAAGGAGGGCAGGGAAGGATGCCGGCTGAAGCAGTTTTGGCCGCTCTCGCGGAGGACATCGCGCTCTGGATCGCTTCCAGTGTCAGGTCGGCCGGCGCAAGCGGCGCCATTCTGGGCATGAGCGGAGGGGTGGACTCCGCCGTGACGGCCTTCCTGGCGTCGCGGGCCCTGGGCGGGGAATCGGTGCTCGCCGTGAACCTTCCGTGCGGGAGCGCTCCCATCGACGCGGAACTCGCCGCGAGGGCCGCCTCGGCGGCCGGAATCGGATTCAGGATCATCCCGCTGGACGGAGTCTACGAGGAGCTGGTATCCGCCTGCGGCCTGGAGGACGCCCCGAGGCTCGTCCTGGCGAACATCAAGCCCAGGCTGAGGATGACCGTGCTGTACTCCCTGGCGCAGGGCAGACTCGTGCTGGGCTCGGACAACTATTCCGAGTACCTGGTCGGTTACTCCACGAAGTGGGGGGACGGAGCGGCGGACATCGCTCCGCTCGCGCGGCTCTACAAGGACGAGGTGGTGGGGCTCGCGAAGGTTCTCGGCGTGCCCCGGGAGATAGTGGAGAGGCCTCCGACGGCGGGGCTGTGGCCGGGTCAGACTGACGAGGAAGAGATGGGTTTCACATATCTCGATCTGAGGCGCAGGTTCGAAGGCCTGCCCATCGACCCGGAGGCGGCCGCGAGGATCGACTCGCTCAACCGGGCCGGCGCCCACAAGCGCGAGCCCATACCTGTTTTCGAAGCAAGGAAGTGGTTCGAGACACATGGCTGAACATGCTCTTCTCAGTTGTCATTCCAGGAAGGAGCTGCCGCCGCTCGCCGAAGGGCTCCACAGGCTCGGATGGGTGCTCCACGCCTCCGGGGGCACGGCCGGCTTCCTGCGATCCCTGGGCCTTCCGGTCTCTCCGACGGAGGAGATCACCGGCATCTCCTCGATACTGGGCGGCCGGGTGAAGACACTCCATCCGGAGCTTCACGCAGGGATACTGGCCGAAGGGGAGGACAGGCTGCGGATGATCGAAGAGGGACGGATCGTGTTCGACATGGTGGCGACCGACTTCTATCCCTTCCACGAGAACACTGACCTTCCCGGGGACGATCCCTCCGCGGTGGAACTGATCGATGTCGGCGGCCCGGCGATGGCCAGAGCCGCAGCCAAGAACTACCGGCACGTAATCGCGGCGACCGGAGGGGACTCCTTCGGGGAGGTACTGGCCGCAGTGGCCGAAGGCCGCAACACCCTCGAGTTCAGGCGGAGGATGGCCGCGAGGACGTTCGACGTGACCGCCTCGTACGACCTCTCCG
The DNA here is from genome assembly GCA_001618605.1 of Candidatus Fermentibacter danicus. Lineage (GTDB taxonomy): Bacteria > Fermentibacterota > Fermentibacteria > Fermentibacterales > Fermentibacteraceae > Fermentibacter > Fermentibacter danicus. Next base: position 23,633 of record LKHC01000119.1, read on the forward strand.
TGTCCCTGAAGCTCTCCGAGGGCGTCTCGCCGGCCCTCAGGTACGGAGAGAACCCTCATCAGGCGGCGAGGGTGCACTTCGGCGCCAGGGGGGAGGGGTTCGCAGCGGCGGAGCTCCTCCACGGAGACGCCCTCAGCTACAACAACTACCTCGACGCGGCCGCCGCGTGGGAACTGGTCCGGGATCTGCCCGCCGGCGCCGTTGTGGTGGTGAAGCATGGCAATCCATGCTGCGTCGCCGTTGCCGACCGGCAGGCCGAGGCATGGGACAGGGCGTTTCCCGCCGACAGATCCTCGCCCTACGGAGGGGTGCTGGCGGTGAACACGAGGCTCGGTGAGGAACTCGTGGAAAGGCTCAGGGGGGTGTTCCTGGAACTCGTAATCGCGCCGGACTTCGAGCCGGAGGCGCTCGAGAGGCTGAGAACCCGCAGGAAGCTCCGGGTGCTCGGAATGCCTCCCGGCAGGGATCAATGTCTTCAGTTCCGGAGTATATGGGGAGGGCTGCTCGTGCAGGAGCCTGATCCATGCGCCTCGGAGGATCTCGATTCCGCGAGGGTGGTCAGCGCGAGACAGCCCACCGTGGCCGAACGAGGAGCGATGGAACTGGCCTGGAGGATCTGCCGGATGGTGAAGAGCAATGCGATGGTCGTATGCGAGGCCGATCGCGCTCTCGGGATCGGAGCGGGTCAGATGAGCAGGATCGAGAGCCTCGACCTGGCTGTCAGGAGAGCCTCGGCCGCCGGACTGGACCTCCACGGTTCGGCTCTGGCGAGCGACGGGCTGATACCGTTCCGCGACTCGATCGATCTTGCCTCGGAGGCGGGCGTGACTGCCGTGATCCAGCCCGGAGGCTCGCTACGGGATGACGAAGTCCTTGCCGCGGCGGACGAGAAGGGCATGACGATGCTCCTGACGGGTCGCAGGCATTTCAGGCACTGATCCGCACCTGCGGAGAACGGGGGTAAGTCCGCTGGACCGGAACCTTGTGAGATTTTCTGCGCTTCTGCTGGCCGCCCTACTGTCCTCCGCATCCGGCGGACATGGAACCCTGTTCCACCCCGGCGGGCGGCCCGGCGTCTTCGCCTCCGTCGACTCCCTGGCTCTCTGCGGCCGGTTCGACGCCTCCCTCGACGGACTGCTGGCGATCCTCGATTCCGAGCCCGGGCTCCGGGCCGAGGGCCTCTACCGGCTGGTGGGGCTGTTCCATTCCTGCGGCAGGGAAGGGGAGGGGGCCATCCTGCTGGACAGCCTCGAAAACGCCTGGGGAGTCGTTCTCGACGGATTCCGGATCAGCCTGATGGATCTGGCGGACGACCCCGGGGCTGCAGCGGCGGGGGTATCTGATCCATACCTGCTCTCCTATCTCTACGGAACCTATTCTCCCGCGCCGTCGATCCGCACTCCGGCCAGCCCGGCCGAGATGCTGGTCAGGCTTCTCATGGCGCCGGCCGGGTCTCTCACTCCAGAGCAGATGAAGGTCTGCGCCGACCTGGCGGTCACCTTCCCGGATGCCGCATCCAGGCTGGCCGAGGAGATGCACAGAAAGCTCCTGATTCCAGATGAGGTCTGGGAGAGGGATGTCGCGGCCCTCAGGGCCGCCGGGCTGGGCGAGAAGGCCGATCTGCTCGAAGTGCTTCGCATGGGTGCGACATACTCCCTCGACGAGGCCAGGGCCGTTGCGATTCTGGGCTCGGCCCCCAGACCCTCGGGCGAGGCTGCGCTCCTCCTTGCCGCCAGAGGCTCGTCCGGCATCAGGAGATCATGGCGGCTCGCGGACGCCCTTGCTTCGGCGTCGCACACATCCACTCTCGCCGACCTGATCTCCTCGTCCACCGATCCGGTCTTCGCCGCGGGGGCCAGGATGGCTCTGCTCAGAGCCCAGTCCCGCTCCACCCAGCTTCTGGCCCTGTGCGACTCCCTGGGCGCCGCATCCGCTACGGACTCCCTCTCGGAGAGGGCGGCCCTGTTCCGCGCCAGGGCGCTGCGCGACCTGGGCCGGAGCGCCGAGGCCTGGCAGGCCTATCACAGGTTCGCGGCGGACTGGCCCGGCCACCCGGCTGCGCACGAGTCGGCCTTCCTGGCCGGGCGGTACTACGATTCCGAACAGCAGTGGGAACAGGCGGCCGGGGCCTTCCGGACATCCATCGCGGCCGACGGGGAGGGCAGATACGACGAAAGCTGCTATTGGCGGGGCGGTTTCGCCCTGCTGGCCTCGGGTGATGCCAGAGGGGCGCTGGCGCTCTGGCGGGAAGGCTGCGAAGCGTTCCCTCACGGTTTCTGGCGCGATGAGATGCTGTACTGGAGCGCCAGAGCCAACCCGCCCGGTTCACCGGACAGGGCGGCCCTGCTGGAGCAGGTCTCCTCGGAGCATCCGTGGGAGTATTACGGGCTCCTCGCATCGGCGAAACTCCGCGGTCAACCCCTCTGGTCGCCGGAGTATCCCTCCATCGACCCTCCAAGCGAGGCGATGCTGCTGGTCGCATCCGGTTACGGCAGGCTGGCTTCGGATGTCCTCAGGCGCTCCGCCCTGCCGGATACGGTCGCCCGGATCGCCGGCCTCTCCCTTCTCGGTGAGCACAAGGAAGCCATCGAGCTCTGCGGAGCGTTCGATTCCAGGCTCAGGTACTCGGGTGCCGGCGTGGTGCCGGATTCGATCGCGATCTACCAGTTTCCCGCCCCCTATTCCGATCTCGTCGTGTCCCTGACCCGGGATCTCTCGCCGCGCCCGTCCGTGATCACCGCCGTGATGCGCGAAGAGAGTTCGTTCGACCATCGTGCCAGATCCTCCGCGGGGGCATGCGGCCTCATCCAGCTCATGCCCGGGACCGCCCGCGACGTCGCGAGGTGGTACGGCCTGCCCTCCATCGCGGGCGAGCAGCTTTTCGACCCGGCGAACTCGATCCGCTACGGATCGCTCTACATAAGCAGGCAGTGGAACTCCTACTCCGGGGAACTCCCTCTCGTGCTGGCGGCGTACAACGCCGGCCCCGGCAATGCGTCCCGCTGGCGGGAGTCGCTCTCCTACTCCCCGTCCGACCCGGAATGGTTCATCGAGAGGATAACCTATCGCGAGACAAGGGAATACGTTAAGAGGGTAACCAGATCGTGCTGGGTATATGGGAGGCTTATGCCATGACGATATTCGCACTGATTCTTGCGCTGGTATCAGCATGGGTCGTCGATCCGGCGGATCCGACACTCCTCGTGTTCCCTCCGTACGGGCACTGCATGGGCATATACCGTGCGGGCACGGAGCAGCTCGCAATGCTGCTTGGCGGGCTCGTGCGCTTCGACGACCCGCAGGGTCTGGCCTGCGTCAAGCTTTCGGAGTGGGACAGCCCGGGCGAGAACGATGACGACGAACTCGCCGTCTACGGCGTCAACAGCCGTACCGGGCACATCATCTACAACGCCAATATGTACACCCTCGGGCTGTACGGCGGCAACGGATCGGGCCCGGCCCAGCTCTCCGCGCCGCACGGCATAGCCGCCGACCCCTCCGGTCTCGTAGTGGTCGCCGACACGGGCAACCGCCGCGTCGTCGTCCTGGAGCGCAGGGGGACCAGGATGAAGACCAGCAGTATCATCGAGGACGGGTTCTCCGAGCCCTGGGGGGTCGCGATAGGGGAGAGGCGGTCTATCTACGTGACCGACCGGGGGACAGGCGTTCTCCGCATCTACGATTCGCCGTCGGATCCCGCTCCCCGGTCGATCGCGCTGGATAGACCGACGGGCGTCGCCGTGTACGGTGACGGCTCATGGAACGCCCTCGACGAACGCTTCGCGGTGGTGGTCTGCTCAGGCGGCACGGTACTCAACCGCATCGAGGGTGGAGAGGTCGTCGCCTCGGCCGGCATCTCCGACTGCGGCGGATCGGTGTTCAACTACCCCGTGATCGACTACTACGGGAATACCTGGGTCACGGACAGCATCTCCTGCATGATCCACAAGTTCGACCCCGACCTGGACTACATCGCCAGTTTCGGCTCCCCCGGCACCGGGGACAGGCAGCTCGACCGCCCTACCGGGCTCACGCTGTGGAGGCGCTACGGGCAGATATTCGTTGCGGAGCGCGAAGGCGCGAGGTACTTCTGGGTCGGGACCGACATGAAGATCGGCTCCTTCTCATCCTCCGGCAGAGGCTTCACCATGACCGGGACTCTTCTGGAGAAGTCGATGGTTCTGGCCCAGGTTTTCGATGAATCCGGGGCGGATGTGGCCACGATGCACAACGGCAGGATGGACACCGGACCCTTCACCTTCACCTGGGACGGTACTGATGTCCTCGGCAATCCGGTCCGGGGCGGCTCGATGGAGCTGGTGATAAGGATCGAGCCGACCTATTCGAGCCGCGGGTACTTCAGCAAGACCTTCAGGCAGCGGTTCGATATGGACATAGTGGAGACCGGAGCCGGTCAGGATGAAGGGTCACGCAGGGGAGGGCGCACCTGAGCATTCCGCTGCTGGCGGTTCTGCTCTGTCTGTCCGCATTCTTCAGCGGCAGCGAGTCGGCGCTGTTCAGCCTCGATCAGGTTCAGAAGAAGCGTATGGAGGGCTCCTCCGGAGGCAGGCGGGCCCTCCGCCTGCTCGAGCACCCTGACAGGCTCCTCTCGTCCATCCTCCTGGGCAACACGCTCGTCAATGTGGCGGCATCCACCGTCGCCTCCCTGCTGGTCATGGACCTGGTCGAAGGGGATGCCGCCCTGGGGATCTCGGTCATAGGGATGACACTGCTTCTGCTCGTCTTCGGAGAGATCTCCCCCAAGGCCTATGCCACGGTTCATGCGCAGAGAGTGGCCGAGGTCGTCTCCCGCCCCCTGTCGATCTATGTCGGCCTGGTTTCGTTCCTGTCCGTACTCCTCGCAAGGACGAGCCACGCCTGCGTGCGGCTCCTGGGCGCCGCCGGCAGGCCGCGGAAGCTCTCCGAGGCCGAGGTGATATCGCTGCTGGAGCTGGGGCACTCGGAGGGCGTTCTCGGCCGGGAGGCGCTGGTCACCGTCTCACTGCTCTCACTCGGGGAACGCCAGTGCAGGCAGGCGATGGTGCCGAGATCGGAGACCGTGGTCATCAGGCGCGGCTGGAGCCGCGACCGGATACTCTCGACGGTCAGGGAATCGGGTTATTCGAGATACCTGCTCCTCGACGACCCGGGGGACTCCGTTGCGGGATTCGTCGAATCGCGCGAGATCCTGTCCTGGAAAGAGGCCGGAGGGGAGGCGCCCTCCGTCTACCCCATGCCGTTCTTCCCCGAGAACGCCACACTGGACGACGCGCTGCACGAACTGAGATCCTGCGGCGCGGGAATAGGCGCCGTCTTCGACGAGTACGGCGACTGGACCGGGATTCTCACCGTCGATGACATTCTCGAATTCGCAGTCTTCCATGCCATGAGCGGCCGCAAGGATCTTCCGGAGGGAGTCCACAGGAGCGGAGACGGATTCATCGTCCCCGGATCCCTGCGGGTGGAAACGGTGGAGAAGCTGCTGGACTGCGACATCGATCCCGAGTTCGCGGAAACCTGCGGAGGTTTCTTCGAGGAGGTGACCGGCCGGATTCCCGTCGGCGGTGAAGCGCTTTCGGTCGGCGGGGTCCGGATGACGGTTCTGACGATGGAAGGTCGGAGGATCGGCAGGATGCTGGTGGAGAAGACGGAAGGGGGCGATTCCGGATGAACGTCTGGGAATGGCTCCTCATGGTCGCATCCTTCCTGCTGACCGCGTTCGCAAGCGGATCGGAGACCGCATTTTCTTCCGCGAGCAGGATCAGGGCGTTCGCAAGGGCTCGCGAGGGAGAGCCGAGGGCGTCCCTCACGGTTAGGTTCATGAAGAATCCGGAGCGTTACCTCACAGCCACCCTCGTGGGGACGAACATCGGAACCGTCCTGTGCTCCAACCTCTCGGCGCGCATGGCCAAAGCCACGGGACAGCCCTGGGTCGAGACGGTCACCGCCATATCCGTGGGGCTGCTGATCCTGGTCTTTGCCGAAGTCGTGCCCAAGCACGCAGCCTTCGTCTTCCGCGACGCCATCGTGGACAGGATCGCCCTGCCGTTGTCGGTGATGAGGGCGGTCCTCTACCCGATAGTCGTCGTCGCGGGCTACCTGCCGCGTCTGCTGATGGGCGGCAGGGAATCCTCCAGGTTCTTCGAGAGCAGGGAGGAGGTCAGATCCTACCTCAATTCGGAGGGCGACGAGTCGGCCAGGGACGCCGACAGGGTGCTGGATCTCGGAACCGCCTCCGTGGAAAGGCGGATGAAAGCTCTCGACTCCTTCCCGTCGATCTCCTCCGACATATCCAGGGCGGATGCCATGAGGATGGCGTTCTCGCATAAGTCCAAGTTCATACTGGTCTTCGAGCCCGGCGGGAAGACGCTTTCCGGGATGGTCAGGACTTCAGCCCTGCTGAGGCATGAGGGGGACTGGGATCTGTCCAGGATGACGGAGGGCATGCCGTATTTCGAGCGTTCCACCGTTCTGGGGAAGGCTCTCTACGACCTGAGAAGAGCGGGCGCCCCCGCGGGCGTCGTGATGGGACCGTCGGGCCAGCCCGAGGGTCTGATCGATTCCGACATCATCGTCGATGCGATCATCGGGGAGGCCGTCAGCAGGCCTCTGGAACCACTGGGCAGGCTGTGAAACCCGGGGAGAGAGCGGGCGGAGTCTCCTTCCTCGACCCGGGCGCCTGTCCGGCCCCCCCTTCCGGGGGGCACCCGCCTGTTCCGGACGGACCCTGCGTGCTCAGGCGATCGAAGGACAGGGATCGGGCCCTAGTGCTCCTGAGCCCGTGGATCAGGGCCGGTCTGCCCTGGGTCGTTCTCGCACCCGTCGAGGAGACCATGGCATGGCTTTCGGCCGGCGCCTGGGCCGTGCTTCCGGAGAATCTGCCGGACGACATCGCCGCAGCCTGCGCAGGGCGTCTCTTCGAGAAGGTCAGATCGGCCAGGGATGAGAGCCCGCTCACGGGGCTTCCCGGAAACACGAGAATCGCCGCCGCACTGCGGAGTGCGATCGATTCGGGCGGAGCATCCGCCGCCTATGTGGACATCACGGACTTCAAGCCCTTCAACGACTACTACGGATTCGCAAGGGGGGACGCCGTCATAAGGGCTCTCTCCGAAATCCTGGAGGCTTCGGGGGCCGATCTTTTCGTAGGCCATATCGGAGGCGACGACTTCATCTGCGCCGGCCCCCGGGAGAGACTGGAGCTGGCGATGGCTTCGGTCAGGGAGGAATTCAGATCCCGTGCGCCCGCCTTCTATTCCGAGCACGACAGGATGCGCGGAGGTATCGAGACGCTGGACAGGTATGGCCGGTTCAGGTTCTTCCCCTTCGTCGACATCTGCGTCGTCATCATCGATCTGGAGCGCGGCATGACGCTGGAGCGGCTCGCGAGGGACGCCGGAATCGCCAAAAAGGCCAGCCGGGGGGATCTGGTTCCCGCCACTCTCTCGGACATGATCCTGTCCCGCGCCGATGGAGAGCGGGATCAGGCGGGAGACGCAGAGAGGGGATACGCGGGAATCGGATCGGACTGGCTGCGGCTTATGGACTTCGGCTCATACGGGTATTCGGACGCCAAGGCCGTCGTCGAGGCTGCAGGCGTGACCGGTGACAGGAGGGCCTCTAGCCTGCTCGAAGGAATCCTCGACGGCGATCTTCCCCCCGGGCTCCGGAAGAGCGCGGCATTGTCGCTCGGTTCGCTGGCAAGTCCCGGGTCGTCCGATATCCTCAGGCGATCGGTAAGGGACCCGAGCCCCCATGTCAGAACCAGATCCGTGCAGGCGCTCGCTCTCAGCGGCGACGCCGATTCTCCGCAGATACTGGAAGCGTGTCTGGATGATCCGAACACCTGGGTGAGGCGTGCCGCCCTGGTGGCGGTCGGCGCCCGGAGAACCCCCAACGCCGCAGGTCTTCTTCTCGGAAGGCTCGAAAGACCCGCCCGCGGCACGCGGGACGATTTCGCCGAGCGCTCATCGGCCCTCGAAGGGCTGGCCCTGCTGGCGGACAGGGCGGCTTTCGCCCCACTGGCGCTGATCGGCTCCAGACCTGACCCGGGACGCGTGGATCGAGGCGCTCTGTGGAAGGCGATCGCAGCTTCGGGAGGCGACGAAGGCGCCCTGATGATATGCAGGGCGGCTCCGGGTGAACGGGACGCCGCTCTGGCTCTTCACTGGATCAATCCGGCAGCCCTGTCTCCCGGGATGCTCCGCATGGTCGAGGAGACCGCCTCCGGATTGCTGACGACGGAGTGCAGGCTGCCTGCCATGAGGTGCCTCGCCGGACTTCCCGGGAGGGGAGGGCGCGTCCTCCAGTCCGCGGTCGACCATCTGGCCGGCGGGCTGGACGGCTACGAGTTCGGGCTGGCCGTGACCGTCATGGAGAAGAGGGGACTGCGCCCGGGCAATGCGCTTCTGGCGCGTGTGGCCGCGGCGTCGTCCGATGGCCGCCTGGAATACAGGAACGAGGATATCGTAGCTCTGATAAGGCTGGCCGCGAGCACGGGAACACTTCCCGGAGCCTTTCTACCGCTCATGCGGAGCAGGAGGAGGGAGGTCGCTCTCGCAGCGGCACGGGCCGCCCTTCATGTCGCACAGAGACTTCTCGCTCAAAAGCGGACGTGGTGCCGGAGGAGGGAGTCGAACCCTCACGCCCTTTCGGACAGTGGATTTTGAGTCCACCGCGTCTGCCATTCCGCCACTCCGGCAAGTGGATCGAAGGTCGCGGGAATGTAGGTCCGTTCCGGGTCCCGGTCAACACGGGTTTCTTGACACGCGGGGCCTCATCCTTGTAGTTTCGCAGCGGCCAGGGGCCCATAGCTCAGTTGGCTAGAGCCACCGGCTCATAACCGGTCGGTCCCTGGTTCGAGTCCAGGTGGGCCCACCAGAGTTTCAACGCGAGGGCGGGTAGCTCAGTTGGTTAGAGCACAAGCTTCACACGTTTGGGGTCGCAGGTTCGACTCCTGTCCCGCCCACCAGCCATGTCCGGCGCATTGTTGTACGGGAACGGAATAAACCCCGGAACATGCCGGGCCGGTACGGCGGGGTGTGCCAATGGCACACCCCGTTCGCTTTTATACGGAGGCTGATGTGGAACAGACCCTTTCCGGTCTCCTGAAACTCCAGGAATCCGACTCCATGCTGGACAGGGCCAGGGCGGAGCTGGAAGGCATCCCCGGAGAACTCTCGCTCGTCGAGTCGGAACTGTCCGCAGCAAGGGCGGAGTTCGCCGTGGTCGAGGCCAGGCTGTCGGAACTCGGCGCGGTCATGAAGAAATGCGAGGAGGAGAAGGCCGATTCCATCCGGAAGCTGGCCGAATACAAGACGAAGCTCCTGTCGCTCAGGACCAACGCCGAATACAAGGCGATGCTCGAACAGATATCATTTGTCGAGCGCAGGATGGACGATCTCGACAGCCGCATTCTCGAAACGATGTACGAGGAGGATGCCGCCCGGAAGGACATAGCCGATGCGGGCCGAAAGCTCGAGAGATACACCGAGAGGGCGAACCGCAAGAAGGAGCTGCTGGCCGAGAGGGAATCCGTTCTGAAGGCGGAAGTGGACCGGCTGTCCGGCGACAGGAGCGGGACCGCCTCGGCAGTCCCGATCAGGCTTCTCAGGAAGTACGAGCAACTGAGGGCATCCGGTCGCTCCTGCGCAGTCGTCGGCCTCGTCCGGGGCGCCTGCGGAGGCTGCCACACGAACGTCCCGCCCCAGAACGCGGTGGAGATAAGCCAGGGAATCCCCTATTCATGTCCGATATGCGGACGGTACATAGTCGATCTGGACGGGAACCGTCCCTCGGAAGAGGACATTTAGTCGGAGAGGCAGGGCCGGGCGGGCAGCCGCCCCTTCGGGGGAGGAAAGTCCGGGCACCACAGGGCAGGGCGCCGGGTAGCACCCGGTTCCGGCAACGGAAAGAAAGCGCCACAGAAACGAAACCGCCGCCATGCGGCAAGGGTGAAAAGGTGGGGTAAGAGCCCACCGGGACCGGGGCAATCCGGTTCGCAAGGCAAGCCTCGCCCGGTGCAAGGCCTAATAGGGAGGGAGTCCCCGCGGACTGGGAGTCGCCCGCTCCCCGAACCTCCGGGTCGGCCGCTGGAGGCTCCGGGCAACCGGAGTCCTAGATGGATGGCTGCCGCCTTTCGAGGCACAGAACCCGGCTTACAGCCCGACCCTGCCCACTCCCGGAGCCGCCCCGGATGAACAGATGGATCGCAAGGCACTCGACAAGACCTGAGCCGGACATCGAATCGGCCCGCATCCCGGGCGTGCCCGACCCGGTGGCCCTGGTGCTGGCTCGACGCGGGTTCGCTCCTGCATCCGCAGCGAGGTTCCTGGAGCCATCCCCTTCGGATCTCTCACACTGGAGCGACATCCCAGGCATGGAGGACGCGGCGCGGCTGATCGCGGAAGCAGCGGCCGCAGGGGCACGGATCCTCGTCTGGGGGGATTTCGATGCAGACGGGCTGACGGCCTCCGCGATCCTCCACGGCGCCGTCGAGAGGGCGGGAGGCGCCTGCTCCGTGCACATACCGGACAGGATGGGTGACGGCTACGGCCTCGGCGTGAGCGCAGTCGAGGTCGCGAAGGTCGCCCGGGCCGATCTGCTGGTCACAGTGGACTGCGGGATAAGCGCATGCGACGGGATCGCCGCACTGGAGGCGGCCGGCATACGGACGGTCGTGACCGACCATCACGAGCCCGGAGGAGAACTCCCCGCCGCTTCGGCCGTCGTCGATCCATGCATGCACGGAAGGGATGCCCCCTGGAGCTTCCTCTCCGGATCGGGCACCGCTCTGATGCTCGGCAGGGCTCTCGATGCGATTTCCGGATCGCCTCCGGAATGCGATTCCGCCCTTGCACTGGCATGTGTCGGAACGATCTGCGACGTGGTCCCCCTTTCCGGCGACAACAGGACGATCGCCAGGCTGGGGCTCGAAGCCCTGCGGCGGGGCTCCGTCCCGGGGCTGTCGGCCCTGGCGTCCCGGGCGGGATTCGACATCGAGGAAGCCTCGGGGACCGACGTCTCCTTCAGAATCGGCCCGAGGCTCAACTCATGCGGTCGCATCGCCACTGCCTCCCCCGCGCTCGATCTTCTCCTCTCCGGGACATTCGAGGAGGCGGTCGGACCGGCATCCGAGCTGGAAGCCCACAACGACGCACGCAGGCTTCTCGACAGGAAGGTCTTCGACGAAGCCTCCAGGATGGCGGCCTCCTGCGCTGACGATCCCGCAGTCGTACTGGCCTCCCCGTCCTGGCACAAGGGAGTGATAGGCATAGCCGCTTCCCGGCTTGCCTCGGAACTCGACAAACCGGTCATCCTGTGCGCAGTGGACCCGGACGGCGGCGCCAGAGGCTCGGCGCGCGGCGTGCCCGGCCTGAACCTCTTCGAGATACTCAGTTCGATGAGCGATATGCTCGGCAATTTCGGCGGTCACGCCGGTGCGGCCGGGCTCGAATTCCGCTTCGATTCGTTCGGATCGCTGAAGGACAGGTTCTGCGGCGAAGTAGCCGCACGCAGCGGCGACCGTGAACAGGCCGGAGCCATCCTTCTCGACGGGAGGCTCCGGAGGAGCGATCTCACCCAGGATCTGGTCGAGGCGATCTCCAGAATGGAGCCTTTCGGGGAAGGGAACGAGGAACCCGTATGGATCACCGGGAACTCCCACCTCCTCGACTGGAGCCGCGTGGGCGGCGGTGAGCATCTGAGCTGCAGATTCTCCATCGACGGCGGCAGATTCCAGGCCATCGGGTTCGGGATGGGACGGATGGAACGGCCCGCCCACGGCCCCCTCGATCTGGCCTACTGCCTGAGACTCGACACGTTCCGCGGCAGGAGGGAGCTCAGACTCCACCTGCGCGACATCAGGCCCGCCAGGAGTACCGATGGTCGGGCTTGAAGAGGCCGCCGCCTCCTTTTTCGAAGACGGCCTCCAGGCATCCGGCGGGCGTTTCATGCCCAGGCCGAGACAGACGGCCATGGCCCGGAGGATAGCCAGAGCCATCGAAGACGGGGGCAGGTACATCTTCGAGGCCGGCACCGGGGTCGGAAAGAGCCTGGCCTATCTGATCCCGTCGATACTGTCCGGCAGGAAGACCATCGTATCCACGGCCACCCTCACTCTGCAGGACCAGCTTTTCGAGAAGGACATCCCCGACGCTGCGGCCCTCCTGTCGAGGACTTTCGGATGGGCGGTGCTGAAGGGCCGCGGCAACTATCTCTGCCTCAGAAAATGGCGCGCGTCGCACGGCTCCGAGATTCCGGAAGAGATTCAGGCATGGGCGTCCGGAACGCTTACCGGCGATTTCTCGGAGATGCCGGGGGAGCCCGACGCCGCCGCCCTTGCGAGAATCCGCTCGGACTCGCTCGACTGTCTGGGCTCCGCATGCCCGGAGCGCTCCTCGTGCTTCCTTTTGAAGGCGAGGGCGGAGGCTCGCAGGGCCGACCTCCTGGTGGTGAACCACCATCTGCTGATAACCGCCTCGCAGGAGGAGGACATTCTCCCCGAATCCGAGATACTCGTGGTCGACGAGGCGCACAGGCTCGAGGACGCGGCCGCCGAGTGCATGGGGCTGACTCTCTCGGCCGGGATGATGCTTCCCGTCATCGACGGAATCGCCTGGAGCGACGCCCCTGTTTCCTCCAAGGCCTCCCATCTCTCGTCTGCGAGAGCGCTCATGGCCTCCATCGAGGATCTCCTCGGCAGGGAACCGGGAACGGCATTCTGGTCACCGCTGGAACACGGGCGGGAGCTGGAGGCCGTCTCCTCCGAAGCCGCCTCTCTGGCGGCCGCGATGGCAGGCGACGAAGGGCTCGCGGGTCCGGCCGCCGCATGCAGGGGAATAGCGGCTGCGTGCGATGGATTGATGACCCTGCCTTCGGAGGGAAACTGCGTCTTCCGGGAGACGAACGGAGGACGGCCCAGGATCAGGGCGGTCCCTCTGGAGCCGGGACGGCTCATAGAATCGGAGGTGTTCTCTCTGTTCCCCGTCGTGGTGGCCACATCCGCGACGATGTCCGTCGGAGGGAGCTTCGCCTATACGGCCGGGAGGCTGGGTCTGGAGGAACTCGACGGCGAAGGGGACTTCGGCAGCCCCTTCGACTATGCCGACCAGGCCGTCCTTACCTGTCCGCCCGATCTGCCCGATCCTGACGACCACCAGGCGCTCGCCGGCACGGTATGGCGCTGGGGAGAGGAGCTCTCCGCCGTCCTGGGGGGGCGGACCATGCTCCTGTTCACCAGCAACAGAAACCTCCAGATGACCGCCGGGAACGCGCGTTCCTCGCCCCCTCCCGGCCTGAGGATTCTCGTGCAGGGCGAGGGCTCCAGACGGCTGATGCTCGAATCGTTCCGCGAAGATCCCCGTGCCGTGCTTCTCGGCACCGCCAGCTTCTGGGAGGGAGTCGATCTTCCCGGCGACATTCTCCAGGCTCTCGTCATCGACCGGCTGCCTTTCCCTTCCCCGGGCCACCCCCTGACGGCTGCGAGGATGCGGGCGATCGACGAGGACGGAGGCAGCTCGTTCATGAGCCTCATGCTGCCCTCGGCGGTCATAAGGCTGAGACAGGGAGTCGGCCGGCTGATCCGTTCCTCGACCGACAGGGGAGTCGTGGTGATACTCGACCGGAGGCTCGGAGCGTCCTCCTACGGACGCCTCATCCTGCGGTCCCTGCCGGCATTCAGGCCGGTGGACCCGGCGGGGGCGATGGATTTCGCCCGATCTATCGCCGGCGCGAGGGATGGAGGCAACCCATGACCGGTCGGATCTCCACACTCCCGCCTCCGGGTCCGGGAGGGCGGCTCGACGCCTCCGTACCAGGCGGAGTCGTCCTGCACGTGAGGGGCAGATGCGCCTTCAGGAACCTGGGCGGAGGACGGCTCGTCATGCTTCGCCAGGTCCACGGCGGGAGGATAGCGTTCGAGCCCGGGGGAGGCGAGGAGGCCGACGGCATGATAATCAGGAGGAACGGTCGCTGTCCGGCCCTGAAACTCGCCGACTGCGCCTCGCTGTTCCTCTGGTCGCGGAACTGGCTGGGAGCCGCCCATGCGGGATGGAGGGGTCTCGCCGCATCCGTCGTCGCCAACCTCGTAGCATCCTTCCCGGAGGAGCCGGAGGCCGCCTTCATCGGGCCATGCATACTCCCCTGCTGCTACGAGACAGGCGGGGACGTCAGAACGCTCGTGATCGAGGCCTGCGGGGGAAACCACCCTCCGGGCAGGCTCGATCTGGTAGAAGCGGTCCGTTCCCAGGCGGAGAAAGCCGGGCTGGCCTGCGAAGTGTACTGGACCGGCCTCTGCACCGGATGCCGGGAGGATCTCTACCACTCTTACAGGAGGGACGGAACGACCGCCAGAAACATAGTGTGGATTTCGGGGTAGGATGGACAGGTTGATTCGGACTGCCCGCCCGGGCATATTCCGGGTTCAACCAGCTCGGCAAGTCCGGGAGGAGGATTTATCTTGATCAGACTCAGTTTCACAGGCCTTTGTCTGGCGATTCTTGCATGCAGTCAGGCTGTGGCTTCCGACGGCTCGACAGGGGATATGGCCGTGGCCGTGGCTCCTTTCGGCTACGGCGATTCCGACGGCAGATGGATAAGCGGCAAGCTGCTCGACGCACTCAAGTCCGAACTGCGGGCCGCTCCCGGTTACTCGTTCGTATCCAGCGGTGATTTCGAGGATGCAGCCTCCCAGCTCGGCTTCAGCTCCTCGGACTTCCAGTACGGCATCCCCCCCGACATCGCCTGCCAGGCCGCCTCGATCGCGGACGCCGATCTGGTCGTCTACGGTTTCGTCTCGGCCTGCGGCTCCGGTAACTACACCGTCTCCTGGAACATCGGGATCGTGAATTCGGGCACCGCGGTGACCCCGGCCGCCTCCACGGTGATCAAAAACAGCGATGCCGTCGCGGCGCTGGCCGACCAGATGGTTGCGTCGATCTCCCAGGAGGTCGGGCAGAGGGCTCAGAACTCCCTCGACATGGCCGACTACCACATCAGCACCGAGAACTGGCCCATGGCGATAACCTCCCTCAGGCAGGCCCTTTCCGTCGATGCCTCCCTCATCGACGCCCGCCTCCTCCTCGCCTCGATCTATCTCAAGACCGACGTGGACTCCGTGCGGAAGGCCCGCGAGATCTACGAGGGCGTTCTTCTCGACAATCCGGGCAACTCAGATGCCCTCGCCGGGCTGGGTCAGGTCCATCTGAACCTCGACATGCCGGCCGAGGCCCGCACCTATTTCGAACAGGCGATCGAGGCCGATCCCGACAACGCTTCGGCATACGTCGGCCTGGCCTCCGCATTCAACGCCATGGGTATGATCGACGAGGCCGTGAACAGCTTCGAGAGCGCCCTGGCGCAGAATCCCCAGAACCTCCAGGCGCGTTACGCACTCGGACTCCTCTACGTGCAGACAGGCAACTACGAATCCGCCATTCCCAATCTCGAGGGCGTACTCGCGGCGCATCCCGACTTCACGAACCTGAGGCTGAAGCTCGTAGCGGCCTATTCCGAGACGGGCCGCCACGCCGAAGCAGCCGACAACGCGCTGATCGTACTGGAGGAGCAGCCGGACAACACACAGCTCGCGCTCTTCACGGCTCAGCTCGAATCGAGGGCCGGGCGCAGCAGCTCGGCCATCAGCCGCCTCGAATCCATCATCTCGAGAACCGGCGACAGGCAGGCCTACATGATGCTCGCCACGGTCTACCGCGACAGCGGGCAGTACGGCTCGATGCAGCAGGTTTTCTCCCGGCTCCGCAACGCCTACCCGAACGATCCGGTGGCCAACTACATGGTCGGCTCCTTCTACTACCAGAGCGGCACGCGCCAGGCGCAGGTGTCGGAGCTCGTCATCGGCAACATTCCGACCTGGGAGAAGGCCATACAGGATCTCAACTCCGCAATCTCCTACCTGAACCAGGTCACCGGTTACAGGAGCGGACAGGCACAGGAGATGGTCGCAGCCTCACGGAACGCGATAGCGCTCTGCGAGGAGAAGATCGACAGAGTCCGCAGGTACAGCGAGTAGAATCGCAGTTACGGCAGGCCGCCGCAGCCCGCGGGCTGCGGCGGTTTGCATGGGAGCCCCGCTGGAATCCAGATTCGTCGACAGGGTGGAGATCAGGGTCGCCGCCGGAAAGGGCGGTGACGGACTGGTCGCTTTCAGACGCGAGGCCTTCGTGCCCAGGGGCGGCCCCAGCGGCGGCGATGGCGGCAGGGGAGGCAGCGTCATCCTCGCCGTCCGTCGGTCTCTCTCTACACTGATCGATTTCAGGGGAGGAGCCGTCTTCAAGGCCGGAAACGGGGCTCCGGGCGGAGCGAACAGGATGACCGGCCGGGACGGCGCCGACCTGGTTTTGTCGGTTCCGCCCGGCACCGTCGTGACGGATGCGGATTCGGGAACACAGATCGGCGATCTCACGGAGGACGGGCAGACACTCATAGTGGCCGAAGGCGGTACGCCGGGCCGAGGAAACGCCCGTTTTGCCACTCCTACGCGGCAGACTCCACGCTTCGCCACTCCCGGCGGGAAGGGGGTGGAGAGGCGCCTGATCCTCGATCTCAAACTGATTGCCGACGCAGGGCTGGTCGGGCTGCCGAATGCCGGAAAGTCGACCCTGCTGGCTTCGGTATCCCGTGCGAAGCCGAGGATAGGGAACTACCCGTTCACCACGCTGCATCCCTGCCTCGGGGTGGTCCGGATGGACGACGAGTCGGACTTCGTGATAGCCGATCTGCCGGGGCTCATCGAAGGCGCGTCGGAGGGCGCCGGGCTCGGGCTGAGGTTCCTGAGGCACGTGGAGCGGACCGCCGTGCTGGTCTATGTCCTGGCCCCCGATCTCCCGGTCTCTCCCGCGGAGCAGCTCAGGATACTGAAGGCCGAGATCGCCGCATACGGCGGGACGAGGAGGGACAGGGAGATCCTGGTCCTCTCCAAGGCGGACCTGTTGACCCCGGATGACATCGAGGATAAACTCGAAGGCGTGCCGGGAGATGTGATCGTACTGAGTTCCGCCACGGGGGAGGGGGTGGCACGATTCCTGAAGTCCCTGGCCGGGATCGTCGCCGGGATGAGGATGTCGGAATCCTCGTCGAACTCGCCCTCTTCAAGGGAGTCGGAAGAGCCGGTCTGAGGCGGCTTCTCCTCAACTGCGGCCCCCGGGCTGCGCTGGAACGCCTCCGCGCCTCGGTTCCCTCCGGAGTACCCGAATCCAGCCAGGTAAGAAGCTCCATACATGCACTCCTCCGGTCCGACGCCGGCGCCACATGCGCCGGAGATGCCCATTTCCCGCCAATTCTCGACTGCATACCCGATCCGCCCGCCATCCTCTTCTTCTCCGGCGATCTCTCCGTCTTCGAGAAAATGCCGTCGGTCGCCGTGATAGGCTCACGCAGAGCTTCGCCCTACGGGCTGAGGGTCGCGAGGTCGCTCTCGGCCGGTCTCGCCTCGCACGGGGTGGCGGTCGTCAGCGGCCTCGCACGGGGGATCGACGCGGAAGCCCACAGAGGCTGCCTCGAAGCCTCCGGGTTCACGATGGCGGTGCTGGGCAGCGGCATCGACGTGATCTACCCCCGCGAACACAGAAGCCTTGCGAGGGAGATCGCCCTCCACGGCGCGGTCGTCACCGAGTTTCCTCCGGGGACGGCGCCGGAAGCCTTCAACTTCCCTCAGCGCAACAGGCTGATCAGCGGCTTCTCCCGGGCTGTCGTGGTCGTGGAGGCGGGCGACCGCAGCGGAACGATGATCACCGTGGATTCCGCACTGGATCAGGGCAGGGACGTGTTCGCGGTGCCGGGCGAGATCACCCGTCCGGGTTCGAGGGGCACCAACAGGCTCCTGCGCGAGGGAGCCATGGTCGCCACCTGCCCGGAGGACATCCTCGAGGCCCTGGGCATCGACTGCAGCGACGGATCCGGGAACGGCCGGGGTTCTCCCGATCCGGCCCCGGAGGCCGATCCCATCCTGGCGATGCTCGCCCGCGGGCCATCCCACTTCGACGATCTCTCCCGGGCCTCTTCCTCGACCATACCGGAACTCCAGGCCCGGCTTCTCCTGCTGGAACTCTCCGGGAAGGTCGTGAAGCGGCAGGGAGGCTACTACTCCCTTCCCTGAAGAGCCGGTTCCATACCGGCGGCACTGCAGAGCCTCCACCCAGGACATCTCCAGGCATGCGGCGACTGTCGCCGGTTCCGCCCGGCTCGGACTGTGAAGCACGCTTCACACATCGTGCATCGGAAGTCACAAGCGGACCGCCATGAAAGGCGAAATATCGCTAATATTCGAGATAAAACATCCTATGATCAGGGCAAGATTCTTGCTTCCCTCTCTTTCATGATGAAAGATCGAAGCCGCTCAGGATCATCGACCCGGGCACGCAGAGGCGCAGCTCTCGTCCTCGTGACGGCCGCCTCCGCGGTGGTACTTCTCTCCACCCTCCTTCTGCTGGGTTACCTCGGCAGGATGAGCCGCATCCAGACAAGCAGGGAGATTGCCGCCCAGGCAGGCCTTTCCTCATCAGGCGCAGCAGACTGGCTCGCCTGGTCGCTCACCGACGGCGGTTCGTCCCCGGCCGGGCTCGATGGCTCCAGGTTCCGGTCGGGCGGCCTGGTGACCCAGATCTCTCTCATGGAAGAGTACCCGGTTCCTCCGGCATCCATTCCCATTCCCCACTCCTCGGAACCCGGGACGGAGGCGATCCCCTCCGGAGGAGCCGTCTCGCTTCTGACGCCCTGCGGCGATTCTCTTTCCGTGATCTTCTTCGACATCCATGCCGGGTCATCGACGCAGCTTCCGGGCATCCCGAATCCAGGAAATGCGATTGCCGCAGGAACCGGAGACGCCTCCGGCTGGCTGTTCGCGCTGATCGACCACGGCGAAGGCGCTTCGGTCCGCTTCATCGACCTCGGAGGGGAGGTCGCGGTGTCGATGCCTCCGGTCCTGCCGGACTGGGCTGTCGCCGAGGCGGGAACGATCGACGGTATTCCCGCCGTCGTCCTCTATTCGGATTCGGGCCCCTGCATGGCCCTTCTGCGGGATGGAACGGTCCTTTCGGGAGAAGACGCCGCCCGTGCAGCCTTCGGCCTCGATCACACAGGGCCAGCCGCGTCTTCCGGCGAATCCCCCGCAGATCTGCTGCGCTGCGACATCGACATGGACGGTTCGGAGGACATCGTCCTCATACTGCCCTGGGCCGTGCTGTGCATGACCCGCCCGGGCATCGAGGCGGTCGATTCGGTTCCCGGAGCCAGCCCGTCCGCCTGGGGATTCAGCAGCATTTCGTCCGGGCCGGTAGTCTGCTGGGAAGGCGAATCCGGGAGGACATGGCGGAGGTTCGGCTGGACGGGGTTCCAGAACTTCGACCCGGTGGCGGCTCTCTCTTCGGGCGGGTGGGAAGGCAGGTTCGTCGAGGGATTCAACTGTATCGCGGGTCGATCGAATGGCCTTCGGATCGCCTCCTGCTCCAGCGGAGCCACCAGGCTCCTACTTGCCGGCACCCCCTTCCTAGCCGACCTCGACCCGGGCGGTCCCGATGCACTGGTCCGGAGCGGCGACGGGTGGTCGATCATGCTCGATCCTCTTGGAGGGGACGGAACCGGAACCCGCTGGAGCCTGGTGACCAGGTCGGCGTCGGGGGTAATAAGGTCCGACACCCTCTCGATCTCCGTCTACATGGACGAGGGCGGAAGCCTGTACTTCCCGGGGGTGGTGCAGTGAGCGCGTCGAATCGCGGATTCTCCCTCGCAGAGACATCCATCGCTTCCGCCATCATGGTTTTCGTCCTTCTGATACTCGCAGCATCCGTCCGCTCCTTCACCGCAGTCCGGGATGGCATGGCCTGTCGCGCGACAGCCCTGACGATCGCCGCCGACCGGATCGCGGCTGCGGAGGCGGCGGGCGGACCGGCCAGGGTAGGAACCAGTTTCGTCGAAGCGGATGGGAAATCGTTCCAGGTATTCGTTTCATGCTCGCCGGACAGCGCGGCGGGCAGCATCATGACGGTGACGGTGACGGGTCCGGCAGGAGGTCCCGTCACACTCGAAAGGCGTTTTGCGAAAGGAACGGGATGGTTATGAGGAATCGCGCCCGGGCGTCCAGGCCTGGTTTCACACTCGTCGAAGTTCTGGTGGCAAGCGTGATACTGGCCATACTGGTGGTGGGCATCGGCTTCTTCTTCGGCCACATCATCAGGCAGTCCGACGTGATGGACGACAAGACACGCGCGCTCGAACTGGCCCGGGAGGGCCTCGAGAACATGCGTACGGTGAGCATGGACACGATCGGCAACGGGACGATAGGCCCCGAGGTCGTGGACAAGTTCTCACGGTATCTGATCGTCAGTTCACCCTTCCCGTCACTTTCAGTGGCAAGGCTCGTGCAGTGCAGGGTCGTGTGGACCGGGGCCAACGGCCCCGACACGCTCTCCCTCAGCACGGTTTTCTAGGCAGGTGGTGGAAATGAAGAAGAATGCTTCCCGGACAGGCATGAGCCTCGTCGAACTTACAATTGTAATAGTGGTTATGGGCGTCATCATGGCCGGGGTGTTCATGCTGTTCCTCAGCAGCACCGAGCATTTCAACTTCGCCCGACGCCAGAACGAACTCGACATAACGGGCAGGCTCATACTCGACAGAGTGACGAACGAAACGATCTGGGCGGGCTACATGCCGCGCGGAGGATGGGACAACGACGAGTGGCACCCGATAGTGAAGGCCACGGATGATTCGCTCTCGTTCTTCGCCGATCATGACGGCAACTGCGTTCTCTCTCTTTCCGAATACACGAACGTCACTGTCGTCAACCAGCGCCTGAGGATAACGGACAACGACGCCCGGACCCAGGACATAGGCGAGAACATCACGGGTTTGGAGTTCGAATACCTGGACGAGCGCGGCGACATCCTGCCGTTCCCGATCGATGCACTGTCACGCGACATGATCAGACACATCAGGGTAACCCTCGAACTCACGGCGGTCTATACCGACGACGTTTATCAGACCGTCCTCCGCACCTCCATCTCGCCCAGGAATCTCGGCGTGAACCACAACATCGACCCGACCTTCTTCGCGCCCCGCCCCCTGCGTGGTGTAATCGCCCTCAACATCGCCGGCGACAGCCTGAACCCCGACCCGTCGATCGACGAGGAGGAGATGAGCGAGAGGCTCCAGCTCTGGGGCTACACGGTACGGGAACTCACCGACGATCAGCTCTACGGATACGACTACACGAACATCGACGCTCTCATACTGAGGCACATTCCCAACATGTTGACGCACTTCGATCCCGGGGCACCCACCTTCTTCCGCGATCTGCCCGTGCCGACGATCACCCTGTCCGCCTACGACGCATTCGCGCTGTACGGAATCGAGATGGGGGGTGTAGTCAGCGCGTCCGAGATCGTCTGCGACAGCATGACGATGGTGGAGTACGGCCCCCCGACCGTGAGCTGCCCGACCGGCATATTCCCGGTCTACAGACCGTTGTCCAACGGATATCAGTCTGTCCTGACCGGGATGATGCCTTTTGACGGGGATACGCTGTACGCGATACCGGGATCTACTGCGGACTATTCGGGCTATTCGGGCGTCTATGCGATAAACCTCGATACCGACAGCCTGAGGCGAGTGCACTTCAGCGCCTGGGAGGCCCACAAATACGACGAGAACAACGGATGGGAGCTGTTCTACAACATCGTGAAGTGGATGGCCGTCATCGAGGAGGAATACCTCGGCACTCCGATCACCCTATTGGAGGACTTCGAGGGTCCGCAGGCGACTGCGCAGAACATCACGGTCTGGTCCGACGACATCCACACGACCACCGGGGTCGACACCGTGCAGGTCTTCTACGAATCCTTCACGGGCGGCTACGTAGGCTCCTACTGGACGATGCTGCCACTCGGCGGCGGCAGGATCGACGTGAGCGGCAACGCCCTCCGGACCGACCGCTCCGCGGCCGGGGCCTACACGAGGAACCTCGCCATCCTGACCCTGGACCTCTCGGCCTACGACGAGTACACGGACGACCTCAGGATGACCTACAGCTCCTACAGCTACGAGGGTGCTCCCGACGCGATGGACGGCTCCTTCATGAGAACGCTGCCCGCATCGCCGGTGCAGCTCGCGAACATCACGTTCCCCACGCTGGGCAACGCCCCGGGGGACATGACCTTCTACACTAACAACACGACATACGGCCGCTACAGGATCCACAGTCCGTCAACCTGGAACGGCGACGGCAACTTCGTTACGATGGACAAGAACACCAGCAACTCCACCGAGGTGCAGAACAGGCTGATGTTCGAGATCCCCACGGACGGGGTGACGGCCGGCGAGCAGATTACAGTCGCCTATCGCTTCCACGACCATACCGACGAGTCCTACTCCGGAATCTACGGCGACTTCCTCGGCTACAGCACCACCGGGATCATCTCCGGAACCCCGACGCTGATAGCCAACCTCTCCCCGGGATCCTACTCGAACAACACCTGGACCAACCGTACCAACACGTTCAACATGCCCGCCACACCGGTGAACCCCATCTACATCATCTTCGGCCAGAGGGGCACCGCAGTGGCGACCTACTTCGACACAAACGACGGGATCTCCCTCGACAACATCTTGGTGACCGCGCCGGGCGACACCACCTACACGTCCATCGGGGGCACCTCTAGCACGCCCTCCTGGACGAGAAGCGTGATCGACCTGGACGCCGCGGCGAGGCTGAACTCCATCCCCTTCGCCACGGGATTCCAGACGATGCTGAGCCAGTACGGGAACGCCACCGGCGGCAGGCGCTGGGACGACGTGGAGGTGACTACCCTTGCGACGGGCAGCGTGGCTCCGGGATGGCGCCACGGGCGTCTGTCCATGTTGAAAGTGGACGACTGGCGCATCAAGTCCAACGTCTACGGGGGCTTCGGGGATTCCTGGGTCACCCAGACCGCTTCAACCAACACATACAGCAACAATTGCTACTGCTTCCTCCAGACCCCCGAGATGACCATACCGGCCTGGATCGAGTCGCCCGTTCTTACGTTCAGCCACAAGATGGATTGCGAAAGCAGGAACGACGGCGGATTCGTGCAGATCTCGGTCGATGGGGGCGCCTGGACGAACCTCACCAAGGCAGGCTCGGGACTCAACTACAACAACACCTCGTCATCGTCGTTCCCGGCAGGCTCCGGTATCGATATCTTCACCGGCGGCGGAAGCTCGACCCCGCGGACCGAGTCGGCGAATCTGTCCGCCTACAGGGGCCATACCGTGAGCTTCAGGTTCGTGTTCGGCTCCAACGGAAGCATCACGAGCGGATCGGGATGGCTCCTGGACAACTTCGAACTGTCTGGCTCCGCGACGGGCTACCAGATCACGGCCATCGGGTTCAATGCAGGAGTGGTTCCCAGCGCCTGGAACTATCTTCTGGACATCTACATGGCCTCCGGGCCGGACAGCTCCTTCGCCTCGTCGGGCGAATGGAACAAGGTGACCATGATGCATGTCGCCACCTCCCAGCCCGTGACGGTGGGAGATAGCGGATGGAATACGATCCCCCTGACGACTCCGTTCGTCCTCACGCCCGGCGCCAACCTGCAAGTGAAGATCGAACAGGCGAACACCGGATGGATGACGGGCAACGGCATCTCCTGGCTCTGCAGCGGCATCGCGGGCGGGTACAGGTGCCGCCGGGCCGAGAGCGCGTCGTCCGATCCCGTGTCCCTCAGCCTGCATTTCAACAGGCCCGATATCAGGCTGTATACGCCGGACGGAATGCTGACCGTGGAGGGCGGCGCGATCGAGGACGAATCGGTCCCGATCAACAGCAGGATATCCTACAACGACTGCGAGATGATCTTCTCGCCGTCCGAACTCGGCACTGGAGGCGGAATCGGCACCTGGACCCACGGCGGCAGGTATGACGACTGGGAGATCGGCGAACCCAGGCACCTTCTCGTGGACCCGGGCCTCACTTCCGAGAACGGGTCGTCGGTGGCCGGGACGGATCTGAGCGGCGACAACGGCTGCTACAACGCCGACGAATACGCCTGGTTCGCCTCGCCCGCCTACGAGATGCCCAGCGACGCCATGTACGACTCGGTTTCGATGAAGCTCTTCAAGTGCCTCAGGAACGCCCCGAACGACGACGGCTACATCCAGATAGCCTTCATGAACTCGCCCGACATCCCGCCCGAGGCCTCTACGGAATGGAAGACCGTCAGAACCTACACGGCGAGGTTCGAGGATGTCTGGGATTACGAGGTGATAAGGCTCACCAGCCAGTTCGAGGATGCCTGGACCCAGGGCAGGTCGTACTTCTGCATAAGGTTCATCCAGTCTTCCGGGCCGTTCGTCGAGTTCGGCGGCTGGAACATAGACAACATCCAGTTCTTCGCGAAATAGGGGGCGCCATGATGAATACCGCAAAAGGGAGAAAGAGGGGCGCGGCGCTGGCGCTGGTGGTGATATTCGGCCTTGTCCTCTCCATACTGGCCGCAGCCGTGTTCACGCTGTTCCAGTCTAACGTGAGCAGCTACACCTACGTCCGCGACAGACTCCAGGCCAGGTACTCCGCGGAGGCCGGCGTGAACCTGGCCGTACACATGATCATGGGCGGGGCGGACATCCCCCAGGGCATCATGCCGGTCCAGTTCCTGCCCGAGCCGCCTGCAGGCGGATTTTATCAGATGCCGGGCGACGACCTCGGCAGAGTGATGGTCTACGTCGACCCGAACGACAGAAACGACCAGGTGGCCATTGCCAACGCCTACGCCGTCCGTGCGCTGGCCGTGATCGGCTCGGGCGACTCGACCTACACATACGGCATGGAGACGATGGTCCTGCCCGAGAACTTCGCCAGGTTCGCCACCTTCCTGAACGACCCGCCCCTGGACGGCTTCTACGGCGACGGATACAGGTTCGACGGGCCGTTCTTCGCGAACGGCCCCGTCTGCCTGTACAGCTCGAGCAGCTCCTCCGCGGACGACGTCTGGTTCTACCGCTTCAGCCTGGCATCCGACTACTACATCTACGGGCCGAACGAGGCGTCGGGATCCCGACAGACCTCGCCACAGTGGGGCAACCTCACGGTTCAGCCCATCGAGAGGATGTTGATGGGCGCACCCTACTTCGAGCTGGGAGCCGACCCCATTCCATTCGGACCGGGCGAGGTCAACTGGCAGGACACGAGAAGCGCGGCACAGTCCGGCGGGCTGTTATTCACGGCCGCGCAGATCCCGGACAGAACCAGGATGATCCTCCGCGGAAGCGAATACGGCGATACGCTGTTCGTGAAAACAGGGCGGGACGCCGCTGTCCAGAAGTTCTTCCTCGGCGACCTGACCAACCGCGTGATCTGGATAGACAACGCCGCCTCGAGCAGGATCTATCTGAAGGGCTACCCGAACTACTCCCCGTGGTCCAACCCAATTTCTCCGGACGGGCTGCGCGAGCCGCTCACGATAGGGTGCAACGGCAGCATCTACGCGTCGGGGTCGCTCCAGTACCACGACAGGGACATCATGGACATGGACAACAGGACTCTGCTGGGCCTGGTCATGGTCCACGGCAACTTCGTCATTGCGCTTGATCCCGATCTCGTCGGCAGCGTGGTGGACTGGCCCGACGGCATGTGGAAAATAGTGACCGACAGCGACGTCGAGTACGACTGCACCGTCATGGTTCTGGAGGGCGAGTTCAGGGCGGAGGATCACAGATACCCCTATCCCAAGGCCGATTTCATGTTCGTGGGAGGCTACATAGTCAACCGCGAAGGATATACCACCTTCGGCAACCAGGGATGGGACACGGTGATCTTCTACGACTCCCGCCTGATGACGATGCACCCGCCGTTCTTCCCGCAGACCGGAAGGTGGGACACGGCGTACTGGGAGGAGCAGCCCAACCTCACGGAGTATCTCATCGGCGTGAACCAGGACTGACGGCCGGGAGGCGGGGAGGTGGATCCAGCCGTGGCGCGCAGGCGGTCGGGGGGCAGGGGAGCGGTGCTCGCCGTGCTGGTGGTGCTGTCCGGCGTGATGGCTATCCTCGTAGCCGCGGTATTCGTCCTATTCCAGGCCAACGTGTCCTCCTACAGATACAGACACGGGAGGGTGAGGGCCCAGCTTGCCGCCGAGGCCGGCGCGACCCTCGCCCTCTACACCCTTGCCCTGGAGCCCGCCGTACCGGAGGGCGATCCCTACTCCATGCCGGGCGACAGCGCCCAGTGGATATCGCTCCCCTCGGGCGACCACGCGTGGGTGGTGATCGATCCCTGGGACATGAACGACGAGCCCTACCGGATCGGCTCCGTCGAGATCAGGAGCCGCGGCATGTCCGGCGACGTGACGAAGGACGTGGCCGTCCGGGCGGCCCCCGACTACCCGTCGCGCTACGCCCTGCTCACGGACATGGGCATACCTCCCGGCATCATCAGGGACGGCGCGAGGATCGAGGGACCGGTGCACTCCAACGGCGTGGTGAACATCGGGAGCATGACCCCGGACTCCACGGGCGACCCCTGGGTCGGTTTCATATCCACCACCGCCTCGGGCGGGTTCAACTTCTGCGACGTCGGCCCGAGCGACGAGCCTCACCCGGATGGCAGCCGCGTATGGCTGCGGCCGTACCGGAGCCACAGGCAGGGTCGCCCCTACTGGGACCGATACGCGAACGAGATCGACTTCGAGAGGCTGGGGCAGATCTTCTCCTCGCTCAGGACCGCTGCGTCCGATTCGGGTGCCGTCGTCTGGAACGCCAGAAGGATCCTGCTCCAGGGTGACAGACTGCTCTGCCTCTCGGAGCCGCTCGGCGCGATCGACACCGTCTCGCTCCGCGAAATCGATCTGGTCTATCTTCCAGGGTTCTCGAACGTGCTGATCAAGTCGGTTTCGCCGGTGGAGTCGCCGCTGACGATAGTCTCGAACGGGCCGATCGGCCTCATGGGCGGCATCTACTGCTCGATGCACGAAGCCACGGGAGCGCCCCTCGGACTGGTTTCCCTGTCGGGCTTCGTGATCCCGCGCGATCCCGACTTCACAGGCTCTTCCGACTGGCCCAGGCCGTGGAACATCGAGACGGACAGGCACATGTCCATAAACGCCTCGCTCTGCGCACCGTCCGGGTCGATCCAGGCAGAGGATCCTACCGCCGGCGGATCCTCCTACTGCCTGAACATACTGGGCGGGCTGTCGGTACAGCGCCTGGGCACGCTGGGGACCGGCACGAGAGGGTACACCCTCTGCATCAACTACGACGGGGCCCTCTCCTCAACGCACCCGCCGCATTTCCCCGCCCTCGCCCGGTGGAAGATGTACTCCTGGGTGCCCGATCCCGACTACGGGGGCTCGGATATCGATGACAACCTCTTCTGATCAGGCCCCGGGAGCCTTCGCCGGCAAGGTTCCGATCCGCGCGGGATTCACCCTGGTCGAACTCACGATAGTCATAGCCGTAATCGGCGTGCTTCTCGCAGCCGTGTTCCTCCTCTTCCAGGCCGGCGGCAGGGCGGCCGACCGTGTGACCGCATCCGTGGAATCCGCGATCGACTCGAGGCGGGCGGTCGACGCCCTGGAAGCCGTCCTGACGACCGCAGGATGCCGCCGGTCGATGCAGCCAGGCCCCGGACGGCACCCCATAAGCGTCGCTCAGAGCACGATGATGCAGTTCGACGGGAGGTCGTCCTCCGGTCTGGATCGAATGATAACCGTCAGTTGTCTTCCGGAGGGCGGGTTCGAGATCATGGAGGGCGGCTCGGTGAGCTTCGAGAGCGGTCCCGCAGTCGGGTTGAGGCTTTCGTACCGCGATGCGACGGGAACCGTACTGGGAGAGGACGAACTCCGTACGCCCGGTGGACGGGACATGATCCGGAGGATCGATTACGTCGTCGTGACCGGAACGGGCGAGAAGGCGGACTCCCTGACCGGGAGCTGCACTCCGCCCAGCCTCTCGCTCTGACTCAGGCCTCGAAACCCATCTCCAGACAGGCCGTCAGGGTCTTGACCACGGCGGGATCGAACAGGCTGCCGGCGCGCAGAGAGACGGCGCTCATGGCCGTCTGCGGCGTTCCCCTCTCGAGTTCGGAGATGTACTCGTCCGCTACGGCGAGAACCCTGGCGGAAATCGGGATGCTGCTCCCGGAGAGCCCTCCGGGCTGACCCGTCCCGTCGAAGTGTTCGTTCATGCGGATCAGACCCGTCATGGCCTCCTCGGGCAGGGAGAACAGATTCAGTTCCTGGTCGTCGAAGCCCTCGTCGGAGGGCGTGCCGAACAGCGCCGGAGCGATATGGTGCAGCAGCGCGGACATCCGGACGGAGTCGAGAAGACCGCTCTGCAGGCCGAGGCGCCTGCTCATCTCCACCGCTAGGCGGGCGACCCTCCTGCTGTGGCCGGCGAGACGGTGATCCGCCCTGTCCAGCGAGTAGACCATCGCCTCCATGCAGCTCCAGGCTTCGAGCGAGACCCTCTTGGCCAGCTCGAGGTTCTGCAGCGCGGCCTCGGTGAGAGAGATGAAGCTGTCGAGCCTCGACTTGTCCAGGACGGTGATCTCGTCCGCCCAGGCTTCCACGGTGAGTCCGGTTCTTCCCCTGCGGACCAGGGGAGGGCCGGGCGGAACGGGGGAGCCGGAGGGCCGGCGAATGGTGAGGCCGGCGTTCCCGATCTGGAGGAATCTGGGGGAGAACGCCCCGTATATCTCGACGGCAAGCGCCTGCATGGCCTGGATCGTGGATGTCGATTTCGACAACCTGTCGGAGAGCGAGGACAGCGACTTCTGTATGGAGAGGGATCTGCCACGGGCCCACTTGGACTTCTCCAGGGACACCGTGATCGCTATCTGGGCGGCTATCAGCGAGGCGGCCCCCAGGATCATGAGCATGGGATCACCGCCTCTGCCGTTCCCGGGGACGATCTCGGCCACCGCCGGGATGAACAGGGGCAGAAAGGCGAGGGGCAGGAGAAAGGCCTGCATCGCCCTCGTCCTGCCGGACCCGCGGGAAAGGAGGCCGCCCTCGCCGCCCAGCGCCATGAGGATCGAACCCGTGGCGACGAATACGACAAGGGATGCGGCCAGAGCGGCCGTGTTCACGAGGAGACCGCCTCCCCCCGCCGAGACGAGCGTGGAGACGGCTCTCGCGGCGCGCAGAGAGGGCCAGGATACCAACGCCGTCCGTATGGAGTGTCCCAGGGCTGCGTCATGGTCCATGCCTATCCTGACGGAGAAACTCAGGTATCCCACGAAGACCGATGCGGTGAACGCGGCCTCTATGGCCCCGGTGAATCCCGCCGTGGACAGGAAGGCGGCGAACGCCGGGAGAAGCGTCACGACCGCCCCTTTCGACGTGAGGTATCCGAACGCGGACGCAACCAGCGTCACGGCCCACGCAGCCAGGAAAAGCATGAACATGACGCTGTCGTCCCAGGCGGGTTCTTCGACGGGTATCGCGAGCCCTGCCGCGAGCAACAGGAGAGCCTGCAGGAGCGTTATTCCCCTGCTGCGGTCATGCGCCTGCTCCATCCAGGAGTTCACCCCTCTCCAGCACGCGTATCAGCGCAGCGACTATGCGGGAGTCGAACTGGGTCCCCGCACCGGCCCTGATGGCGTCCACGGCGGTGCGGACGTCGTTGTTCTCGCGGTAGAAGCGCCTCGAGGTAATGGCGTCGAAGGTGTCCGCCACCGCCACTATCCTGGCCGGGAACGGTATCTCCCTGCCGGACAGCCCGAAGGGGTATCCCTTGCCGTCGAGCCTCTCGTGGTGACTCTGCACTATGCTCCTCACCACGTCGTAGCCGCTGAGGGTGCCGAGTATCTTCGTCCCCTCGACCGGGTGCTTCTCGATGATCGCCCTCTCTTCGCGTGTGAGGAGCCCGCGCTTGGTGAGTATCTCGACGGGTATCGCAACCTTGCCCAGATCGTGAAGGAGCGCACCCACCGTGAGTGTCCTGAGCATGTCGGGGGGAAGCTCGAGTTCGCGCCCGATCTTCTGACTGAGACGGCTTACCCTGACCGAGTGACCGTGAGTGTAGTCGTCCTTCGAGTCGGCCAGTCTCGCCAGCATCATCGCCGCTGCGATGAACGCCTCCTCGATGGCGATGGAATGACCCACGGCGCGCCATGAGTGGGCGATCAGGGAGACCAGGTTCCGCCTGACCGTCGCATCCATCGCTGCGAGGGACCGGCCGGTTTCGCCGGGAACGAAGAGCAGCATGTCCGGCGATCTGGACAACCCGAGCATGGTACCTGCGGACCGGCCCAGCGTGACTTCCGGGATCATCTCTCCGGGCGCCGGCATGGCCGGGAGCGGCATGTCCGCATCGGATACGGTGTGCTGCCTGTCCTCCATCCATGCGATCCAGCCCTGGCCCGACTCCTGGCGGGACAGGATCGTCGTCTCCCCCCTGCCCCCGTGGAGGAAGGCCTCGAGCAGCCCCAGGTACTGCCCGACCGACGAAGCCGTGGAGAGTTCCGAGGCGAGGCTGTTCTGCAGGGCGGTCTCGGAGGCGAGCTTCATGTACGTCCGCTGGGCGTCGAGTCTCGTCCTGGCAAGAACGGAGAAGGCGGACGCCGATCCGACGAGCAGTGAAGTGAGCAGGGCCTCGCCGTGGGCCGACGACCGGCAGACGAGGAGGGCGAAGGGCATGGACAGAATGCAGGAATTCATCCATGGCCCGGGCCTGATGGCGGAAAGGGGGAGCCGGGAGGCGGCGGCGCGCGCAAGGATGCCGCCCAGGTGCATGCAGAGGAAGATCGCTGCAAATGCTAGCCATCCGCTGGAGGACCAGACGGAGGCTACGCCGAAGGCCAGGCCGGGAGCGACGACGGATTCGACGGCGGTCCGCCACGGGCCGTACCTTCTTCCCTGGAGCGTCCCGAGGAGCTGGGACGACAGGAAGAGCGTGCAGGCCGAAAGGAGGAGGGCGTTCTCCGGGAGACAGACGAAGAAGAGCGCGGATATAGGCGCCTTGTCGAGGGAGAGTCTGTGATGTCCGTCGCTCCAGAAGGGCATGGTTCCCAGAAGAACCCCTCCCGAGACCAGGACGAGAACGATCGTAGAATGGCATCCCGTGACGGCCATTGCTCCCGCCAGAACCGCCAGGGCCGCCGGAACTCCCGGAGGAATCGCCGGAAGCCTCGCCCCGGCAGCGGCGTCGCGGTCAGTCCGCGGCATCGGACCCGCTCCCGGTGAAGACATGGATCAGGATGTACTGCCATCCATTCCTCTCGATCCCGATGCATGAAGCGAGGCCGACCCCGTCGTAGACCTCTCCGAGGCAGGCGGAGCGGTGGGCCGGGCTGGTGAGGATCATCGACCAGGCCTCATCCAGGCCGGAGCCACTGCCGATGTTCTCGGCGAAGAGACCCCCGGGGGCGCCGAGGAGCAATGCGAGGTTCACAGAGTGGCGGACCGCTCCGGACATCGCCACGCTCTCCGCCCTGGCCAGGGCGATCGAATCCAGATCAGGTTCCCTCGACAGAGGGGGGAGGCCCGACTCCCGCCTGAGCGAGTTCAACTCGTCCAGCACGTCGTCGAGGGTCGAGGCTCCCGATCGCGGTACGCCTCCGGCCTGCCCGGAGATCGCCTCGGCAGGCGTCACGCCGCACAGCACCGGCAGGAGCAGAAGCACCTCCGGGCCCGATCCCGTGTCGGACATGGCTTCGATCCAGTACACGCCCGTGTCGGCCGTTTCGAGGGAGTATCCGCCGGCCGAATCCCGGGCACAGCCCGAGACGATGCCCGAGGGTGCAGCCGAAAGTACAGTGTCGACGGCGGCTCCTGACAGCTCGAACCTGAACCTGGCTCCCGGCAGGGTGGCGAGGGGGAGGCCCGAGGGGAGTATTGCGGGCATGGGGGCTTCGACCAGAAGCCCGACTCCGCCCCCGGAGCCGTCGCAATAGCCCCAGAGCCGGTCGTCGGGTGAGGACAGGGCATCCACCCGGTCGGGCGGCCCTTCCGCCTGCGTGACGCTCCCGATCCGGCCGGGCCATCCCCTCGACGCGGCCAGGACGATCATGCCGCCCGCCTCGGGAATGAATCCGAGAGAGGCCATATCCTTCGCCAGGCTGTCGAGCTGGGGCATGCGGGAGGCCGCCGGAGCGGGTTCCGGATTCAATGCGAGGAGGGGTACGAGGCACCAGAACATGAAATCATTATAGTCAAACAAGGTTCGGATGGAACCACTCGCCCGGAGGAACAGCAGTTGAAAGTGCTCCTCGTCCAGTCCCCGTCGGGGCGCCCCGAGCCTCCCGTGTTTCCGCTGGGACTCGCATTCCTGGCGGGACAGCTCGGCGGCCACGAAGTATCCGCGGTCGATCTCTCCGTCCACCCGGACGCAGGAGCCGCCCTTTCGGAGGCGCTTGCGCGTTCGTCACCCGACGTCGTTGGGATCTCTCTCAGGAACATCGACGACAGCAGCTATCCGGAAACCTGGTCGTATCTCCGGCCGTTCGAGGAGATCCTCGGCGTCCTCTCGGGCTGGCGGGGGCCCGTCATGGTCGGCGGCCCGGGTTTCACGATCAACGCTCCGCAGTTGATGCAGAGATACGAAAGGATAGACGCGGGCATCGCGGGAGAGGGGGAGGCGCTCCTGCCCGCTCTGCTCGAATCCTGCAGGACGATCGCCGGCGGGAGGACGCTCCACCAGGCTTCGGCGGTCGATCTCGCCTCGATCCGTCCGCCCGACTACTCCATCCTGCCTCTCGCGCCCTACGAGGCTCACTACGGAGTCGGCGTGCAGAGCCGCCGGGGATGCGCCTTCGGGTGCAGCTACTGCACCTACGCATTCATAGGAGGGCACGGCTTCAGATGCCGGCCCGTCGCTTCCGTCCTGGACGACATTTCCAGGCTGAAGGCCCTGGGATGCAGGCGATTCCAGTTCGTGGACTCGGTCTTCGACGCTCCGGCGGCATTCTTCCGCGAGCTTCTCGCCGGCATCGCCGAAACCTTCCCGGAGGCGGACTGGGGAGCCTGGATCGATGCCGGGATAGACGGCGGGGACCTGCAGGCTCTCGCCCGGGCGGGATGCAGGAAGGTCGACTTCTCCCCGGACGCGATCACGGCCGCGGGCATGAGGGCCCTGGGCAAGAACGGCGACTTCCGGACGCTCGTCCGATCCGTCCGCAGGGCGCGCGCCGCCGGGATGGACGTCGGTGTGAACTTCTTCAACGGGAATCCCCGCGAGGGCCTGCCGGCCCTGCTGGGCAAGTTCGCCTTCATGCTGTCGGCCAGGCTTCTCCTGGGATTCCGGCACACCACAGTCAACATCGGCACCATCAGGGTGTACAGGGGCTCGAGACTTGCAGAATCGATGAAGAAGGACGGCAGCGTGCCGCCGGACTGCGAGTTCCTGGACCCCGTCTTCCTGCCGGCCCGCGGGCTTGCGGACAGGATCTTCAGGGTATTTCAGGCGGTCCGGAGGGCGAGGCATGGCTGATCTCAGGCTGGGTCTGCTCGGATGGCCGCTCGAATGGTCGCTATCGCCCGTCATCCACGAGGCCTTCCTCCGGGCGACCGGCCTGTCCGGCACCTACTCCCTCATTCCTCTCGAACCACGCTCAATGGAGGAGTCCCTCCCACGGTTGTTCCTCGAGGGCTGGTCCGGCCTCAACGTGACGCGCCCCCACAAGATGGAGGCGGCCCGCCTCTGCGCAAGGCTCGACGAGACCGCACAGGCCGCCGGCGCCGTGAACACGCTCGTACCGGAGAGCGACGGATGGGCGGGCTACAACACCGATACAGGTGGCTTCATCCAGGTCTTCGAGGCCTGCGGGCACCGGCCGCCCCTGCTGGTCGCGGGTGCGGGCGGAGCGGCGAGAGCTCTGGCTTCCGCGGCCCGGTTGATGGGGATCGGCTGCGAACTCTTCGACAGGAGGGGGACGGGCGGACTCCGTCCCCTCTCGGCCATGCCCCGCGCTATCGAGGAGGCCGGCGGCGGGACCATCGTCAATGCAACCCCGCTGGGCTGGTCGGACGACGACCCCTTCCCGGCCCCGGACATCCTCCCGGCGGGGTTCTCCTTCATCGACCTGAACTACAATCCGGGCTGGAACTATGCGGCGCGGCTCAGGCGGGCCGGGTGCCGCGTCACCACCGGAGAGCGGATGCTGGTCGCCCAGGCCGCTCTCTCCTTCGCTCTGTGGACGGGCAGGGAGGTCCCCGTGGACTGCGCCCTCGAAGCCCTGGGGCGGATATCCGGGCTGCAGCCCGGCAGCAGAAAGGGCTTGGAAATCTCATGAAGCTTCCAGTCGACAGGGATCCTGCCGTGCGCGAGATGCTGACGGGAATACTCACCGCTGCGCCCGGGAGGCTTCCCGCGATTTTCGAGGAGGCCCGGGCCGTGAGGAGTGCGCACTCCGGACGCAAGGCCTACCTCCGCGCCGTGATCGAGTTCGCGAACAACTGCAGGTGCAACTGCCTCTACTGCGGCATGAGGCGCGACAACCGGTCGGTCGAGAGATTCCGGCTCGAGGCCGACGACATACTGAAGGCCGCCCGGCTGGCCGCCCGCGAGGGTATCGGCACCTTCTTCCTCCAGTCCGCCGAGACGGAGGAGTACGATGCCGAATGGCTCGCCGGGATCATCCGCGAGGTGGCCTCGATGGGGATGAGCGTGCTCCTCTGCGTAGGCGTCCGGGACGAGGCCGACCTGGATCTGTGGAGGGAGGCCGGCGCCTCCAAGTTCATACTCAAGCACGAGACCTCCGACGCGGGGCTCTTCGCCTCGATGAAGCCGGGTCTCGACCTGTCCGACAGGATAGGATGGCTGAAGACGCTGAAGAGGCACGGATACGGGATAGGCTCCGGACCTCTCCTGGGTCTGCCGGGCCAGACAGTCGAGTCGCTGGTGGAGGACCTGTTCCTCATGAAGGATCTGGATGTGGACATGTCCAGCGTGTCGGTGTTCCTTCCGGCCGCGGGCACGCCCCTGGAATCCAGCCCGACAGGGGACGTGGACCTCGGGCTCAGGTTCATTGCAGCCATGAGGATCTTTCTCAGGAGGACGCTCATACCTGCGACGAGCACCTTCGAGAGGCTGCGCCCGGGCGGTCAGCTCGCCTGCTTCGACGCCGGAGCCAGCGTGATCACGGTCAACATGACCCCTCCTTCCATACGCGACGATTACGAGCTTTACAGCAGGCGCTACTTCGTCAGCCTGGAGCATGCCAGGTCGGTGATCGCCGCCGCCGGACTCACCGAGGCTTCGGAAGGCGCCGATGCCTGACCCGTCGAGGCTGGCCGTCGCGGGACCGCCGTGCTCCGGAAAGACCGCCGTAGGCGGGGAGCTGGCCCGCATCACCGGCGCCGTCTTCATCGATCTGGATGCCTCGATCGCCGAAATCCACGGCCTTACCCCGGCCGGAATCATCGAGGAGTCCGGAGAGGTCCGGTTCAGGGAGATGGAGGCCGCTGCGCTCGAGTCGGCGCTCGCCCGCCGGGGTCCTGTCGTACTGGCCCTCGGCGGGGGGACACTGCTCGATCCGTCCAACATGGAGCTGGTTCTGCGGGAAGCGGTGATCGTCACTCTGGACGTGAGGGAGGAGATCCTCCGGTCGAGGCTCACTCCCGGCTCCCGGCCGCTCTCTCCCGATCCGGAAGCTCTCGGCAGGCTTCTCGAAGCCAGGCACGACCACTACCGGAGCCTCCCGAACAGGATCGACTGCTCGGACATGACCGTCGAGGAATGCGCCGTGGCCATACTGGCAATGCTGTACAGGGGCGGGTCTTGACGGCGGGCCGCTCCCGCCTCTATTCAAGCAGTCCGCAGCAGTGGAGGGATTCTTGACCAGGGAAGAGCTTACGAGGGACATCGCCGCGCGCACCGGCCTGTCGCGCCGCGAGGCCGGTGCGGCGCTCGAGGCGGCCCTGGCGATCATCGAAGAAGCCTTGTGCAGGGGGGACAGCGTCTTCCTGAGGGGGTTCGGCTGCTTCGAGCCCAGGCCGGGGCTCAGGCGCAGAGCCAGGGATCCCAGAGGGGGCGGAACCATGGAGATCCCCTCGCGGACCAGGCCGTTCTTCAGGCCTTACGACCGCCTGAAGGAGGCCGTCGGCCGGGCGATGACCGAGTACATACCCTCCGCGTTCTTCCACCCGGGCGGACCCGGCATAGCGAAAGTCTCGATATGCGGATCATTCAACGACTGGAACCGCGATTCGGATCCCATGCAGAGGCTGCCCGACGGAAGCTGGGTGGCCGAGATCCCTCTCCCGGCCGGGAGAACCTTCAGCTACATGTTCTCCGTAGACGGCAGGCTCGTACCCGATCCCGACCCGGATGTCCCGAGGGATGACTCGGGCAGATCCCTGAGGTCTCTGTGACGGCCCGGGGGAGGAGACCCGCCTCCAGGAGGCAGCCGCCCCGCAGACGGGGACTCAGAACCGTTTCCATCATTCTGCTCTTCTT
Organism: Candidatus Fermentibacter danicus; assembly: GCA_001618605.1. GTDB lineage: Bacteria > Fermentibacterota > Fermentibacteria > Fermentibacterales > Fermentibacteraceae > Fermentibacter > Fermentibacter danicus. The sequence goes on from LKHC01000119.1 coordinate 60,023, forward strand.
CGCGGGCATCGGGCTGCTCGTCATTCTCGCCGCCGGCGGGCTCGCCATAAGGGGGCCTGCAGCCTCCATACGCGGATTCTTCTTCTACAACACCGGATTCCTTGGATTCCTGGTCCCGGTGCTGCTCCTGCTGTGCTCCATACGCCTCCTGAAGCCAACCGCCCTGCCCGGCGCATTCTCGTTCGTCCACGGGCTGGCGGTGACCCTGTACTTCCTCGCTGCACTGACGGACATGATCGGAAGGCGCATCAACCCCGCGCTCGCGTGGGAGCCCGGAGGCGCCATGGCCGGCAGGGCCGTGGACGTGCTTTCGGGCTGGATGGGGCCTCTGCCCGCCTACCTCGCGCTTCTGATGGGCTTCGTACTGTCGCTCATCGTTTTCACGGGATGGGACATAGCCGGCGACCTGGCGAGCGTGCCGGTGAGGCTTCCCAGGCTGCCCGCGAGGAGTCCCCGGCCGCAGCCCGGTGTCGTGATCCCCACCCCGTCCGGGTCTTCCGCGCACAACTGGATCAGAAAGCGCGAGGAGGGCCCTCCTCATGATGTGCCCAGCTTCCTGCCGGACGCCCGGGACGCAGTTCCTGCAGCAGTACTGGAATCCCCCGGAGAGCCTCCGGACGATCCCCGGGAGCGCCGTGGAGAGCCCGCGGCTCTTCCGGCGCATGTCCGGACCGACGGGACGCCGGTGGATGCGTCCGCCGAACGCACTGCGGAACCAGGGACGGATTCGAGTCTCCCCGCTCCGCCCGGCAGGCTCCCTCCGGATTCCGTCCTGATGTCGCCGCCGGCGACCTCGAGGTCCGGCGTATCAGAATCCGAGCTGAGAGAGAGAGCCGGCATCCTCGTAAGCAAGCTCTCGGAATTCGGCGTCGCCTGCGAGATAGTCGACATCAAGCCTGGCCCCGTGCTCACCAGGTTCGAGCTGCGGCCGGGGCCCGGGGTAAGAGTCAACAGCATCGTAGGTCGCTCGGACGACCTGGCTCTGGCCATGAAGGCCAGGAGGATAAGAATCCTCGCCCCGATCCCCGGCAGGGACGCTGTCGGGATCGAAGTCCCGAATCCGGTGCCGGACACCGTGTTTCTGCGGGAGATCCTCCGGACCGTATCGGGGGAGACGCTCCCGATAGCGCTGGGAAGGCGCATGGAGGGCGACCCAATCGTGGCGGACATAGCGGACATGCCCCACCTGCTCGTCGCCGGAGCGACGGGACAGGGAAAGAGCGTCTGCCTCCATTCGATCATCTGCACGCTCCTCATGAAGAAGCGCCCCGACGAGGTCAGGCTGGCTCTGATCGATCCCAAGCAGGGGGCCGAGCTGAAGGTCTACGAGGATCTCCCTCATCTCTGGGCGCCGGTCGTGTGCGACGCCAGGGTCGCCCGCCTCCTCCTGGAGGATCTCGTGAACCACATGGAGAGCAGGTACGCGAAGTTCTCCCGGAACGGAGTCCGCTCCATCGCCGAATACAACCGGGAGATAGCTCCCGAAGGCTCCGGGGCCATGCCCTACATAGTCCTCATCATCGACGAGCTGGCCGATCTGATGACCACCTCGGCGAGCGAGATCGAGCAGCCCATCGTAAGGCTCGCCCAGATGGCCAGGGCGGTGGGCATACATCTCGTGGTGGCCACTCAGAGGCCGTCGGTCGATGTGATCACCGGGATAATCAAGGCCAACTTCCCATCCAGGATCGCCTTCATGGTAAGCTCGAAGACCGACTCGCGGACCATCCTGGACATGAACGGCGCGGAGGCCCTGCTGGGCAGGGGGGACATGCTCTTCCTGCCTTCCTCGTCGCCGGAACCCATCCGGATCCAGGGCTCTCTGGTGACCGACAGGGAGATCAAGCAGATAGTCGGCGACTGGCGTCAGCAGGATCTCCCGTACCAGTACTGCTTCGAGCCGGCCACGCTGACTCCGGGGAACATTTCCGGCTCCGCCGACCTAGATAGCGATGACGCTCTGCTCCAGAGGGCCATGGACATCGTAGTGAGATACCAGATCGGATCCACCTCGCTGCTTCAGCGGAAGCTGAAGCTCGGTTTCTCGCGTGCGGGGAGGATAATGGACCTCCTGGAGGAGAAGGGCGTGGTCGGCCCGTCCAGGGACGGGAGAGCACGCGAGGTGCTCGTCAGCAGGGAGGACGCCGGAATGACCTCTCCTTCGGACGATCCACAGGAGGGCGGAGCATGAAGCGGATGACGGCTCTTGTGTTCCTGATCTTCGCGGCCTCATGCGGATCGAGGCCGATGGATACGGACGAGTCGGGGCTGATAAGGGAGGAGAGCGACATCACTGCCTTCGCCAGAGCCTCCCAGCTCTACTTCAGGGGCAATCTCTCCAGGGCGAGGGATGGATTCAACGCGATCATATACAGGTATCCGGATTCGGTTCTCGGCGAGGATGCGGCCCTGGCCGCGAGGAGGATAGATCAGGATCTCGGATCGACCCGGCAAGTCGACTCCGGAAGAGCCCCGTCGCGCGGCGTGGAGATCGCCGTAGTCGGTCTGCCCGTCAATTCCGCACGCATATCCTCGATCTCCTCCGCACTCCGGGCTTCCGGCTGGACCTCCTGGCCGGTGCAGGACGCAGGAGCCCCGGACATCACGATGGTTCTCTTCCCGGACGGGCTCGCCCCGGAAGCCGAGGTCGCCGGGGACTCCCTGCATGCCTGGCTGACATCGCCTTCGTCCATCCCGGTGCAGCCCGGGGGGCAGATGATGGATGCAATCGTACCCGGCCACACCGGCCTCGTTGTGATAATCGGCGGGGATGCGGTTGTATCGCCGCGCGCTCCGTCGAACTGACCGGAGGATGACGACTTGACCACTCTTCCCATCGCACTCTTCCTCGTCGCAGCGGGCACCGGCCCGGCCGCATGCATGCTCGACAGGCTGGAAGCGGCAAGCCTTCTCGAGGCCGGATTCGAACAGACCGACTTCTGGGCTCTCACCAGGGAGACGGAGGTATCCACCGGCACGCTGGTCCTGTCGCGTGACGGCAGATTCCTCCTGGACTACTCCGATCCCGGGGGCAGGAGGATGGGTTTCGACGGAGAAGCCCTGTACACGGTGGATCCTCTCTACAGGCAGGTTCTCATCGATTCCTCCTCGCAACCCGCGAGCTTCACGGCGCTTCTCGAATCCATCCGCGACCCGGAGATCCCCGCCGTTTCGAGCTGCTCCGGCGACACCGTATTCGTGGTGATGGACGGTCCGACAGGGCAGGGCATCTCCAGGATGGAGTTCTGCTTCCTCTCCTCCGACAGTCTTCCCCGAAGCCTCTCCACGTTCGACCAGAACGGCAACTGGAGCAGATGGCGGCTCACCGGGGTCTCGGTATCCGACGACGCCCCCGGTTCCGTCTTCGAACTCGTCCCCCCCGCAGGCTACGAGGTGCTGAGAGCTGGAGACCTCTGACTTGAGTCCCCGCTCCGCCTGCATCATCACCCTCGGATGCCCCAGGAACGAGGTGGATTCCGAAGCCTTCGCCGGGGTTCTGCGGCAGGCCGGGTGGAAGCGCGTCTCCGATCCCGGGCGTGCCGGTCTCCTCCTGCTCAACACCTGCGCCTTCATCGGCCCGGCAGTCGAGGAGTCGCTCGAGGCTCTGGATGAGGCAATGGAATGGAAACGCTCGGGCGACGGCCGCATCCTGGTTCTGGCCGGATGCCTGCCCGGGCGGTTCGGCGACGACGGCTCCGGCGGCCTGGAGGAAATCGACCTGATAATCGGCCCGGGCGATTCGGAAGGTCTCGCGGGATTCCTCGGTACGGACGCCGCGTCCGGTGTCCGCGCCAGGCTCGGGCGGCGGTTCGACCGCTATCTGAAGATCGCCGACGGATGCCTGAACAGGTGCTCCTTCTGCGTACTGCCGGCCATAAGGGGACCTTTCCGCCCCGCCCGCCGGAACACTATCCTGGCGGATGCGGACTCCCTTGCAGAATCGGGAGCCAGGGAGATAGGCATCGTGGGGCAGGATCTCCTCGCCTGGAAGGACGGCGCATGCGGCCCGGCCGATCTGGTTTCGGAGCTGGCGGCGCGACATCCCGACATATGGTTCCGCCTCTATTATCTCCACCCGGGACGGTTCGACGGTTCGGTGATCGAAGCCATGCGGAACCATCGCAACATCGCCCCCTATATCGATCTTTCGGTTCAGCATGCATCGGATCGCATCCTGACCAGGATGAACAGGGGATACGGCAGAAGCAGGCTCGAGGATATCGCCGGCATGATCTCGCACGGCGGCATCGAAACCGCCTGCCGTCTGACCGTGATTGCAGGCTATCCAGGAGAGACCGACTCCGACTTCGATGAACTCTGCTCCTTCCTGTCGGGCTTCCCGTCCCTGCGCAGCCTCGTGGTCTTTCAGTACTGGCACGAGGAGGGCTCTCCCGAATACGCACGCGGGGATGCCGACCTGATCGATCCGTCCCTGGCCGCCGAGAGGGTGTGCAGGCTCGATTCGATGGCCGAGGAAGCCGCAGAGTCGTGGGGGGAGCGCCTTGCGGGCAGGACGACCAGGGTTCTCGCGGAGACCACCCGGAGGGGCCGCACATGGTTCGACGCCCCCCTGGTCGATGGCGAAGCCGTTTTCAGCGATCCGGTGAAGCCGGGGAAGTTTTATGATGTGCTTGTCGGGGAGTGCAGAGGACTCTCCACCCAGGTTTCCGTGCCGCCCGGGAATTGACAGAGGGAGCGCTCTGATCGATTCTTCCAGGGTTCGTCCGCGATCCGTTGGATAGACAAGAGATGGGATGGTGCTGTCGTGTCGATGCCTGTCGTTGTTCTGACCTGTGCCGCTCTTGCACTCCCCGTGTCCAATCTGGAACTCGCCGAACAGATCGTCAGCGAGGCCTGCGTCTCGATATCCGATTCCCTCGTCGATTCGGGCGTGGGCACGGTGATGCTGGAGATCGCCGGTGACCATCCCGGCAACTGGCTCGTGGAGCAGTGCGTCAAGACGGAACTGGGGGCACGCGGTCTCACCGTACTGACACGGGAAACAAGACCGGCTCCCGACTCCTCCATGGACCATGCCATGCTCTTCGACCTCGTCGTCCGACCGATGGAACTATCCATCGTCTTCGGCGGTACAAGCCGGTCCTGGCTGATCGGTCCGAAGAGCGTCGAGAGGATGGCCGTCTGCGAACTGTATTCCGAACTGCGCGATCCCGGAGGAACGATCTGCACCACCGTCAGGAGCAGTTCCTCCAGATCGGACAGGGTGCCCGTCGACGATCTCCAGTCCCTCAGAGGCTCCTCGGATCAGGTCTGGCTCAGGGGCGGAGAACTGCAGGCCTCGAGCGGCGGCATACTCGAACCACTCGTGGTCACGGGCGTCGTGGCGAGCCTGATCTATCTCTTCTATTCCAGCAGGGCCGAATGAGACGAATCCTGCCGGCGGTTCCGGTACTGCTGCTGCTCGCATGCGGAGGCGGCGGAGGCAGGTCCGGTCTGCTCGAGGAGGCCCGCGAGCTGAAGCAGGCGGGTCACTTCTCCGAGGCCCTCGTGCTCTACAGGGAGGCGCTGACCCGGGATAGCGCCGCATACGACCGGGACGCCTGGCTGGAGTATGGCGACACGGCTCTCCTGGCCTATGGGGCCGAACGGAACAGATCGGTGCGCCAGCAGACACTGGAGGTTCTCACGGCGCTTCAGAGCGATTCCACGCTCAGGGGTGGGGTCAGGCTGTCCGAGATGTGGCGGCGTCTCGCCTGGGAGATGATAAGGGACAGGGATTCGCTCCAGGCCTTCGCCGCACTCGAGAGTTCCCTTGTCTCCGCCGACATGCTCCAGGTCTTCGAGGAAGAGTGGCTCTTCAGAGGCGTCTACGCCTCCCGGCACCTCCCCCTCGTGGCCGGACTCACGGATTCCCTTTCGATGACACCGGGGGGCGACGAGCTGCTCCGGAGTTATGCCGAGAGGCATCTGGTGGAGCTATCCCGCATACCCCTCATGCGGACGGATCTAAGAGGACAGGTTCTTCTCGCGCAAGCATTTCTGCTACCCTTCACGGACAGGCGGACCGAGGAACTCGAAGTCCTCACGGAACTCGACAGGATGGGCGGAATGTATCCGGCTCTGCGGGAGAGGCGGATGAGGCTGCTTCTCGACGGAGCCTCGGAGGACATTCGACTGGGCAGGAGCGCCCTCGCCAGGGAGAAGCTGCTGGAAGTGTGGGATTCCAATTTCGCCACGGACAGGGTGGAGGCGGCTCTCATGCTGGGCGTGATGGCCGAGGAGTCCGGGCGGCCCGAAGAGGCTCTGGGCTGGTACAGATCGGCCTGCAACGCCTCTCCGGGCCTCGGATCGCCCGCCGCGGCCGAGGCTGCGGCCAGGCGCGACTCATTGCTGTTCATGCAGACCTGAACCGACGGGAGACAGATGAGAACGACACCCCACGGCTGGAACCCCGTTCGCGTGATTCCAGTCGCCATCTCCCTGATCGCGGCACTCTCCACCGGATGCGGGAACCGGTACGAGAGTGCGGGCCTTTCCAGAGAGGCGCTGGAGACCATCGCCGCGAGGGCCTTCGACGAGGGAGACTGGGCGAACTCGGAGATCCTCTACACCCAGCTTCTGTTCAACTACCCGGGGGCGACCGATACGGATCTGTACGTCTACCGGCTCGGCGTGTCGGATGCCGGTCAGAGACTCTGGGTGGAAGCCGATTTCCAGTTCAGGAGGGTGATTGACGAGTTTCCGGGCAGTGCCCTGGCCGACGATGCACGCTATCAGATAGCACGAACCTTCTGGCTCCAGAAGAGGGACTTCAGGAGGGATCTGACTCCGGTCACGCGGGCTCTCGAGGAGACAGCCGTCTTCTTCGAGGACTACCCGGGCTCCAGCCTCACTCCCCGGGTCGAGGCGCTCAGGGACAGTTGCCTGGCCCATCTGGCGAGGCGTTCGCTGTTCCTCGGGCAGTTCTACGAGAGACGAGGGAGGCACGAGGCCGCCATGCTGTACTACAGGGAGGCACTGGAGGACTACATGGGCGGAGACTGCCTGGGTGAACTACTGGTATCGATGGGCGGCCTGTACGAGAAGATGAACAACGCCTTCGCCGCCAGATCCAGCTACAACAGGGCCATCTCCGAATGCGGCGTCACCGGAGACCTGCTCGACAAGGCCGAGGAGGGGCTCTCCAGGGTGGGTGGCATGTGACGGGCATCCTGGGCGGGACGTTCGATCCGCCCCATTACGGCCATCTGGTCCTGGCCGAGGAGGCCCGCGCAGTATTCGGTCTGGACAGGGTGCTTCTCGTGCCCTCCCGGTGTCCGCCTCACAAGAGCAGTTCCGTCGTATCGCCCTTCCAGGACAGGCTGTCCATGCTCAGGCTCGCCGCCGAGGACAATCCCTTCCTCGAGGTCGCCGACATGGAGTCGGAGGACGGACCCTCGTACACGATCGACCTGCTAAGAAGGGCCGTCTCGCTCGGGCTGGAGCCGGTCTTCATCATGGGGACCGATGAGATTTCCGAGATGGCCTCCTGGAAGGACTTCCCGCATTTCCTAGACCTGGCGCGCTTCGTGGCCGGAACCAGGGCCGGGGCGGAGGGCGTGGTCTTCCCGCCGGAGGCGCTGGGCAGGGTGGAGGTTTTCGAGATGCCGGGCATGATGATCTCCTCCAGCTCGATCAGAGCCAGGTTTGCCCGGTCCGGACCCGTGAGATATCTTATTCCCGAGTCTGTCCGGAGCTTCGTGTCCAGAAAGGGGCTCTATGGCTTCCGAGAAGGGCATTGACCGCCTCCTGTCCGTCCTGCTCGCAGAAGACGTCAGCGACATCCACTTCAAGGTCGGGAGCCCGCCGATCCTGAGAAAGGCCGGGTTGATAGTCAGGGCCGAGGACATCGGCGCACTCCAGCCCGAGCACATCGACCAGCTCGCCTTCGAGATGATGTCGGAGAAGCAGAGGGCGAGGTTCATGGAAGGCTCCGAGATCGACCTCGCGCATTCCCTGCCCGGCAAGGCCCGCTTCCGCGTGAACGTCTACAGACAGAGGGGTTCGGCCGCCATCGTGATGAGGCGCATCCCCTACGAGATTCCCGACATAGACAGCCTGGGCCTGCCTCCCATAGTGAAGAGGATAGCACTCGAGCAGCGGGGGCTGGTCCTCGTCACAGGGGCGACGGGGAGCGGGAAGTCCACCACGCTGGCCTCCATGATCGACTACATCAACCAGCACGAGAAGAAGCACATCGTGACGATAGAGGATCCGATCGAGTTCCTTCACCACGACGGGAAATCGAGCATCTGCCAGCGCGAGGTCGGCATAGACACCGAGACCTGGACGTCCGCGCTCAGGTCGGTCTTCAGACAGGATCCCGACGTCATTCTGATCGGAGAGATGAGGGACGCCTCGAGCGCCGCCATAGCCATAACCGGAGCGGAGACGGGGCATCTTGTGATGAGCACCCTCCATACGTCCGACGCTCCGGAGACCGTGAACAGGATCATCGACATGTTCCCTCCCCAGCAGCAGAAGCAGGTGAGGACCCAGCTCGGCGGCCTGCTGAAGTCGGTGATCAGCCAGAGGCTGCTCACCAACAGGGAGGGGACGGGGCTCGTCCTGGCCGCCGAGGTCATGGTCCACACCGCTCTGATCCAGAACTGCATCATCGATCCGCTGCAGACCCACATGATCCGCGACGCCATCGAGACGAGCGGATTGCAGTACGGCATGCAGAGTTTCGACATGGCTCTGCTGAGGCTCCTCGCCCAGGGCAGCATCGACGAGGCCACCGCGCTGGCCGCAGCGACGAATCCCACCGCTCTGCAGCTCAAGCTGAAGGGCGTCGAAGCGCCCTCGGACTGGAGGATGTAGCGTGGAACTCCTGTGTTCCGATCTGCTGCTTACATTCGTGTTCCTGATCCTTCTGGCCGTCGTGCTGGTCCGGCTTTCCGTGAAGGCGCACAAGGGGCCCGTGCTGACCGGCAACGAGGGCATGATCGGACTGACGGGCATCGTAACGGAAGGCAGGGGGTTCAGGGACAGATATCAGGTCGAGGTCCGCGGCGAGCTCTGGTGGTGCCGGAGCTCCCATAAGCTGGAACCGGGGATGGAAGTCAGGGTCACCGGCATCGACGACCTTCTGCTGGACGTGCTTCCCGTCTGATCGAGCGCGGGCCGGTCGAAGAATTCCTGACGACCTGAGAACGGGGTNNNCTGCTGTCATCCCTCCGGGTGCTGAAGGAGTACCAGAGGGGTGTGATCTTCCGCCTCGGCAAGGTCTCTGGAGTCAAGGGCCCCGGTCTGATCGTCGTATGGCCCGTCATCGACCAGATGAAGAGGGTGGATCTCAGGGTCGTGACCATGGACGTTCCGCCCCAGGACGTGATCACGAAGGACAATGTCTCCGTGAAGGTCAACGCCGTGGTCTACTTCCGCGTGCTCGACCCGGTGAAGGCTACGATAGAAGTCGAAAACTACCACTACGCCACCAGCCAGCTCGCTCAGACCACCCTGAGGAGCGTGCTCGGCGAATCCGTGATGGACGAACTCCTCTCCAACCGCGAGCAGATCAACTCCCATCTCCAGTCGATCCTCGACCGGCTCACCGACCCCTGGGGCATCAAGGTGACCATGGTCGAGGTCAAGCACGTCGACCTCCCCGTGGAGATGCAGAGGGTGATGGCGAGGCAGGCGGAGGCCGAGAGGGACCGCAGGGCCAAGATCATCTACGCCGACGCCGAGTTCCAGGCCTCGCAGAAGCTGGCCGACGCGGCCGACATCATCAGCACGCACCCGATCGCCCTCCAGCTCAGGTATCTGCAAACGCTCACCGAGATAGCTTCCGAGCACAACTCCACGACCATCTTCCCGCTGCCGATCGAGCTTATCAAGCCGTTCCTCAAGCTGGTGAAGGATCAGGAATGAAGCGCTTTACCGGGGCCTGGACCGCGCTGGTGACGCCGTTCCGCAACGGCGCGGTGGACTATGAAGCCCTCGGGCGTCTGATCGACATGCAGATCGACGAGGGAATCGACGGACTCGTAGCCTGCGGCTGCACCGGGGAGGCCGCCACGCTGAGGCATGACGAGCATCTCGAAGTCGTGCGCTTCACTGTTGCGAGGGCGGCCGGCAGGGTGCCGGTCATCGGAGGCAGCGGCAAGAACGATACGGCTCAGACGGTCGCGCTCTCGAAGGAGGTGTCCGCTCTGGGCGTGGACGGCCTCCTCGTAATCACGCCCTACTACAACAAGCCTACGCAGGAGGGCCTCGTCGCCCATTTCGAAGCGGTGGCCGGGGCCTCCGACTCGCCGGTAGTCGTCTACAACGTCCCGGGGCGCACCGGCGTGTCCATTGCCCCCGCGACAGTGGCGAAGCTCGCCGCCCATCCCGGGATCGTGTGCATCAAGGAGGCCGGAGGAGCCGTCGAGAGGGTGACGGCCATCCGTACGCTCTGCGACATCGGGATTCTGAGCGGCGACGATCATCTGGCGCTCGCCGAGGTGGCGACGGGCGCCGACGGGGTCATTTCGGTGGTGTCGAACGTGGCTCCCGCCGCAACGGCCGAGATGATGAGACTTGGACTGGACAACCGGTTCGACGCGGCGAGGAAGATAAACAACAGGCTGTATCCGCTGATCGGGGCTCTATTCGTCGAATCGAACCCGATCCCCGTGAAGTGCGCCCTGGCGATGATGGGGATCATCGAAAACGAGCTCAGGCTGCCGCTGACCCCCATGAGGCAGGATCTGCGGGGCGGACTCGAGGCCGCAATGAGGACGGCCGGTCTGCTTTGACGCGGCTGGTTCTGTTCGGGGGCGGCGGCCGCATGGGCCGGGCCGTGAGGGATGCGGCCGGACCGGAGTTCGAGATTCTCTCCGTCATAGACAAGAATGACGGCCGGCCAGGCGGAGAGCCCGTCCTGCCCCCTGGATGCGACGTGGTGATCGACTTTTCGACCCCGGAGGCGTTCGAGGATCTCGGCCGCCTGATCGAGGGCGGAAGCGCCGCGCTCGTCTCCGGTACCACCGGACTGGGTTCCGCGGAGAGGGCGATGCTCGAAAAGTGGTCCCGCGACAGAGCCGTCTTTTACTCGCCCAACATGAGCTTCGGCATCTTTCTGCTCTCCAGGCTGCTGTCCGAGGCCGCCCGCATCTCGGGCGACAGATACGACTTCGAGATGGTCGAGTACCATCATCGCACCAAGCAGGACAGTCCCAGCGGAACCGCGCTGAAGCTGCTCGAAGCCTGGAAGGCCGGGG
>LKHC01000120.1 GCA_001618605.1 Candidatus Fermentibacter danicus
GGACTTTCGCCGTCGGCGCCCTGCTTGCAGCTTCGTCGATATCCGGCAGGCCTCCAGGACTGTACGGCATGGACGACCTGGTCCGGTGGAGAGGGGGGTGCATCTGAAGAGGCGTCCCGCGGTCTCTGGATTGTTCTACCCCTCCGAGCCCGGCAGGCTCAGGGCGCAGGTCGAGGGTTACATCCGTGGCTCAAGACTGGCGCCTGATCCTTCGGTTTTCGGGCTGGTGTGCCCTCATGCCGGATATGTCTATTCCGGTTCAGTCGCCGGGATGGCATACGCCTCCGCGCCCGACGGGATAGGCACTGCGGTGATTCTCGCGCCGTGCCACAGATACCCCGTGCGCACGGTCTCCGTCTTCGGCGGAGAGTCGTATCTGACTCCCATCGGAGAGGCGGTCGTGGACCGGGCGGTCGTTGAGCGGTTGTCTTCCGCGGGGTACGACTGGATCCCGCCAGCCCATGCCGCGGAGCACGCCGAGGAGGTCCAGGTTCCGTTCATCCAGACGAGGTGGCCCGACGCCTCCATAGTCCCCGTGCTGATCGGCGCGGGCGATCCGGACTTCTGCCGCGTATTCGCCGCCGACCTGTCATCCGCCCTCTCCGGGACGAACGCCGTCGTGATAGCCTCCTCCGACCTCTCCCACTACCATCCTCTGGCGGATGCAAATGCGATGGACGGCATCCTGATGGACGACTTCAGGAGGCGCGACACCGCCGCGCTGGCGCGCCATGTCGCCGACGGCTCCTCCGAGGCATGCGGCGCGGGTCCGATCCTGACCCTGCTCTTCTACGCCGAAGTGGAGAGCGGAGGAGCCTTCGACGCGGAGATCGCGGGATACTCGACATCCGCCTCGGCATCCGGCGATGCGACGGCCGTGGTCGGGTACATGGCAGGAACGGTCCGGAGGCGGACGAATGATTGACGCCGCCGGCAGGTCGCAGCTCCTCGCCGCAGCGCGGGAGGCCGTGTCCGCCGCTTCGCGCGGTCTGCCCCTGCCCGAGCCGCCGGTTCTCGATGGCTGCGGGGTCGACCCGGGAGCAGGCGTCTTTGTCACGCTGTCCTCTCCAGACGGGCTCAGGGGCTGCATAGGGCTCTTCAAGGGCCTGCGGAGCCTGGGGGAGACGGTGGTGAGGATGGCCGCCGCAGCCGCCACCGAGGATCCCAGATTCCCGCCGGTGAAGCCTTCGGAGGTGGACGGCCTCTCGATCGACATCTCCGTGCTCGGCCCCATGACCGAATCCGAGCCCGGCCTCGTCGTCCCTGGAGTACACGGAGTCCTCGTCCGCAGCGGATCCAGATCGGGCACGCTCCTCCCGCAGGTCGCCACCGAGCAGGGGTGGTCGAGGGAGGAGTTACTCTCACATGCCTGTCTCAAGGCGGGCCTCCCGCCCGGGCTCTGGCGCAGCGGACCGTTGCAGGTTTTCACGTACACGGCCGAAGTCTTCGGCGACAGACAGAAGGGGTGAGGTAGATGCTGAACAGGACGATTCTGCTTCTGGCGGCTGCGGTGCTCATGTCGACCGGGTGCAAGGTGCCGGGCTTCGCTGAGATCGACGAGAAGATGTCCACCGTGACCGAGAGGCTCGACGACCTCGAGGATGTAGTGGAAAACATCACGGAGAGAGACCTTTCCGGGGTGAGTGACCGTCTCGGGGCTCTGGAGGTCGCTCTCGGCGGCAGCTCGGCCCAGGGCGGTCAGAACGCAGCCGCCGTGCTGAATTCGCTGCAGGACGGAATGACGGAGATGCAGCAGATGCTCGAATCCGGCAGGGACAGCCTCAGCGCCGCCTACGAACTCATCGAGTCCGCGGCTGCGACGATTGATTCCCTCGAGGACCGCATCGACGACCTCGCGGCAGAGGTGGCCTCCCTGCGCAGCGCCCGGTCGTCGACCGGCGTCACTACCGGTCCTACCCGCAGTTCGACCGGCAGCTCCTCGGGCCGTGGAGGCACCTCCTCAAGCGGACGTTCGGGAACGACCGGCGGCGCCACCCGCTAGGGTACGGCACCCCTCGGGCGGACAACCGATACGGCCGGAGCCTTCAAGCTCCGGCCGTCCGCCGTCCCTTCCGACGCCGCCGGATCCAGGTCCGGGCGCGGTTTACGGGCTATTCGAAGACTATCCTGCAGTGCTTCTTCTTGCCCACCCGCAGGAGCAGCGAGCCGTCCCGAACGCTCGAGGGATCGACGGCAGCATCCGGATTGGCGACCGGCGCCCCCCCCGCCGTGAGGCCGTTCTGCCTGGCCAGCCTCCTGACCTCCGTACGGCTCGGACAGAGGCCCGAAGATACGAAGAGGTCGGTATAGGAGAGGGAACCTTTCTCGAGGCTCTCGAGCGAGGCCGTGCCGGTCGGCACCGAGGCGCCCCCGCCGTCGCCACCGAAGAGCGCGCGGGCGGCATCCCTCGCCTTGTCGGCTTCTGCAGGCCCGTGGGCTATAGCGGTCGCCTCCCATGCAAGACGGCTCTTCGCGCGCCTGGTTTCCTCCCCCCTGAGGCCTTCGTACTCCTCGATCCCGTCCAGAGGGAGGAACGTATAGAGCTTCAGGAAACTGATCGCATCCCGGTCGTCCACGTTCATCCAGAACTGGTAGTAGTCGTAGGGCGTCGTCATCGCCGGATCGAGCCAGACGGCTCCGCCGGGCATGGACTTGCTCATCTTCTCGCCGTTCGAGGATGTGACCAGGGGGCAGGTCATGCCGTAGACCTCCCTGCCCTCGGTCCTGCGAACGAGCTCGATTCCGGCGACGATGTTGCCCCACTGGTCGGCTCCGCCTATCTGGAGGGTGCACTCGCGGCTGCGGTAGAGGTGCAGATAGTCGTATGCCTGAAGCGGCATGTAGTTGAACTCGAGGAACGAGAGCCCCTTCTCCAGCCGGAGCCTGACCGAGTCCGCCGTGAGCATCCTGTTGACGCTGAAATGCCTTCCGATATCCCTGATGAAGTCGAGATACCCGAGCCTGCCGAGCCAGTCGGCGTTGTTGAGGAGTTCGGCATCGGAGGAACCCCTGCCGAACCGGAGGAACCTCGGGAGCTGGGCGGATATGCCGCCCGCCCAGGAGTCGACGGTTTCCTTCGTCTCCACCGTCCGCTCCGTGCTGCGTCCGGACGGATCGCCGACGAGCGCCGTGGCGCCGCCTACGAGGATCAGAGGCTTGTGACCGGCCTTCTGCAGCCAGGAAGCGGCCATCAGGGGCACCATGTGCCCGAGGTGGAGGCTCGGCGCGGTTGCGTCGAATCCCACGTAGAACACGAGCCTCTCTTCATCGAGCAGCCGGCGAATGCTGTCCTCGTCGGTCATCTGAAAGACGAGCCCACGCTCGCTCATCGCCCTCAGCACGTCCACGGATGCCTCCCATCGGTTGCGACTGGCGGACAGTACGGACGGGTAGATATGTTGTCAACCGACGTCGGACGGCCCTGACGGGACTCGTACGGGAGGAGTACGAATGCACATCATGGAGATGGAGCACCCGCTTTCGAGGGATGTCCTGTGCCGCCTCAGGGACAGGCGCACGGGTCCAGCCTCGTTCAGGGCGCTCTCGCGGGCGATGGGCACGCTCCTCGCGGTGGAATGTACGAGAAAGCTCAAGACCACCCCCGTCCAGGTATCGACTCCTCTGGAGGACGCCTTCGGCGAGGTCTGCACGACGCCTCCCATCCTCGTTCCCGTGCTCAGGGCGGGCCTCGGACTCCTTCCCTCGTTCCAGGAGCTTCTCCCCGATGCCCCGGTGGGCTTCGTCGCGGTCCGCAGGAACGAGGAGACCGCGAAACCGATGTGGTTCTACGATTCCGTGCCTCCACCGGAGGGCAGGCAGGTGATCGTTCTGGATCCCATGCTCGCCACGGGGGGAACCTCCGGGGCGGTCGTGGAATATCTGTACGAACGAGGCGCCGGATCGATCATGCTCGCATGCGTGGTCGCCGCTCCGGAAGGGGCGGCCGAACTGGGAAGGTTCGAGAATCTCATCATAATCACGGCAGCGGTGGACCGCGAACTGGACGAGAGATGGTACATTCTTCCCGGTCTAGGCGATTACGGGGACAGGTTCTTCGGAGAGGGAACCCCGCATCCCCGGTCTGCAGGCCTCTGAATCTTGCATAGCCCCGCACGCATCCGGAAGAGGGTTCTCCTGGCGATCTCGGCCGGGATTGCGGCTACTCTCTTCTTCATGAAACCCCCGTCCTGGAGTTCCGGCTCCTGCTGGAGTCTCGATTCCGACATCACGAGGCTTCACAGATCGATAGACTCGCTCGGAGCGATCCTGGCCGACACCCTCCAGGTCAGGACCTCGTTGATCGGCGACGGCTTTCTGGGCGGCGCCCTCTGGGATGCGGGAGTCGTCGGCAACGACTACGTCAATACCTGCGCCATCCTGAGGGACAGCCTGCTCTGGAGGGTCCAGCATCCCGGCGACACCCTGGCGGCAAGCTTCACTCACGGCGAACTGGTGGAGATACGCGCGATTCCCCGGGGCGGGAGGGGCTTCTACTACATATCCTTCGAGCCGGGAGGCGGACCCCTGTCGTGGGGCTATGTCAGGCAGGATGAGTGGACCAGGATAAGAGCCGTAACCTGTACGGTCACCTCCACCGTCTGGGAGAGCCTGAGCGAGGGCGGACTGCCCCGGGATCTCACACCCACGGGCTCAATACTGACCCACAGGGATTCCGCACGGGCGATCGCCTACGTGACCGAGCTCCAGCACGAACTGACGGACAGGCTTCTGGCGTTCGACATCGACTTCTACTACGACGTCCAGACGGGAGACAGGGTCCACCTCCTGATCGAGGAGGTCAGGTATCCCGAAT
The DNA here is from genome assembly GCA_001618605.1 of Candidatus Fermentibacter danicus. Lineage (GTDB taxonomy): Bacteria > Fermentibacterota > Fermentibacteria > Fermentibacterales > Fermentibacteraceae > Fermentibacter > Fermentibacter danicus. The sequence goes on from LKHC01000120.1 coordinate 4,814, forward strand.
CCTCGGAAAGCGGCTTCAGGCGGATACTGGCCGCCAAGTACGAGTTCGCGGCCGGGAGGATCGTGGAGGTGTTCCCGTTCTACCACACCCCCGATTCCTCCGATGACCTGGTGCTGGACCACTATCACCGCGACGGAGCCTCGATAAGGACGATGTTCCTGAAGATGCCGGTCCCGTTCGGACGCATCAGCTCGCCATTCTCCGGGTCCAGGCTGCACCCGGTGCTGGGTTACAGCAGGGCGCACAACGGGATCGACTATGCCGCCCCAACCGGGACCGAGATCTATGCGGTCGGGGACGGCGTGATAATGATGAGGCAGAGCAGCGGAGGATACGGGAACATTGTCCGGATCAGGCACGGCAATGGATACGAGACGGGTTACGGACACATGAGTTCATTCGCCGCGGGGCAGGCCGTAGGCACCTACGTCAGACAGGGCGAGATAATCGGGTATGTCGGCAGCACGGGGCTCTCGACCGGGCCTCACGTTCATTTCGAGATGAAGAGGAACGGCCAGTATGTGAACCCCGCCGAGGAGATACTTCCGCCGGTCGATCCCCTCGAGGGGGAGGAGCTGGTGGAGTTCCAGGCCGGGGTCAGGGCGCTGGAGGGATACTGGGCCAGGATGTCCGAGGATCTCCCCGACCCGCCCGAGGAGGCCGGTGGCGCCTGAAGCGCACCCCGCCGCGGGCTGGCTGGCAGACGAGCTCTACTGGGACGGAATCTTCTCCTCCCTGCTCGATCGCCTGTCGGTCGCGAAGGTCACGCGGATAGGAGGTCTCGGCGGAGCCTCCAGGAGTCTGGCCGTCGCCGCGGCCCACAGGCTGGCCGGGCCGACGTTGGTCGTCACTCCCTCTCCCAGGGATGCGGAGAGTCTCCGCGACGACCTGAGGGCCATCGTCGGCAATGTGCTCTACTTCCCGCAGTACGACATGCTTCCCTACGAGGGCGAGCCGGCCCATGCCGGCGTCGTCGCCGACAGGGTCGAATGCATGGCCGGGCTCGTCTCCGGAAGGGCCGATACGATCGTGGTCGTGCCCGTCTCCGCCCTGCTGAAGAAGATTCCTCCCCCGGACAGGTTCGAGACGCTGAGGATATACAGGGGCATGCAGCTCGAGATGAACGACCTCGGGAGCTGGCTCGTCTCCGCCGGCTACACCCGGGAGGAGTCCGTCTACGAGCAGGGCAGATGGGCTCTCCGCGGGGGCGTTGTCGATGTCGGCTCGTTCGGGCTCGACAATCCGGTCAGGCTGGAGTTCTCGGGTGACGAGATCGAATCGGTGAGGGTGTTCGACCAGCGATCCCAGCGCAGCATCAGGGAGATCCCGGCCGTCACGATACTTCCCGCGAGAGAGGCCTTCCTTCCCCCCGAAGCGTGGGATGCCGCGCTCGAGAGGCTCGGAGACGACGATCCGCTCTCGGCGCTCCTGATGAGTTCGACCGGCTTCCCGGGGATCGAGCACCACCTGCCCGTATTCATGGGAAAGCTCGGCTCTCTGCTCGACTATCTGCCTTCGATCGGCACCGTGGTCATGGTGGAGCCCGGAAGGATAGAGGAGTCGATGGAGTCATCCCATGCGGTGACGATCGAGACCTTTCCGGGGAATCTGCCCTTCGGAGCGGGGGATCAGTTCTTCACTCCGCGCGAGGTGCTGGAGGCGCTGGCGGCCTGCCCGCGATCCCTGATCATGGAGCTGGTTCCGTCCCGGGACGTGGACGGGTACTACCACACGATGCCACAGGAGAGCTTCATCGGACACCCCGAGGAGATGATGAGGCAGTTCGTCAAGTGGAGGTCCGAAGGCTACAGGATAGGGATCTGCTGCGACACTCCGGCCGAGGCCGAAACCTTCCGGTCTCTGCTCCCCGACGACATGCACGTATCCATAGAGGTCGCATCCCTGTCCGAGGGTTTCAGGATGCCCGAGGAACGGATCGCGGTACTGGTGGAGAGGCGGCTCCTCTCCGGCCGCAGGAGACCCGGCGTGGTGCGCCGCTTCCGCGGGGGCGAGGCGGTGACGTCCCTCGACGACCTGCCGCCCGGCAGCCTCGTAGTACACCGGCAGTACGGCATCGGCCTGTTCAGGGGCCTGGAACGGGTCTCCTCCGGGGTAGAGACCCTGGACTGCCTGTCGATCGAGTATGCGGACGGCGACAAGCTGCTCGTCCCGGTCTCCGAGATCGGGCAGGTCCACCGCTACATGACCCCCGGGGAATCCTCTTCGCAGCTCGACAGGATCGGGAGCGGCATGTGGAACGCCAGGGTCTCCCGGGCCAGGACCAGGGCAGGGGAGATCGCGGGCAGGCTGGCGGTGATCTATTCCGAACGGAAGGCCAGGAAGCGTGCGCCGCTCGGCGAGCCCAGCCAGATGATGGAGACGCTCGAGCGAACCTTCCCCTTCGAGGAGACGCCCGACCAGATGGAAGCCATAAGGAGGATGAAGCGGGACTTCCTCTCGGACACCCCCATGGACAGGCTGATCTGCGGGGACGTCGGATACGGCAAGACGGAGGTCGCTCTCCGGGCGGCCTTCCGGGTGGCGGACGCCGGGCTGCAGGTGGCGGTGCTGGTCCCGACCACCATACTGGCCGATCAGCACTACCAGACCTTCAGGGACAGGCTGGCGGAGTTCCCGGTGAGAGTAGCCTGCCTCAGCCGCTTCCAGGACAGGGCCGAACAACGGCAGGTACTGGAGGAGCTGGCGGACGG
>LKHC01000121.1 GCA_001618605.1 Candidatus Fermentibacter danicus
GACACTCTCTCGCTCACCGCCACTCCGATCCCGAGAACCCTCCACATGGCGCTCTCGGGATTCCGTGACATCTCGATAATCGCGACGCCGCCGAGGGATCGCTATCCGATCCACACGGAGCTGGTGAAGTTCAACAGGAAGGTCATCCAGACCGCCGTTCAGAGAGAGCTGGAGCGCGAGGGACAGGTGTTCTTCGTACACAACAGGATAAACACTCTGGAGCAGGTGAGGGTCGAGTTGGCCGGTTTCCTCGGCAACGCGAGGATTGTTACGGCACATGGTCAGATGAAGCCGGAACAGCTCGAGGACGTGATGTCGGCCTTCATGCAGGGCGAGTACGACATACTCCTCTCCACCGCCATCATCGAGTCGGGCCTCGACCTGCCCCGCGTCAACACGATCTTCATCGACAACGCCCACACCTTCGG
>LKHC01000122.1 GCA_001618605.1 Candidatus Fermentibacter danicus
GAGTTCCTGGGCGCCAGGCAGCACGGGCACGTCGAGTCGATCGGGTATTCGATGTTCGAGACCCTCATCGCCGAGGAGGCGGACAGACTGTCGGGAAACGCATTGGAGAGCGAGGTCGAGGTAAGGATAGAACTCCCGATGGAAGCCTTCCTGCCCGAGGACTACATGCCGGACGTGATCGAGCGCGTCCGCCTCTACAGGTATGTCTGGCGTGCGGGAACGGAAGCCGAGATAGACGATTGGAAAGGCTTCGTGAAGGACCGGTTCGGCGAACTCCCGGAACCGGTCCTGAACTGTGCGGAGAGGGCCCGGATTCACCTGCTCGCCAGGAAGGCAGGGGTGGAGGAGGTCGTCGGAACCGGCAAGTCCGTCAGGATCGTCCTGTCGGAGTCGGCGGGAGCCCGCGCGGCAAAGCTGCTGTCGGGGAGACCCGGGATCTCCGCCAGACGGGAGAAGACGGGCAGAATGGTTTTCAGCGCCGAGTCGAGACCGCCGGGTCGCATCGCGGACGCCGTATCCGATATATTGCGGCTCCTGGCATGAAGTGGTATTTATTACCGACTGCACCAACATTTTCCGAGAGGTGACATAGATGCGTTCCAGAGCGCTCGGCGTCGCAATGATCCTCCTGGCGGCCGGCTGCGGATCGAGGCGGGAAACGCTCGCCACGGTCGGGGACAGGCGGATCACCAGGCAGGACTTCATATCTGCATTCTCCAGCATGAGCCCCTCCGAACAGGTCGATGTCCTGGAGCCCGGCGGCAGGCTCGCGCTGGTGGACCGGCTGATCGACAAGAACCTGCTGGAGATCGCACTCGAGAGCAGGGGAGCCCCCGGATCGGAATGGTGGGTGTCTCTTTACGAGGACGCCGCTCTCGCCCCGGCCTGGACGAGAGCCAGATTCACCGAGGTGATGGGGGACAACCCCGACATGAACGACTTCCTTTACCTGTCCGGAACCTTTTCGATCAGAGTCATTCTCGTGCCGGACAGCACAACGGCTGTGAAGGCACTGGAGAACTGGAGGAGCCCCGGCTTCCCCTCCGGCATGGTCATGTCTCTCGCGCCGTGGAGCACGGGAGGATCGAGCCACCGGGAAATGGAGGGATACCTCTGGCAGTTCCCGGTCGACCTCCAGATCGCCTTCTCGGAGCATCAGGGAGACGGCCCGGTGATCGAACCCCTCTACGGAGCCTGGGCGGTGGCCGAACTCGAGGTGGATCCGACTCCCGCGCTCGATTCGATTCCGCCGGAGGCTGTCATGTCGGTCTTCAACCTGGCCCGGAGGACGGAGATGGACCTGGCTCTCTCGAGCGGCGCGATCTCCGCACTGGCTGAAGCCCTGGTCGTTGACGACGACGGCTACCATATCGCGGATACCTCCGGTCTGGACCGGTCCGAAGTCCTGGCCTCCTATGCGGGCGGCGGGATCACGACCGGAGACGTGATCGACCTCGTGACGCGCACGGACCGCTGGCAGTTCTTCGGAAATCCTCCGGCCGAACTCGCGGAGTTCATCATGCCGACGCCGTCGGGCGTGGCACCCGGAATCGATCTCTGGTTCTTCGTCTCCTCCGTCGCGCAGACCCGGTGGGCGGCCGCACAGGCGAGGGCGGCGGGAATGGAGGATGAGACCGGTTCGACAGCCTTGATGGCGTCTGTCGAGCACCTCCTGCGTCTCGAGGTCCTCGACCGTGTGGAAGAGCCCGACTCCTCCTCGGTAATGGCCTGGTACGAAGCCAACATCGAATACTACACGATTCCCGAGAGGCGATCCGCCCTGGTCGCCTACCTTCCAGCCGCAAGCGCCGATTCCGCCGGCACCCCTTCGTCCTTCGCCGAGCTGGCGCGCTGGACCGTCGTAGATTCCTCCGGCGCCCCCTGCCCCACACCGCTTCAGCCCGTGGACGCCTTCGGCGCCGTCGGCGGGCTGGTTTTTTCATCGGAACCCGGGCAGCTCACCGGCCCTGTCGAGATCGGAGCCGAAGGGTTCAGGGGGTACGTCGAGGTTGTCGACGTGCTGCCCCCGGAGCCCGCACAGCCTGAACGGATATGGCGGATAATCCGCGACGACTGCAGGATCGCCCGCATCCAGGAGGCCTTCTCCTCCTTCATGTCGGAACTGAGAACCGAAACAGGTGTAGAGATAGACACGTCCGCGGTCGAGAACGTCGATCCGTGGGCAGGCACCATCTAATAGAAAGACGGGAGTCATCGATGAGATACTGCCTCCTGGCTGCGTTGCTGTCCGTTCTCGCCGCATCCACCGCCGGTGCAGAGGTGCTGGCTTCGGTCGACGAAGCCGTACTGACCTGGGAACAGCTTGTAGCGATGGTCGGTGGAGAGGAGAACAGCCGGTACCTTGCGGTAGGAAGCACGGCGGAAGCCGAGGAGATGCTCCGGAGCTGGGTCCGCGAAGAGCTCGTGGTGCGTGCGGCGCAGTCCGACAATCTCGAGAGCAGGCCCGAGGTCGCCAATGCGATCAATCAGGCGATCCGCCAGATCCTCCTCGAGGCGTATCTCGGCGAGATGACCGCGGATGTCTCGCTCTCCCGCCTCACAGTAGAGAACTACGTAACGGCATGGAGGGAGAGCTTCCTCACCGACATCCACGCCAGGCACATACTCCTGCCCGACCTCGCCCAGGCCCAGGCCGCACTCGCCAGGCTTCAGTCGGGCGAGAGTTTCGACGTGCTGGCCCAGGAACTCTCCATATGCCCAAGCGCTTCCCAGGGCGGGGATCTCGGGTGGCTCAGCCGCGGACAGGCGGTGCTGGCGTTCGAGGAGGCCGCCTTCTCTCTCTCCCCCGGCTCCACGAGCGGCATAGTCCAGACAGGCATGGGCTACCACATCATCAAGCTGCTCGAGACCAGGCCGAGGACGCCGGTCCCCACGGACGAACAAATCTTCCAGCTCGCCGGCGACGAGCTGCTGATGGATGCCCAGGAGACTGCCATAATGGCGGTCCTCGATTCTCTCGAGACACTTCACTCGGTAAGCGTCTACCCCGAGAGACTGCTTGAACGCGTCGGCCGTTAACGGCGGAAAGGGCGGCATCCGGACCCTGCTCACGGCAGCCGTGGCCCTCACGGCGGGAGTTCTCGCAGGCTCCTTCCTGCTGGCCGGGCGACCCGTGGCGGGAACCTCCGTCGAGCGGGTGGAGGACGACAGGGTCGTCGCCGCCAGGGTCGGGGGGCAGGCGTTGTATCTGGACGAGATCCGGATCGTAGGCACCGGCGCCGGCCCGGAGGCATGGGTGGATGACGAGCTGCTCGCTCAGCTCGCTTCCGAGTCCGGGCTGGAGGATCCGACGGTGTCCTCGTTCGTCCAGCGCAGGGCAAGGCAGCTCTATCTCCGCGACGAACTCCTGTCGCGGACATTCTCCGCGATCGACGCCCCCACCGAGGAGGATGCGTTCGCTCTGATGCGCACGGACAGCCTCCTCTACATGGTGGAGCGACATTACTTCGAGATTCTGCTCGCCGACAGCATGCTCGCCGAGTCTCTGCTGACGAGGCTCAGGGCCGGGCAGAGCTTCCAGGTCGCGGCCGAGAACCTTTCTCTCGGGCAGAGGGCGGCCCTCGGCGGGGACATGGGATTCCTGGCAGGGGGAGAGCTCACCGGCAGGGGGCTTCCAGGAAGTGTCGGCAGGCTGGAGGGTCTGAGCGGGGTGATTTCCTCGGAATACGGCTGGCACATCTTCCTCGTCAACGGGACGAGGCCCCTCACGGATACCGCGAGGGTCGTCCAGAGTCTGTGCCAGGTCATAGAGACGCAGAGGCGCGGCGAAGCGGTCGACAGCCTCCTGTCCGCCGCGAGAGCCGGCAGGGATGTTGAGGTCGATGAATCATGCTGGCACTGATCGTTCTGTTGTCCTCATGGGCCATATCCGACAGAGTGGAGGCGATCGTCGGGGATTTCCCCATCCTGCGGTCCGATGTCATCGCCCGCATGGTCGAATCCCCCGATTACGGGAGTGATCCCGGGGCGGACTCGGCGCTCTTCGCGTCCACACTCGACGGGATAGTGGACGAGAGGCTCCTGGTGGAGGGGGCGCGCGCCGCCGGTTTCTTCCCATCGGCGCAATCGATCAGCGAGATGGTCGAATCCCGCATGGTGGAGACGAGGGCCGGCTTCGCCACGGAGGAGCAATACCTCGCCGCGCTGGCCGCGGCAGGGCTTACCGAGGAAAGGCTCAGATCGGATCTGACGGCGCTGATGGGGGATCAGAAGGCCGCCTCGGACTTCGTCAATTCCAGGACCTCGCGGGACATGGCCTCTCTCCCGGCCGATCCCGTCCGCTATCTGAACTCGAATCTCCCTCTGCTCGAAGAGGAGCTGATGCCTAGGAACCTGTCATGGATCCTGATCCCGGTGCTCCCCGGAGGCCCCGACGCGGATTCCGCCCTTGCATTCCTCCGCGGTCTGGAGGCGCGGATCGGTTCCGGAGAGAGCTTCGGGGAACTGGCCGCCATGTACTCGCAGGATCCCGGCTCCTCGGCCTCCGGCGGCTCTCTGGGAGCCTTCGCTCCCGGCGACATGACACCGACTTTCGAGAGCGCCCTCGTACCCCTGGCGCCCGGCGGGATCTCCGAGCCCTTCCTGTCGCCCTACGGCGCTCATCTGGCCCGGCTCGACTCGCGGGATTCGACGGGGATCATGGAAGCCAGTCACATTCTCCTGCTACTGGAGCTGACCCGCGAGGATCTCGACCGGGCCGTCGAGCTGGCGGATTCCGTGGCCGGCCTGATCAGATCGGGTTCGACCGGATTCGCCGAGGCCGCCATGCGCTGGAGCGTGGATCCTCTCACATCCGATCGCGGCGGGGACATCGGCATCGTGATGGTGAGGGAGTACATCCCGGAGGCGGCAGGTCTGCTCGCCAGCTCGGAGGCGGGTGACGTATCCGGGCCTGTACCGCTGGGCGACGGGTCGGCGGTCGCCCTGCTCCTGGATCGCGGTTCCGAGAACGGCTTCGACTGGACCGGCTTCGACGACAGATGGCTGTACGAACTCGTCCGGAGCGTGATCTATCGGCATGGAATAGAGACTCTGGTGGATTCGCTGCGAACCGCCATCCCCGTACTGTACGCCCCGGATGAGAGTTGATCTCTTCCTCCGGATTTCCGGCATCCTCAGGACGAGGAGCCTGGCAGGTGACGCCTGTGACGGCGGTTTTGTGAAGATAAACGGTCGTACCGCCAAACCGTCCGCGAAACTCGCTCCGGGGGACAGGATAGACATGTCCATGCCCGACGGAAGGGATGCCTCCTTCATAGTCGATTCTCTGCCGGAGGGCCGCCAGGTCGCCAGGAAGGACCGTGGGGCCCTCTTCCATGCCGTTCCGGTTCAGGGCGGTAACGCTGATGATCCGGTTTGACGGGGTTTATCGAAGCTACTCGGAGTGGCCGGCCCTGGAGGACGTCTCGTTCTCCGTGGAGCCGGGCGAATTCGTGGTTCTCACCGGCCCCAGCGGCGCAGGGAAGACCACGATACTCAGACTCATATGGATGGGAGACCTGCCGTCCCGGGGCCGCGTGGAGGTGGCCGGCTATTCCTCGGACAGGATGAGACCGGCGGATTTTCCTGCTCTCCGGCGGAAGATCGGCGTCGTTTTCCAGGATTTCAAGCTGTTGCCCGACAGAACCGTGTTCGACAACGTCGCCCTGCCTCTGCAGGTGGCCGGCACCAGCACGCGTGCCGTCCGCAAGAGGGTCTTCTCTCTCCTAGGCGAGATGGGGCTCAGCCACAGGCGCCTGTCCATGCCGCACGAACTGTCGGGCGGCGAGCAGCAGAGGGTCGCCGTCGCGCGGGCCATGGTAGCTCATCCCTCGGTCCTGCTTGCCGACGAGCCTACCGGCAATCTGGACCCTGTCGTATCGCGCCGGGTCATCGAGCTCCTGGTGGAGATAAACCGTAGCGGCACGGCCGTACTCATGGCGACGCACGACCCCAGGCAGATTCCGCCCAGGCTCGCCAGACTCATCTTCATCGAACAGGGTCGCATAAAGGATCCCTCCGACATACAATCCGTGGAGGCCAGGTGATACCCGCGCTGCCGATGCTCCGGGAGGCCTGCCTGAACATCCGCGGGAAGCGCGCCTCCCTCCTGACGACCTTCCTGATGGTGAGCCTGTCCTTCGTGGTCTTCGACACTTTCCTCGTGGTCACCTGGAACCTCAGATGCATCCTCGAGCGCGAACAGCGCGCAGTGGGGATAGAGGTGTTCCTCGACGGAGGGGTGGGGGAGGCGGCCGCCAGATCGATGGCGGACATGATCAACGGCATGGACGGCGTAATGTCGGTGTACTACGTCTCTCCNNATGATGGGCGAGGACTTCCATCTCCCCGCCTCCCTCCAGATCGGTCTCCTCCCCGAGTGGAGAAACACCGAGAGGATCTCGACCCTGGCGGCCTCCCTCTCCGGTTTCGAAGGAGTCAGCGACGTGGTCTACGGAGAGGACTACCTGCCCGGGCTGACAGGGTTGATCGGAACCCTCCACAAGCTGGACCTCTTCGCGGGAACCATCATACTGGTGGGCGTCTCGCTCGTAGTGGCCGGAGCCGTGCGTCTGGCCGTGGCCAGGAGATCCCTCACCGTGGAGATGATGACGATAATGGGGGCTTCCGACGGCTTCGTGAGGGCGCCCTTTCTTTTCGAGGGCCTCCTGTCCGGACTGGCCGGATCGGTCGGCGGCCTTCTGTTCACCTATGCCGTCTCACAGATACTCTCGGGCTCCATCGATCACAGCTTCCTGCCAGGAAGGTGGATCGGCGGGGTCATCCTCCTCGGTGCCGCGACGGGGCTGGCCGGAAGCTGGATGGGCCTCTCGAGCAGCCTCCCGAGCCCGAGGAAATGAACTGACACAGGAGGAGTGATGAACATAGCCGCATCTCTCGAGGCGCTCGCCAGGCTCGCACTGGTGTCGCAGACCACCGATCCCTCCACGGCGCCGCAGCCCAACTGCATGGACCCCGCGAACCTGACGAGCCTTCTGCCCATCGTGGCGATGATCGCGATCTTCTATTTCATCATCATCAGGCCCTCTCAGAAGCAGCAGAAGGAACTGAAGACGATGAGGGACTCCCTGAAGAAGGACGACCGCGTCGTGACTTCGGGCGGCATACACGGAGTCGTCTCCGCCATCAAGGGGGACATCGTCTC
>LKHC01000123.1 GCA_001618605.1 Candidatus Fermentibacter danicus
TCGCTCCTCCCGTCGCTTCAGGGTCACAGGGTCTTCGTGAACCCGGTCCTCCAAACCGGCGGGCCGCCGTCCAGGCACGAGGAGGGATGCCTCAGCCTCCCCGGCATCTGGGAGCCCGTGGTCAGGCCGTCGCTCGTCTCCATCAGCGCCTGCGACGAACACGGAAAGCCCTTCGCCCTGGAACTGGACGGCATGGCCGCCAGGGTGGCCCAGCACGAGAACGACCATCTGGACGGCATCCTGTTCATCGACAGGCTCGGGCAGCTCCGCCGAA
>LKHC01000124.1 GCA_001618605.1 Candidatus Fermentibacter danicus
TCCTTGACAGTGCATAGTATCGGTGAGGGAGTTTCAATCCACGCGCCCGCGCGGGGCGCGACGGTCATGCGCCTATGGCAATATACGGCAATAAGAACCGGAGACGCTTCCGCGGACCGCCCCTGAAACGACTCACTTCAACCTCTCCAGAGAAATAGCAGCTTGCATCGCAATGAATAGCAATATGTTATGGCTCCGCGAACCAAGCGTGCCGTCCATGTCAGCTTCACGTTCGCGGCTAGAACAGAATAGGGCCTTCGAGATCAGGCACATCCTTGATTCCATGATGCTCAACCTTATTCCGGTAATTAGCTCCGAGAAAATAGAAGCGAAGGCTGTCCTCATCCTCCTTCATCTCGTACAGAAGGCGTCCCCTCAGTACCGCCCACTGTGCAGAATCGACTATGCACTCGAACACTGAGTTCTGAACGCGTTGGCCGAAGTCGAGACATGCCTTCGATACTCGCCTGAGTCTCCTCCGCCCCGCAGAGTTCACTGTACTGACGTCATAACTGACAAGAACGAACATACCTGCCTACTTCACAAGAAATGGTGGGTATGCATCGAGATCTCCTCGGAGATGCCGTGACAGCAATCTGGCCTGGAGGTGCGGAAGCATTCCGACTGTAACCTGTTCCTCAAGAAACGGGTGCCGAAGTTCTTCGTTCTTCCGCTCCTGGTAGCCGACCAGAACAGCTTTTCGTGTAGTGTCGTCCATCAAAACCGCCCCGGATTCCGTGACTGTGAAACCAGCCGGTGTGACCTGACGGCGATTGATGAGACTCAGCACAAGCCTGTCCGCAACAAACGCCCTGAACTCCTCCATCAGATCGAGTGCGAGTGAAGGCCTTCCCGGTCTGTCTGAATGGAGAAAACCCGCTTGTGGATCGAGACCAACGCCTTCCAGCGCTGATACGCAGTCGTGGACGAGCATTGTATAGATGAATGATAGAAGGGCATTTACCCTGTCGAGAGGAGGCCGTCTCGAGCGGTGCCTGAATCTCAATGACTCTTCATCTATGTGGACCATCCCGTCGAAGACACCGTAGTAGTAGTTTGCAGCCATTCCTTCTATTCCACGGAGAGCATCCACATCGGTACACTCGGAAGCGCAGCGAAGGCTCCCCGCAAGGGCATCTACAGCTTCCTTCGCATCCGAACCAGATTTGTCAGGATGATCCCTTGCGTTCCTCTGTAGAATGGATCTGCAATTTGCGATCTTGCCGATGACGAACGAACGTGCAACAAGCGCCTTCTGGAAAGAATCCTCAGTCAGTCTATACTGAGCCTTACGCAAGAGGATGTTGCCCGACACGGGGCCTCCGACCCTGGCTTGGAATCTCCCGTGTTCTGTGAACCACGCGATACAGATACCTCGTTCGCATGCCGCGAACATCAAAGGCGGGCTTATCCCGACGTGCCCGAAACACACGATGCTCTCGAGCATGTGCATCGGCAGGCGGCCTTTTACCGCGCCGTCCGCCTTCACGACGATCGCCTCGCCTTCCAGCGACAGGTATGCGCCCGGTGTTGTCACATAGACCGTGTTCAGATGCTTCTTCATGAGAGAATGCTCATTCGGTTTGGTCCCGCAGAGCTCGATCTATGTAGTTTGTAGCTCGTCTGCTCGATCCGGTCACTTCGGGCATGCATGTATCCTTCATCGCGCACTGATTGCAGCAATCTCTCAGTTCCGCCGGCGGATTACAGCCGCCTTCGACAAGCTCGTGAAGCTTCTGAGCACTGTCCTGAGTTCTGAGTCGAAGCTCCTTGTTGAAAACCACCTGCTCCCTCTTCTGAATCCGGCCGTAGAAAAGTGCTCCTTCCGGGACTTCGGATCCAAGCATCTCCTCGAGGCATATCGCCTGGGCGCAGAGCTGGACCCTGTCGCAATCGTCCACCTTCGGCTTTCCATGCTTGTATTCGACCGGGTATGGCTGCCAGAACCCATCGCATCCCTCGATCAGCACGCCGGCTGACGGGACCTTATGAAACTCTACCACATCAGCCTTGCCGGTTACTCCGAGAATATGGGAGCAGAGCATCAGTTCCCTTACGATGACTACATCGCCCCGCTTCTCACGTCTCGGGGCCTCACCATGAACCCTTCGATGGAGCTGACTACCCGATACCGTCAGCTTGTTGTCGAACCAGAGCTGCTCGTTCGAGTTCAGGGAGCATTGTCGCTCACAGAACACGATGTGCTGCAGCAGAGAGAGCGCGAGCAACTCGTCGTCCGAAAACCTTTTGGTCATATCGGGTGCTTCGACACCTACCTCATCTTCTCTATACTAATTCCGATGCGTTGGATTCTAGACGAGTTCCATCAGGGTCACACCCACCGGAACCTCGGATGACTTCACGGTGCACTCATAGTCGGAGAAGCTTCGTGCAGGCTTTGACTCGTCCTTCTTCCTGAGAGAGACTAATTCGAAGAGCCGGTGTGCAGGGGCATTTCCCAATGCCGAATCATGCCTGAAAACGACAAGCTTCCTTGTGGCCATCAGTCCGCGAGCAGCCGATCTGTCGTGCTCGAACATCATTTTCAGAGCATCCCAGAACAGGTTGAGGTCTTCCTGCGAGAATCCAGTCTGAGCCGCCAGGTTGGCAGAGACGAAGCCGTGCGAAATGTATACTCCGTAGGGCACAGTGTTCTTCCTGCCCATGGTTCGATTGTCCCCGCCCTGCTTCTCGGCTTCCGCCTCCGTTGCCACAGCCATTCTGGTGATGGAGTGCTCGGACGTGACGATCGGATCGACGGATCTACCGAAAGTCATCTGTACCGGCCCGCGCACCTGCCCGGCATTGGCGCCCGTGGACATCACAGCACCGAAAGAACGGATATCGTAATAGGAACGAGACATTTCAGCCCGGGCCCTTTCGACTTCAGAGCCCTGGCCCGTCCCGCTCTTGTTTCTCTTGGCACCATCGCTCTTGTTCTGGGGTGACTCGATCAGGTCGATACCCAGTTTCGCGTAGGCATTGTCGATCAGGTTGTTTAGGACAGCCTTCTCTTTGATGAAAACATCGTATCCTTCGACTCCGGTCTTTGTCATTTGTACGAAATTCCTGACCTTGCGCTTTAGGCACACATCGGTTACGAGCCCGCAACCGGTTTCCGCATCAAGCCTGGGAAGGTTCCCTGCATCGGGATCGCCATTCGGATTGCCGTCCTGCACGTCGAAGACAAGGACAAAGTCGTATCTATTCCTTATCGGTTCGCTCACTTCTGAACCCCCATTTCTTCTATCCTGTCGGTCTTCCTGGTGTAGAAATCCTGCCTTTGGTGGTAGTATCCGATCGCGAACCGGCCCTGGTCGTCCAGCGACAGATGAGCTGGAAAGTCATCGATACCTTCCATTATCTGTCCGATGAGCTTCTCGTAGAACACTTGTCTGCCAGGGTTATCGATTTTCGCGATGTGATGATTCTTCTGCCGCATCAGGTTGCCGAATACCGTCACCGGCGTACTTGACGCAGCCCCGTAGAATCTGTCCCGGATTGTTGCATTGATGCCCGGGCTTGCCTCCTCCTGTACCTTTTCGAGCGCGGCAAACAGCCGCCCCAAGAGGTATCCTTCGTTCCTGTTTGATGGATCGAGACTCATCTGAAACTCCTTTTCTGCATCACCACTCCTAGTGTGAGAAGACCTGTTGAGACATGCCTTGATCAGTGCCGCTCTTGCGTAGTTGACCTCATGTTCGGCTCTTACCCGGACGATTGCAGCCTGTAGTAACGCTCTCGGATACTGCCTCTTCTGCAGGATGGCCCGCATGATGCCTTCTGTAAGGTGCGAAGGGATATTGTCGGTTTTACCCTGCACCGCGACCGAGACAAGAAGCCTGAAAAGTGAGAGGATTTCCGGATCCCTGGGTCCATGGACGATCTGGATATCGAGGAAGTGTTGTCTGATAGCGTCTGAGAACTTACCGATCGTTCCGGTCAGCCAGAACCTGATTGAGATCCTACCAGCATTTGGTGCAAGTCCGAGCACATAAAACTTCTGCTGTTCGTCTTCGTTGAGGACACCGGTTTCGACAGATCTGTACAGGTCTCTGACAGCGCCTGTCATACGATCGGGATCATCTTTTGGTGATTCCCGGAAGAAAGTACCGAAACTCAGTTCGAATTCACTCGGTTTCTCAGACCAGAAAACCGTCGAGGTATCACCGACCTGCATTCTCTGCTCGGAGTCTTCGCGAAGAAGATGATTAAGTGCTGTCGTATATGCAGTAGCTGCGACAACCCCGACCGGTGCGTTCATTCCCTGTTCTTTCTCGTAGGATTCGAAGGCATCGGCATTGAAGGAAACTATGCTCCCGCCGGACGATTGTGCTCCCCAGACACCTTTGATCTTGGCGTGGAGTTTGGTCAGCCTGTCCTTCTCACCGGAGACCATGCATGTCCCGATAGGAAGACTGTCATCCTCTCGCACTGATAGGATTTGGGATACGCTCCGTCTCTCGCCGACCGTGAGTGAGTCGCCAGCCAATCTGAAGGTGACGTTTGGAGCCTTGTCCTCCATCATGCTCTTCCATCCATCAAGGCTGGAAAGAAGTTCTATCTTGTTCACCCTGTCCAGGAAGAGCCTGACTGCTTTCACAGCCTCGTCTGAATCGAGGGACAGCTTCTTGATCTCCTCCTTGAACAACCTGTGTTGTTCCTCCGTCCTCTCTGGATCACCCTTCCCCTTGATATCGATACCGAGAGCGTAGTCGATGCCGTCCCACAGCAGGTTTGCCTTCAGATCATTACCGCGGATGACGGAATGAGGGACAAGGAACTTTCGAGCTCGTACCTTCTTACCTTTTCTTTCTCTCGTGTCCTCCAGCACAACCGGCATGCCGTTCCTGTCCAGGACGATGACCCAGGGAATCTCCTTCCACTCGAAACCAGGAGGAGCGATACGATCGCCCGGGTCATACGTTTCGGAACCGGCTTCGGCTTCCTGTAAGTGCGCCTTCCTGTAGTAGTAATCCTTCAAGGCCTGGAGAATCATGCCCCCCTCACCTCCGGTGATTCGCGGTCCGGAACTGAGACGATCCCTTTTTCCAAAGAAGCCTTGAAGAATAGAGGCATCGGGTTCTCCGGGTCCGCGAAATCGATGTCGTAGAGCATCCAGCCGAGTTCGCGGGTGTCAGATATGGGTTCGGCTGGTTCCACATCCTGATCGATCAATTTGTAGTTTGCAGAGAACTCGCGACAGCCGAAGTAGGGTTGGTTGAAGCACTGCCCTTTCCGGGCCCTCCGTTCAAACATAGCTGCGTATTTCGCCTCGGTTTCGTCAGCTCTGAGAAGTTCCTCCTCGGCCTGATCGTTGAGATAGTCTGGAAGCGGCCTCCTTGTCTTCATTCTCTGCTCGGGCGGGATGAAGGCGAAGTCGGCGTAAATCCGATATCTGACGTCTCTCAGGATCAATCCAGCCCGCTGCTGCCTGTCGTCCTCGATGAAGATCCCCTTCGAGCGGGTCGATGCGACGCTTCCGACCTCGTTCCTCCTCACCGAGAACCATCTGATCTCGTTGAGCACTTCGATCCTGTGGATTCTCCATGAAATGGCCGGCTTCCAGAGGATCGCATCGAAGATCGCCCGTGCGGCAGATGGTGTGATCACGTCGTAACTTACACGTTCGACCTTCATCTCAGGCCGCGAGAAACAGGCGTACGGCCCCCAGACCTCCAGGCAGAAACCCCTCATTGGCCACCCCCAGTCAGAAAACCGTCTCCTCCGAGGAGAAGCTCTCCTTGAAAAGATCGACGTCGATCTGTGGTCCTGATGGACCATTCCAGCAGTAGAAGCCGTCGAGCAGTTCCCTGATGTTTCTCTGCTCCTTCTCGAACAACCAGCTCTGCAACGAGACGGTGCAGCGCTGCAGCTTCCTGAGAAGATTGCGATTGGGCCCGAACCGCTCGAGCTGATCCATCAGTTCCGAACCTTGACTGTAGTGAACGATAACAGGACGGCTTGCCTCATCGATGAGTCGGAAGGAATCCCCTATCGACCTGAATCTGACGGCCAGCTCGGGAGCTTCGGCTCTAAGATCCTGGATGAAACGGGCACCTGTTTCATTAAGGCGCGAGTAGAATTGCTCGAAATACCTGCTGTACCACTTCGGGTCGGCTGGGTCGAAGCCCTCGAGCGAAGCTATCTCGACCATGGAGTTGTAGCCTTTAGTAAGAAGCCCGATGGGAATCCTTCCTGGAGAAACAAAGATCCTTACTGACCCACCGTTGGGTCCGAGCCTGCCTTCACGGTTGCACCTGCCGGCGGCCTGGGCGATGGAGTCGAGGCCGGCTGCAGCTCGGAAAACGACAGGGAAGTCGAGGTCCACTCCTGCTTCTATGAGCTGGGTGCTCACCACTCGCGTGACTCCACGCTCGCTGAGCCTTCTTTTGATTTCCGAAACTGTTACCGACCTGTGCTCGCCGCACAGAAGCGTGGACAGATGGAAAGGTTCCTCTTCCGGTGGGAGTGCATTCCGAAGCTCTTTCCAGAGCTCATAGGCATCGCGTCTGGAGTTGACGACACACAGGGCCTGGGGATGCTCAGCAATTTCTGTAGCCAGCGAGGGCCAGGAAACCGGGGCTTCATTCAGTGAAGCGGGCATCTTGATTGCAGTTCTCCTGAGCGCCCTGTGAAGTGAAGATGGGTCGGGGACGATTTCCTTCGCTTCGATCAGATGCGGCAGAGGAGGCTGTGTCGCAGTAGAGAGGAGCATGGTCACGCCATAGTTCCTGACCAGCTCGTTCATCGCAGATACGCATGGAGTGAGCTTCTCAGGAGCGATCAACTGTGCCTCGTCCATTATCACGACGCTGTCGACAATGTTGTGGAGCTTGCGGCACGCAGCGGGCCTTGCCGAGAAGAGCGATTCGAAGAACTGGACATTGGTTGTCAGTACGACGGGTACATCCCAGTTTTCCGCTGCCAGATCGAACTCAGGAGTACTTCGTTTCGGGTCGAAGCTGGAGTGGTGTTCGATGAGGCTGCTCTCCCAGCGGGGCGAAATAGCTCTGAGGACTGAGGCCGTCTGCTCGATGATCGTTGTGTATGGGATGACGAAGATAACCCTGCGTTTGGAGTACCTGACGGCGTGATCGAGCGCGAACGCCATCCCGGAGAGGGTCTTCCCGCCGCCCGTGGGTACGTTCAGGGAGAACATCCCGGGACTCGACAGCGCAGCTTCACGGCACCAGGAGAGGATCTGCCTTCTTGTCCTGTTGACGTCCATATCCTGGGCCTGGGCGTCCAAAGCCAGCTTTTCGAGATGGGAGTCGAGATCCTGTTTCAGTTCCTCCAGGCTGATGAAGCTCCCTCTGCGGACCGAGACCTCCGGGCTGCAGAACGCCTCCGTGTCCAGCCTGTCGGCATCGACGAGACACGAGAATAGCATTCTGACCCAGAAGTGAAGGTTTCCTTCATTCAGATAGTCGGGTGGAACCAGATTCAGTCTCAATTCCCTCTCGATTTCGTCAAGCCCGGAACCGACTCCCTTGAGGAGTTCACGACCTTCCTTCAAGCGTTCGATGAGGCAGGCTCTACCGGTTTCCGAGGAATGGTAGTCAGCAAGCCCGGAATGATGGCCGGCGCACAGATACGCCAGAACCATGCCCACAGGTCCGGGCATTAATTCATCCGCGAAGGCCGCTCCGGCTGCCGAATGATTCACCCTGCCCGTGCCTGTGGTCCTGTCATAATCTGGATCCACGAGGGAGGAAGCACCCCTCCCAGACTCCATTCTAGAATCGGTCGAAAGCTCCAGGTATCGCTGGAATCCTGTCGAAGCCTTTCCGAGGTCGTGCAGCCAGCCCGCCGTCCAGGCCCAGTCCTCAGAATCGAACAGGGCAGCCCATTTTGCTGACATTCGGGCAACGGCAGAGAGATGTGACTCGAGGGATTGCCATTCCGAGGGAGGCGCCCCTTGTTTGGAATGAGCGAAGATATTCATTGTGATGATGATCTCACGGATATGGCAAGCCTACGACCTGTTTCTGTGATATGACAGCCCGGGCAACCGCCAGTGAAACCAACGGTAGTTGTAACCACAGCAATATCCAGCAGGTGCTTACACAGCGGATGGCGCGGGTTGCTCTTCGCCCAGAGCACCCTGTAGTCAGGATTGCCGTCCGGGATGTCCCTTCCGCAGCGTTCGGTCATGATTCACTCCACCGAATCCGGGGTCAGGGTACGAATCGTTTGACTATTCAGACAGGGCAACGCCCGGTCAATCCGTGTCATCTCCCCCATACGAAAGCAATACGCCTGCCAGCCTGCACCAATCCTTCAACAACATAATTGGCTTCATGTTAGGAAGCGCGGGATTTGCCGGGGCAGTATTCGTCATCAGCTCCTGACAGGTGATTCCTCTTCGTTTGCGCATCATGTCAGGAAATGACTGTTCCTTCGGTGCTGTGTCCCTGACTTTCTTCCTTCGAACACGGAAACTTCACCGTTACGACAGGGAGGGAAGCAACCGGTCAGGATACTCGCGCGTGCGTATCACCAGCGGCGTCCGCTCGAGGCGAGCGATGAGCATGCGCCGGGCGGCTTGGACGGCGGGGCCGTCCGTGACAATCTTCGGGGCATGGTGGATTTTGGCTGGATGATGAAGGCGCTCGAACTGGAGGTGGCGATCAGGCCGGGGCTGCAGGCGTGCGACGCCTACAAGCTGGTGTACCAGGCCGCGCTGGGGGCTGATCACCTTCTGGCCGTGCCCAGGAGGAAGGCCGAGACCTGCCTGGCTGCGGAATGGGAATCCGCGTGGACCGATACCCCCGACCTGGCCGAGATCCCGATCCAGGTGCTCGATCCGGTGCGCGGAGTCGCGAGGCTGCACCTCGGGCCGTTCCGAAGGATGGGTGCCGAGCTGGATTCGGTCCTCGAGGCGGTACTCGAGCAGCCGTCGAGAACGGGTTCGCCTGATGCCCTGGCGTCGCTCTGGGGCAGGGTTGCCTCTGCGGGCGATCTTCTGCCGCCCGCGCTTCGCAGCCTCGACCTGGAGGGGTACCGGGTTCCGGAGGGCTCGCCGCATCACAGCGCGGCCTACGGGCCTGTCTCCTACCGAATCCTGAACGACTGGAGCCGCGTGTCGATGATCCGGTTCCACAGGCCTCAGAGTATCTCGGCGACCGCCGACAGATAGAACCTCGCCGGCCCTCCACCGAAGGGCACCCCGACCGCCGCATCCACTCTGAAGCCCCCGGCTGAGCCGCGCAGGCCTCCTCCGGCGCCCGCCGGCCGCCTCGTGCCCCCGGTTTCCTCGATGAACCCGACGTCGCAGAAGGCGTAGAGCCGCGTGGCCGTCTCTCCCAGGGACACCTCGGGGCGGGCTATGACGTACCGGACGGCTCGGAACGAGTTCTCGGCGAAGCCCCGCAGGGTCTCCTGGCCGCCCAGCCTGGTGAGCCTCGCATAGAGAGCATCGCCCTCCAGTATCCCTCCGGCGAGCACTTCCCCTCCGAATCCCACCGGACCTTCGAAGACATCGATGCGCGAAACCAGCGCGGCCTGCGCCAGGGTGCCGGATGAGTCGGGGCCGGAGGAGGTGCCCGCGCGGCCCGAAAGCGAGGCGTCGAGCCCCTCCCAGCCCATTGGGGTCGGCCCGCCGGGCTGGAAGCCGATAGCGGCCAGGCCGTAGCTGAACGTCCTGTCCGCGCCCGGGGAGAAGCCCCACCACTTGCCCGCACCGGTGGTGACCGAAAGCGAGGCGTTCACGTCCCAGATGGCTGCGATCTCGGCCTCGCGGTTGAGCCATGCGCTGTCCGGCACCTCCTGCATGGCGGAGAGCTGGATCGAGAGCGGCTGCCCTGCGATCCACGGTTCCAGATAGCGGAAGGAGGCGTCCGTGCCGCCCCATCCGGACTTCTCGATCGAGATGGCCAGCTCCCTGCCTGTCCCCAGGAGATTCGTGACGTCCAGAAGGCCCTCGCCCTCCATCTCGTCGCTCCCGCCCCGCCCGGAGACGCCCAGTGAGGCCGAGAAGCTTCCGGAAGGCCCCTCGATCACTCGCTGCACCACGACGAGGTTTCCTCCGGGGCCGAGCATCAGTTCGCCGGGGCCCACCCACGAGATGTACGGCAATCGGGCCAGTCTCGCTCTCCACTGCTCGACAACCTCCGGGTCGTACGGCGCCCCGGTTTCGCCGCGGAACAGGCGGACCAGGGTGTTCGGGCGGGTTCCATCCAGCCCCTCGAACCTGAAGCCCTCCAGCGTGGCGTGCCGACCCGGCACCAGAGCGGCCGTGAGACTGTCCTCCGAGGCCATGTAACAGCCGATGGAGGCGAAGGGGTAGCCCTGCTGCAGGAACCAGCCGAGGACGGCGTCCTGAAGGGCCGTCACGGTCGAGTCGTCCACCGTGGACACGATCTCCAGCAGCTCCGGTGGGGGGAGAGGAGGGCTGCCGGTGAACGAGGCCGAGGAGACGAGGGACGCCGCGAGCAGGAAACCGAGCGGTGAGGAGATCATGCTAGAAGCTCACCGATCCTTCGAGCCCTGCTCTGCGTACCCACTCCGAGCCGGCTGGCCTGCGGGCGTAGAAGGTGAGACTCATGGAGAGCTCCTCCGAGAGGTAGCGCCCGGCCCGGCCCAGGATCGTCCAGGCCGTACCGGAGTCGGAGCCGTCGAAGAACCATGGCGGCAGGTCCATGTCGCCCGGGATGAAGCCGGCGGATGCCGAAGCCGAGGCGCTCCACCCGGACTTGTTCCAGGAGATGTGCGGCGCGGCCTCGTACATCACGGCTTCCAGAGACGAGTACTCCTCCGTTCGCCTCTCGAAGGCCGCCAGGAAGCCGGGCTCGAATCCCCCGCCGGCCTGGAAGGTCGGGTCCAGCTCGGCCCTCACCCCGACCCTCCGCCTGGGTGAGTAGAGCTCCTCGTCGATCCGCCACCAGCCGCCGAACCAGGCGAGGTCGACGACAGGATCGGGCACTGCGCGCCCGGACAGCTCCAGCCTCGCCTCCCTGTCCTCCCGCGTCCCCGCACCGCTGTAGACTGTCCTGTCCAGCGCGATCACCCCGCGAAGCCTCACGAGCCTCATGGTACCGGCGCTCCTCCAGGAGGGAGACACGTCCGCCGAGTAGCCGCCCGATCCGCGACCGAACGCCCCGGCCAGGAGGAATGTCCGGAGCCTGCCGCCGGCATCGCGCGAAGTCAGGTCGAGCGTACCCTCCAGAGACGGGCCGAGCGCCCCCCCGGCGAGGAACTCGGTGGAGAGCGAGGCCTCCTCCGTCACCCCTCCTCCGGGTCCGGAGGTGTAGTACACGTCCCAGTCTCCGTCGGGATCGGGATAGTACTCGCCGCTCTCCTCGTCATAGCTGTAGGAGCCCTCGCCCTCGCCGGCGTA
Source organism: Candidatus Fermentibacter danicus (assembly GCA_001618605.1). GTDB lineage: Bacteria > Fermentibacterota > Fermentibacteria > Fermentibacterales > Fermentibacteraceae > Fermentibacter > Fermentibacter danicus. The sequence continues at coordinate 11,342 of LKHC01000124.1, forward strand.
CCGGTAGTGGACCTCCATCTCGCGGGAGAGGGTGCCCGATCCGCGGTACACCGAATGGATCCACCCGCCCGGCATGGACGAGGAAAAGTCCGCCAGCAGCGCGTCTGCCTGAGTGGATCCTCCCCCCCGCCAGGTGCTGGTCGAGTGCTCCACCGAGCTCGAGAACCTCCATGAACCCTGGGCGGTGCCGGTCTCGAGCCTTCCCCTGAGAGTCCTCACGGGCAGTTCCGTCGAGCCGAGCCTCCAGTCCCTCTCGCCCTCGAAACGCAGCAGGGAGGTCCATCCGCCGGCCGAGAGCGCCGTCTCCGCATAACCCGTAGCGAGCCTCCCCGAGAGGCTGTCCGCCCAGCTCTCGTCCCTCACCGAGCATCCCGCCCCGGGCCGGACCCGGCCCGAGAGCAGGCCGAAGTCGACGCCGGATTCCAGGTATCTCCCCTCCGTGAGGACGGAAGTCCCGCTACGTTGCGCGCCTTCGACCCATGCGCCCGCGCCGGTGTTCCCGAACGTGGGTGTCGCGCCGAGCCTGCCCCTGGCTATCCTGCCGCCGCCCTCCGCCAGCAGGAGGCCGGCCTGGGCGTCGAAGTCCCATGCGTGCGCGGAGACCTCCACCATCTCGTCCAGCCCTTCGTAGTCCAGCGGGAGGGTCCACGACCGGAGCACGCTGTCGCCCAGCCAGACCCCGGCGGGCCTGAACCCGTCGCTCGCGCCCGTGAGCGCCAGTGAGACGCCCAGGTCATCCGAGGAGGAGGCGAAGAGGCGCGATCTGGCGGAAAACCCCTCCCGTGTGGTCTCGGAGGGATTGAAGGTGTTGCCGATCCTGCGCGAGAGGGAGGTTTCGAGCGTGAAGCCGAGGCTCTCCGAGCCGCCCCTGAGGGCCATGCCGCCCACGGAGAGCGATGTGGGAATCTCCAGGTACTGCCTGGGCAGGTGCGTTCCAAGGCTGTCGCCGGCCCACTGAAACCCTCCCGTTGAGGAGTTGTAGAGGTAGTCGCCCGGCCCCGAAGGCGGCCGCGAGAACACCACCCTCCAGTCGCCGAGGCCCGGCCCCTCGAAGACGAAGTGCCCCAGGCTGTCGCGTGAATATGAACCCTGGCCGGGGCCGAGCAGGGTGGCTCCGTCGACCCATGCGTCGCCCTCCTCCTCGCCCGCTCCCTCGAGCAGCTCCACGGCCTCATCCGACAGGGAGAAGCCGAGCGGCACGCCCCTGTCGTCCGACTCGACCAGTGAGGCTGCCTCGATTGCGAACCCGCCGGTGACCCAGGCCGCCCCGGCGGTGTACAGCTCCCTCCGATACCCGTCGCCCCGCGAGTAGTAGGTGATCTCCACGCGCTGGTCCCTGCGGATCAGGCGCGATTCCGTGAATGTAATGGTTCCGGCGACGCAGTCTATCGTGTAGTCGGCGGAGGCTCCCCTGGTGAGCCTGGCTCCGTCCAGCCACACCCTGTCGCTGCCGGGTACGACCTCCCTGCCCTCCGAGAAGTCGTAGGGACCGCTCACCCCCTCCTGTGTGGCGAAGAGGGCCCGCCTGTGGCTCTGCCCGGAGACTCCGGCGCCGCCGGACACGCCCGGCCCGACCGAGTCCCCTGCCGTCCCGAGGAATCCGCTGGTCTCGCGCCTCCATGCGAGCGGGCCCGACTCGCCCCTGCTCCACTCCATGTCCCCCAGGGTCGCGGACCAGCGGCGTCCGGTGATGCCCAGCCGGACCTTGTCCAGCTCGGACACCGCCTCCGACCCGCCGGCGGGGAGGTTCTCGTCGGACATCACGCCCTCGACCCGGATGTCTCCGGCTATGGTACCCGAGATGGCCAGGCTGGTGCTCTGCTCCAGCCCTCCACCGTGCCCTACGGAGAAACCCAGCCTCTTCACGCCGGATATGAACAGCCCGGGCTGCGCCTCGTAGACACCGGCCGGGGTAGCGCCGCCCCGGGGAGCCATCGGCTCACGCCCGAGCTGCGTAATGTCCAGCGAGGCTGTGGACGGCACGGAGAGGTCGAGAGTTGCGTAGTGAAGCACGAGGGTGTCGCCTGCCGCGGGTGCGGGGGTGACCGTTATCCCCGTCCTGCTGCCTCGTGCACCGGGCGCGGCCGCGAGGCTGTCCGTGCCGGCCTCGGCCCAGCAGCTTCCGGGCGCCGCCCAGACGCTGTCCGGCAGCTCGAAGAACCCTGTGCCATCGCTTATGCGCGTTTCGGACAGCCAGGCCGCGCAGAGGACGAGAAGGGGGCTCACTCCAGCAGGACCGCTGCCGTCGAAGAGCTGCTCCAGGCGAGCACCCTGCCGTCGGGATGCCCCTCCAGCCTGTCGAAGCCGGCGCCTGCATGGACCGGCCGGCGGACCCCGGAGACATCCCTCAGGGAATCGCCCAGGAGCACGATGCAGGCACCCCCGGCGAGACAGGCCGGGTCGCCCGGAAGAGGCTCCGCCGAGCCGGGTTCGACCAGGAAGGCGCCCGCTCCGGAACTGAGAACCGCCCTGCGCCCGTCGATCGAGAGATCGGCCGGCCTGAACCCTTCCACCCGGGCTATCCTCCGCACGGCGGGCAGGACGGCGGAAACGGCCCCCTCGTCCACCGAAAAGCACCA
>LKHC01000125.1 GCA_001618605.1 Candidatus Fermentibacter danicus
GACCCGGCCCGTGCGAGTTCGGACGGGGATCAGTCGCTGGGATTCGAGCTTTTCCGCACGCTCGCAGCCGAGCTGGCCGAGACCGCTGCGTTCTTCGGCAGCCACAGACAGGGAGGTTGACGTGCATTTTGGAATCCTGACCGGCGGAGGGGATGCACCGGGTCTGAACGCGGTCATCAGAGCCGTCGTCTACAGAGCGGTCGCTGGCGGTCATTCCGTGACCGGATTCGTCAGGGGCTGGAAGGGACTGCTGGAGAACACATCGCGGCCTCTCGGCATCGAGGATGTCCGTGACATACATAAGCTGGGCGGAACGATCCTCCTTTCCTCCAGAACCAATCCCTACAGGGTCGAGGACGGCCCGGCAATCATCGCCGGGACACTCTCCGCGCACGGGATCGACTGCCTGATAGCCGTGGGCGGTGAGGACACGCTCGGAGTCGCGAGCAGGCTCTCGGCGGCCGGCATCCGGGTACTGGGCGTACCCAAGACCATAGACAACGATCTGAACGCCACTGACTACACCTTCGGGTTCGACACGGCCATCAACGCGGTGACCGACGCACTGGACAAGCTGGAGACGACCGCCCGCAGCCACGAAAGGGTCATCGTGGTGGAGATCATGGGCCGGCATGCCGGCTGGATGGCGCTGCACGGGGGTATGGCGGGCGGCGCGCACGTGATCCTGCTGCCCGAGGAGGAGTTCGATACGAACGAGGTCTGCGCCATCCTGAAGAAGCGCTACGAAGCCGGCCACAGATGGGCCCTCGTTGCGGTTGCCGAAGGTGCGGTGGACCCCGGTCTGTCGAGACAGGTGATGCACTCCCAGGAAAAGGACGCCTTCGGCCACGTCCAGCTCGGTACGGGCATCGGGATAGGGGAGGTGCTCGCCGGCGAGATCGAACAGAGAAGCGGGCTCGAAACAAGGCACGTCATACTGGGACACCTCCAGAGGGGCGGCCCGCCCAGCGCGTTCGACAGGGTTCTCGGGACCAGGCTCGGAGTGAAGGTCGTCGAGATGGCCGAGGAGGGGGCGACGGGGATGATGGCTTCGCTGCGGGGCGGGGAGATAGTCGCCGTCGATCTCGCGGAGGCCGTGGGAACTCTCCGGACGGTTCCGCTGGAAAGGTATGCCGTCGCCAGGGTCTTCTTCGGCTGACCGGTCTCTGAGGAGGGATGCAGATGAAAGTAGCGATAAACGGGTTCGGCAGGATCGGCCGGCTCGTGTGCCGCAGGGCGATGGAGAAGAGCGGGATCGACATAGTTGCGGTGAACGACATAACGGATTCCGAAACGATCGCGCATCTTCTCAGATACGATTCGGTCCACGGGCGCTTTCCGGGCGAGGTGAGGGTCGAGGACGACACGATCCGGACCGGGGACAGGGAATTCAGGATCCTCGGCATGAAGGACCCGGCCTCTCTGCCCTGGAAGGAAATGGGCGTCGATGTAGTCATCGAGTCCACCGGCCTCTTCACGGCAAGGGACAAGGCCGCCGCGCACCTGGCCGCCGGAGCCCGCAAGGTCCTGGTGAGCGCTCCTGCCAAGGGCGCCGACCTCACCGTGGTAATGGGGGTCAACAACACGAGGTACGACTCGTCCGCGCACTCCGTGATATCCACGGCGAGCTGCACCACGAACTGCCTCGCCCCGGTGGCGAAGGTGCTGAACGACTCCTTCACCATCGAGCACGGGCTGATGACCACCATCCACGCATACACCAACGACCAGCGCATCCTCGACCTTCCCCACAGGGACAGGCGCAGGGCGAGGGCGGCGGCGGTGAACGTCATTCCCACGACCACAGGCGCGGCTGCCGCCATCGGCGAGGTGATACCCGAACTGAAGGGGAAGCTCGACGGTTTCGCCGTCAGGGTTCCAGTGCCGGACGGTTCACTGGTCGATTTCACCTGCACGTTTTCCAGGCCCGTCACCGTGGAAGGGGTGAACGAGGCCATGAGAACCGCGGCGGCAGGCCCTCTCGCAGGCATACTCGAGTACAGCACCGAGCCGATCGTCTCCTCGGACGTGGTCGGCAACCCCGCCAGTTCGATCTTCGATCCGGACTTCACCAGGATCGTCGGCGACCGGACCGTTAAGGTCATCTCCTGGTACGACAACGAATGGGGCTATGCCTGCAGGATGATCGACATGCTGATCTACATGGAAGGAGTCGGGCTGTGAAGCGACCGCTGCTTGCGGATGCCCCCCTCGAGGGGAGGCGTGTCTTCCTGAGAGCGGATCTCAACGTTCCGCTGGAGGACGGCCGTGTAGCCGACGACACAAGGCTCGTCGCCGTGGTGCCCACACTGAAGGCCATTCTCTCGCGCGGCGCTTCCGTCGTCATGGCGAGTCACCTGGGGCGGCCGGACGGCGCCCCCGTGCCGTCGATGAGCCTGGCTCCCGTGGCCCGGAGGCTTTCCGAGATAACCGGGGTGGGGATCATGATGGCTCCGGACTGCGTCGGAAGCAGAGTCAGGACGATGGCCGAGGCCCTCAAGCCCGGCGACGTCCTTCTCCTCGAAAACCTCCGCTTCCATCCCGGCGAGGAGGCCGGCGATCCGGTATTCGCGAAGGAGCTTGCCTCCCTGTGCGACGTGTATGTGAACGACGCCTTCGGAACCTGCCACAGGGCGCACGCATCGATGACCGGCGTCCCCTCCGTCCTCGGGGGCGGCTACGTCGGTCTCCTCGTCCAGAAGGAACTCGATTTCTTCGGTAATGCGACGGAGAATCCCACACGGCCGTTCACCCTGCTCCTGGGCGGGGCCAAGGTCTCGGACAAGATCCCGGTCATCGAGAATCTCATCGACAGGGTGGACTCCATCCTCGTCGGCGGAGGGATGGCCTTCACCTTCCTCAAGGCCTCCGGGCTGAGCATAGGTAAGAGCCTCCTGGAGGAGGACAGGGTTCCGGTGGCTGCCTCGCTTATGGAGCGCGCCGCGAAGGCCGGGGTGGAACTGCTCCTCCCCGTCGATGTGGTCGTAGCCCCTTCTCCCGATTCCGGCTCATCCGCCAGGACGGTTCCGGTGGATGCCATCCCCGACGGGGAGGCCGGTTTCGACATCGGGCCCCAGACCTGCAGGCGCTTCTCCGAGGTTGTCTCGAAGAGCAGGACCGTAGTGTGGAACGGACCGATGGGCATCTTCGAGAAGCAGCCGTTCGACCGTGCGACCCGGGAGATGGCTTCCGCCCTCGCGGCGGTGACCGATACCGGAGCCGTGACGATCGTCGGCGGAGGAGACTCGGCCCGGGCCGTTACGGAAGCAGGATTCGAGAAGAGGGTGAGCTTCATCTCCACCGGAGGGGGAGTGTCCCTCAAACTGCTGCAGGGCAAGGAGCTGGTCGCCATCAAAGCCCTGGAGAGGCCATGAGCGGCGCCGGAGCCGCCGGTCGCCGCAGGTTCACCGGCGCCAACTGGAAGATGAACGGCTCGGGGATCGAGGGGATATCCTGGCTGGAGACGGTCCAGGCTGCGGCTGCGGACGGATCGCTGGCCGGCCTCGATCTCGTGCTGTTCCCTCCGTTCACGCTGCTCCCGGTTCTCGCCGAAGGAGCGAGGGGCGCCGGGATCGTCCTCGGAGCCCAGGACGTCTATTACGAGAAGAAGGGGGCCTTCACCGGAGAGGTAAGCGCCGCCATGCTGATAGAGGCGGGCTGCTCCTGGGTCCTGGCCGGGCACAGCGAGCGACGGCATCTGATGGGCGAATCCGACGAGATGGTGTCCAGAAAGGTCGCATCCGCAATCGAGTCCGGGCTGGGCGTCGTCCTCTGCGTAGGTGAGCGCCTGGCCGAGCGCGATTCGGGCATCGAAACGGAAGTGGTGGACGGGATGCTCTCGAAAGCCCTGGAAGGCCTGCAAAATCCTGATCCATCGAGGATCGTGATCGCCTACGAACCGGTGTGGGCCATCGGGACGGGCAGGAACGCCTCGCCGGAACAGGCCTCTGCGATGCACGGCCACATCAGGGACACCCTTCGGAGGATAACTCCGGGCGGATTCGCCGAGGCATGCCGGATCATCTACGGCGGCAGCGTAAACCCGGGGAATGCGCAGTCCATTGTTTCCATGCCGGACGTGGATGGAGCGCTCGTCGGGGGAGCCTCCCTCGAAGCCCTCTCCTTCCTGCAGATCGCAAGGGCCGGCGTTTGAGACCGATTCCCGGATGAAAGAGGGGAAAGCCGGCCCGGGAGTCGTTCCCGGGCCGGCCGTAAGGCTGGCTCTCGTTCCAGCCGTCCTGGCTGGAATCCTGGGGCTGAATCTGCTGGCGAGGGTTTCCGGACTGTTCGATCTGCCCGGCGCATGGCTTTGGGGTTCCGCCGTGGTCACGATACCCGTAGTGCTTCCCGTCTGGCTCCTGCTGCCCACCCCGTGGGCCAGATTCGGGACAGGGCGCTTGCTTCCACTGCTTGTCGCGACCTCCGTGATCCTTCTGCCTTTCGTGGCTGTATCGGCGTTCGGAGAGTACTCGCCGGGCTCGCCCGGGCGCCGATGGTTCGCCGTCGCCGTCGCCCTCTTCGCGGTATCCGTGGCGGAGGAGCTGCTGTTCAGGTGTTTCCTGCTCGATCTGCTCCACGGCCGGGGATCCGGCGCCGTTCCCGTCCTTGTCAGCTCGGCGCTCTTCGCCGTCGTACACCTCGACAACCCTCACCCCGATCCGGTCGGTATCGCCAACATCTTCCTGTTCGGGGGAGTACTCGGGATGCTCCGCATCCGGGGCGTGGGGCTCGCGGGGCTCGCGATGCTGCACTGGCTCTGGAACTTCTTCACCGGCATGATCGCGGGTTGGAACGTGAGCGGTATAGAACTGCCGTCGCTCCTGCGCCCGGTGCGCCCGCCCTTCGGAGTCTTCGGGCCGGAGTCGTCCCTCATTCTCACAGCCGCGCTGACCGCATCCGCGGCAGCGCTGGCCTTGATCGACCGTGCGGGGAGACCCGGCAAGGGAGCCGCGCCGGAACCGATCAGGAAGGTCGAAGCTTGAGTCGAACCCTGCTGGTCAATCCGCCTTCCGCCATAGGTGTCTATGACAGGAGCCACATAAGGGTCGCGATCACCTCCGCCCCCTTCATAACCCTGGCCAGCCTTGCCGGAGCCCTGCTCGAAGCCGGCCTCGAGGCGGCGATCGCCGATCTGATGATCGAAGGCCGCCCGGAGGAGGCCTACAGGAGGCTGCTCCGCGAGTACAGGCCCGACTATGTCGGCGTCACGTTCACCACCCCCCTCTGGAGCGAAGCGAAGAGGCTCGCCGCCATCGCCAGGGAGGAGGTTCCCGGGGTCGTAACCCTGGCCGGAGGCGTCCACGCTACGACTCTGCCGGAGGAAGTCCTCGAAGAGGGTGCATTCGACATCGTGGTGCTGGGCGAGGGGGAGCGGACCATCGTGGAGATCTGCCGGGGCGATCCCCCCGGAGGAATCGACGGCATAGCCTGCATGGACGGCGGCAGACTGGTGCGGACCCCGCCACGGGCGCTGATCGACGACCTGGACGACCTGCCTCTCCCGGCCTGGCAGCTCTACGACCTCCGTTACTACAGGTCTCCGCACATAGCCGCCAGGAAGAACCCGGTAGGCTACATGGAGACCAACCGGGGCTGCAACCATCACTGCCTCTACTGCAGCCAGACCGTCTTCGGCCACAACGTGAGGGCCAAGTCGCCGGGCCGCGTCGTGGACGAGATGTTCCGGATGCTCGAGCTGGGCTTCAACGACATACACATCAAGGACAACAACTTCACCGCCGACATCTCGAGAGCCTCGGAGGTCTGCAGACTCCTGGTCGAACGCGGCTTCCCGGCGCCGTGGGCGCTGCCTACCGGAGTGAACGTGCATGACGTGAGCGATGACTTCTTCAGGCTCGCAAAGAAGGCCGGCTGCTACCAGGTGGCTTTCGGCATCGAGAGCGGGGTCGACTCCGTCCTGGCCCGTGTTAACAAGAAGCAGAGCGTAGAGATGATCAGGGACGCCGTCACCATGGCGCACCGTGCCGGCATAGAGACGGTGGGCTTCTTCATGATGGGTCTTCCAGGCGACACGGTGGAGACGATGGAGGAGACGATCAGGTTCGCCTGTTCTCTCCCGCTGACCTACGCCAAGGCTTCGATGACGCTCCCGTTCCCCTCCTCGGCTCTTTACAGGAAGCTAAAGATGGAGGGACGGATAAGGTCGGAGGACTGGGACAAGTACAACTTCCACTGCACCAGCGAAGTCTGGGAGCACGAGAACCTGGACTGGGAAACCATCCGGAAGTACTACGGGCTCTTCCACAGGAGGTTCTACTTCAGGCCCTCCTTCATCTGGAGGAGGTTCTGGAGGGATCTGGCCATGGGCCAGCTCCTGGACGACGTCCGCGCCGTCCTGTCCAACACCTGGAAGGATTAGCTTGGGCAGGCCGGACCTCCCCGATCCGAGCTGGATCCTGGCGATGGAGGTCTTCCTCCTGGCCGCGGCCCTGGCACTGCTGCTCGTACCGGACTGGCCCAGGGGCTTCGTGGCCGTCCAGACGGTGCCGTCGGCCTCGACGATCACTCCGGACGGAGGCCCCGCGCTGAGTTCACCGGCGTGGATCCCCGTGCCGGCGGGCGGCATCTCCATAACCGTCACCCGGGAGGGCTATGCCGACAGGGACACCGTGATCTCACCCGGGATGAGGACTATGATCGTGTATCTCGACTACATCTTTCCGGTCACCATCACCTCACGGCCCTCTGGAGCAAGGATACTGCTGGACGGAGAGGAGGCGGGGACGACCCCGGCCACTCTTCAGGTGACGGAGCCCGGGCGGTATATGATCGAGGCGGTGGACGCGACGGGGCTCGTTCTCCGCGAGCAGATCGTCCTGGCCGCCAACTCGCCCTCCTCGATCCACTTCAGCTTCCCGTCCCCGGCCGGGGGCGGCCTGTTGTCCATCCCCGGCGGGGAGTTCGAGTTCCAGGGCGGTCCGGGGGGGACGCTCCCCCCGAGGACGGTCCGGGTGGAGGAATTCCTTCTGGGGAGGACGGAAGTGACGAACGGCGAGTTCAACCTCTTCCTGAACTCGGTCGATCCTCTGGCCGTGCCCGATTCCGTGCTCGGAAACGGCAGAACCAAGTTCCTGGCCTCGCTGTTCGTGTGCGACTACCCTCTGGAAATCGCTGCGATCGAGAGCGGGGGATACGCCGTCCTGCCCGGGAGGGAGGGGTTCCCCGTCCGCGGCGTGACATTTGCCGCCTGCTCACTCTACTGCGACTGGCTGACGCTTGCCGATGGTTCAGGGAGGGTGTTCCGTCTGCCTGACGAGATCGAATGGGAGTACGCAGCCTCCACGGGAGACGGCCGCGAATGGCCCTGGGGGGATGCGGGCGCGGACGGGAGCCTGCTCAACTGCTCCGATGCCAGCGAGATGATAGCCACCCGCGCCCCCTGGATGGACGATGGTTTTCCCGAAACCTCACCGGCCGGCTATTTCCCGGGCAATCCATGGGGGCTCCATGATATGGCCGGAAACGTATGGGAGTGGTGCGCGAACCCGCCGGGGAACGCAGGATTGACCGGCTTCGCGCCATCGGATACTGTCAGGTGCCTGAGGGGCGGGAGCTGGCTCTCCAGCCCCGAGGATTGCAGGGTCTCCGCGAGGATGTGCCTGGATGCCGGCCTCGGATATCCCTTCGCCGGATTCAGGATCGCCGCGACGGTGGACCGGCGGTGATGAAGCCCCGGCACGGGGGCCGGCCACGGAGCAGGAGCCCATATCCGGATCGGGAGGATCTGCCTTGAACAGAACGATTCCGGGCGGGCCGCTGAACGACATCCAGTCCTTCGAGAGCGTTCCGGCCATGCTCGCCCGCTCGGCGGAGAGCCACCCCGGCAGGGAGGCGATGAGGGAACCGCTTCCCGACGGAACCTGGCGCACGATCACGTACTCCGACCTCCACCGCGAGGTCGAGACGATGGCTGCGGCCATACTCGCCGAGAATCCCTCCCCGGTGGTGGGCATCGTCGGTCGAAACAGCATCTCCTGGGCGGTGGCCTACCTGGCGACCCTCAGGAGCGGCGGGATCGCGGTTCCGATCGACAGGGACCTGCCCTTCCACGAGATGAGGGCGATCCTACACTATTCCGGCGCCAACATGGTCTTCTTCGACTACACCTACATGCAGGATTTCCTGAGCGGACCGGGCCACGGCAGGCATCTCCGGCTGATCTCCATGAACAACAACGCGCCCGCCGGCTGCACCCTCTACGAGGAGATGCTCGGTGAGGGGGAGGGCAGGCGGAATCTTCTCCCCGTCGAATACGACACCTTCGCTCCGGCTGCCATCTACTACACATCCGGGACGATGGACCATGCGAAGGGGGTCGTTCTGTGCCAGCACAACCTGATCGCCGTGGTGAGACAGATCAGGCAGTTCATAGAGATCGAACGGGACGATGTCTTCCTCTCCGTCCTGCCCATGCACCACACCTATGAATGCAGTTGCGGCTTCCTGGCCCCCATCAGCGCCGGTGCGACCTGCATCATATGCCGCGGGCTCAGGTATGTCGGCGAGGACATAGCCAACTCCGGCGCCACGATCATCCTGGCAGTTCCTCTTCTCTGGGAGGCCATATACCGCAAGATAATGGAAGGCATCAGATCACGGCCGGCGGGATCGATCAGGTACCGCATCGGCCTGGCCGTGGCCGGAGCTGCGGAGGCTGTGGGTTCGAGCGGTCTCAGGAAACGCCTCTTCGCTCCGGTTCACAACAGGTTCGGTGGACGCGTCAGGTTCCTGATCTCAGGCGGGGCCGGCATCGACCCCGAGATATCGAAGGGGTTCCTCAAGCTCGGCTTCCCGTTCCTCCAGGGCTATGGTCTAACGGAGGCGGCGCCGCTCATATCGGTGAACAGGCCGGGAGCCAATCTGCCGGAGTCCGTCGGACCGGTCCTCGCGGATATGGACGTCCGTATAGAGGACAAGGACATGGACGGAGTCGGCGAGATCGTCGTGAAGGGCCCCAATGTGATGCTGGGCTATCACAACGCCCCCGAGGAGACGGCGAAGGTGCTCTCGCCGGACGGCTGGCTTCACACCGGCGACTTCGGATTCGTGGACCAGGCGGGCTTCCTGCACATCACCGGCAGGAAGAAGAACGTGATCGTCGCAAAGAACGGCAAGAACGTCTATCCCGAGGAGATCGAGGCCAAGCTCAACCGTTCCGACGTGATCCTCGAGTGCATGGTTTTCGGCAGGGAATCGAAGAACAAGGGCGAGGAGATCTGGGTGATAGTGGTGCCGGAAATGGAGAGGCTCATCGAGAAGGCCGAACGGTCCGGCGACAGCCTTTCCACCGGGTACGCCAGGGACTTGATCGCGCGGGAGATCCGCCGTTTCAACGCCGGGCAGCCGATCTACAAGCACATTACCAGCTTCATCCTCAGGAACGACGAACTCCCCAAGACAACGACGCGCAAGATCAAGCGCAGGGAGATCCTGAAGGAGGCAGGGCTGGAGCCTCAGGAGGTCTTCAGGATTTGANNGTGATCCTGTCGCTTCTGTGGTTCCTGTCCTGGGACAGGAGCCTGATCGGCGACGAGGCTCTCACCATAGCCATCGCACGAGGAACGATGGGCTCCCTGATCGAGCAGGTGTGCATAGATATCCACATGCCCGGCTACTATGTCCTCCTCTGGCTGTGGATCAGGGCTTTCGGCCCCGTCCTCGTCTCGATCAGGATCTTCGCCCTGCTGCCCGCGATCGCGCTTGTCGTTCTCTCGGGCAGGAGGATCTCGCGGGGCCTCATGCTGCTCCTCTGCTGCAGCCCCTTCCTGCTCCATCTCTCGATCGAGCTGCGGATGTACGGACTGCTCGCCCTTGCCGGAGGCGTCATCCTGCATCTCCTCCGCAGGGTGGACGAATCCCGTTCCCGTGGGCGATTCGCTCTCCTGGTCGTCGCGTGCTGCCTCTCGGTCTGGATACACTTCTTCGCGTGGCCTGGAGTGGCGGCTTCGGCTGCGCTGCTGCTCTACCGGAGGAGGTTCCGGGACTGTGCGATCCTCACTGGATGCGCCCTGCTGTCGATATTCCCGTGGGTATCGCAGATCCCCGCGCAGATGGACGGGTTCATCCACGGCATGGACTACGCGACGTTGGAGCTGACGCAGAGAGCGGGCTTCATGGAGACCCTGGCGGGTTTCCCGCTGTCGATCGCCGGCACGCTGCTCCGGTTCTCCTCAGGAACCTGCGGATACAGTTTCGGGCTGTTCTCGGTGAGGAGTCTGGAGCCCTGGGCTGCGTTGGGATTCGTTCTGTTCGCCGTCTTCATCGCCGCTGCCGTCGCAGGGGTACGCCGGGCCGGCGCTCCGGCCGTCTTCATCCTGCTGTGTACCCTGCCCCTGGGGCTTCTCAGGCCTTCGGCGAGGCATTTCGCGATCGCCTTCCCGGCCTTTCTGCTGCTTGTCGCGAGCGGGCTTGGGAGGCCCGGACGGCCCTGGAAGGTCGCCTCCGTCTTCTCCGTGGTCCTGTCGATAATCCTCTGTCTCAGGTTCTCCGCGCTTTCGATCCTGCCACAGAGGTGCATCTACGACAGGGACGCGCAGGAGGCGGCGGAGGTCGCGGGGGGAGCCGCTTCGGATCTGGACCTCCCGATGGCGGTTTATCTCGACAACTACACCACGCTCGCGCTGCTCTACCATCTCGGGGACATCGGATACGGAGGGCTCACCGTGTGGCATCCCCACACGGCCATGTTCTCCCGGGGCATCATGATCTACAACAACCCGGCGGAGGCGACGGCCTATCTCCTACACGATACGGACTCCCTCTTCGCTGATATCGAGGGCCGTCTCGGAGGCAGGTTCGTCCTCGTCGCCAACGATCCCACCGTCGTGGGCGGCCCCCCATACGGATCGGAGAACAGGCTCCTGGGCAGGGGCAGCGACATGATGTCGGACGAGGATCTGATGGAAGTCCTCCTGTCGAGGGGCACTCTCACGAAACTCGACCTGCCCGGCAGCGAGGGCCCGTTCTCGGCCTTCGTTTTCGAATCCCGGGAAGCCGCCGATGGCCTCGTCCACTGATTCCGGCTTCTCCAGACCCGGCTGGGCGGAACGGCGCCTGGATGCCGGCCGGACGGCTTGCAAGGGGGCTTTCTCCGTCTCGCTGATGATCTGTTTACGCTGCCCAGGCGCGGCGTCCGGAAGCATCGCAGGATCTCCGGAAGAGCCGCCCGTCCGGGCTGATTGATGTTGTATGGCATGGACCGGCTGCGATTGCAGGCATGATACGACCGGCCCTGCAGGAAGGATCCTGAATGAGTGACGAGAAGACAAGATGCACGAGATGCATTCTGCCGGCTGACTATCCGAACGTCTCCTTCGACGCGGACGGAGTCTGCAGGGTGTGCCGGGAGCATGACGTCCGGTACGGCTCGATAGACTGGGAGGCCAGGGAGAGGACGCTCGGGAGGATTCTAGACCGCTACCGCGGCAGGGGATTGAAGTACGACTGCATGGTGCCGTTCTCCGGCGGGAAGGACTCCACCTTCACCCTGTGGACGATCAAGAACAGGTACGGGATGAACCCCCTCGCATTCAACTTCGACAACGGTTTCCTGGACTCGGATGCGCTGTCGGTCGTCAAGAAGTCCTGCAGGAAGCTGGGCGTCGATCTGTACACGTACACTCCCGACACTGGCCTGCTGAACCGGGTGTACAGGAGAGCCCTGGAGCAGACCGGCGAGTTCTGCAGCGCCTGCGTCGTGCTGATGCCCACCGCCATTTTCCGGGCTGCCGACATCCACGGGATTAGGCTCATCGTCGCGGGATTCTCCGACGAGCTGGAGGCTCCGCCCAGGGAGACGTCCTACATGGACCGGACCTGCTTCTGGAACATCATGAAGGGCGGCTTCAGCAGGAAGGAGCTGAAGTGGGACTTCTTCTTCCCATCCTGGAAGAGGATGTTCGGGGTCAAGCAGATCAATCTACCGGACTACATAAGATGGGATCTCCCGATGATCTATGAGACCCTGAACAGGGAGCTCGACTTCGGCAGGTCGATGGCAAGCGTGAGGTACGACTGCCTGGGGACTCCCCATTCGAGCTACCTGTTCTCCAGAAGGACCGGCTTCGGTAAGTACGAGTACCTCTATTCGAACATGGTGAGGGCCGGCGTCATCTCGCGCGAGGAGGCGCTGCGCATAGTCGCCGAGCGCGAACCGAAGGAGCCGCCGGAGGGCTTCGACGATTTCCTGGCCGGAATGGGGACCGACCGGAGCATTCTGGACGGCATCGAGAAGAAGTCCGTGTTCAACTTCCGCACCAGACCCGGGTTGATCAGGAACATCGCGATAAGGATCAGGGAGATGCTCCCCTGAAGTCGCCGGGCCGCGTTCTTCTCCACCCGGATCTCCCGCCGGAGTGCCGGGGTCGTCTCCCATGAGCCGGGGCAGGGTCCGCAACAGCGCCTGGATGCTCGGGGGGCAGCTCGTCGGCAAGGGTGCGTTCTTCGCCTCGCTGATGATCTATTCCCGCTGCCTCGGAGACGCGGAGTTCGGGAGGCTGGTCTTCTCAGTCGCCCTGGGGGTTTTCGTCCTCTTCCTCAGCGACATGGGCGCCACCCTGGTCACGACCAGAAGGATAGCCGCATCCCAGGCGACTGCGGCCTCCGCGCTCGGCGATGCCATCCAGCTCAGGGCCTTCCTGGCCTCGACGGCCTATCTGCTCCTGATCGCGTTCGGACTCCTTTCGGGGTACTCGACCGGCCAGATCTACCTGCTTGCCATGGTAGGAGCGGGGGTGGTCCTCGAAGGTTTCTCCGAGACCTACTTCGCCGCCTTCAGGGCAACGGAGACGATGCAACCGGAAGGCATCGCACGCCTGACCGAGGGGATCGTCTGCCTGGGAATGGCCGTAACGGTGGCGCTTGCCGGTCTGGGCGTGGAATGGGCGGGATTCGCCTACGCTCTGCGGTCTGCGGCATCTCTTGCCGTATGCATGGTTTGTGCCCGTTCCTGCTCCATCGTCCCCGCCTTCGGGTCCGATCGTTCGAAACTGACCGGGCTCCTTAGGGAAAGCCTTCCCCTGGGCGTAATGGGGTTGCTGCTGGTTTCGACCCAGCGGCTGGACAACCTCCTCGTGATGAACAACTGCGGAGAGGCGGCCGTCGGTTCATATCAGAGGTGCTACAGGATCTATGAAGCTCTCATCCTGGTCGTCGCACCCACTCTCCTCCCCGGTGCTCTGTTCCCCGACCTGTGCAGGGCCGTCCGCAGATCGCCCGAAAGCGCCCGCGCACTCATCGGAAACATGACCGAGGTGTTCCTGGCCATCTCCGCACTGGCATGCATCCCGCTGCTTGCAGCGGGTCTGGATCTGCCGAGACTCGTCTGGGGACCCGGATTCCTGGGAGGCGTTCAAGTCGACCGGATCCTGTGGACCTATAGGATCTTCATCCTGGCGATCCCGGTCACCTACATGTTCCATGTCTTCCTTGCAACGGTCCTCGCTCTGGACAGGCAGTCCATCGTCCTCCCGGTCTTCGCTGCGGCCGTGCTGCTCCAGATGGCCGGGAACCTCGCCCTGATACCCCGGTTCGGTCTCCCGGCAGCCGCATCGATGCAGTTCATGACCGTGTTCTTCAGCACGACGCTGATGTGGTGGAAGGTGAGGGGTTTTCTATCGGGTACCGGCGCCTCGGCCGGTCTGAGGCGGCTCATCCCTTCGGCAGCGCTCGGAAGCCTCGCAGGATTTGCTCCCCCTCTGCCGGTTCCCGTGAGAATGGTGCTGGGAGCCGGCGTCTTTGCAGTCTCATGGCTTGCCATGGGAGGCCGCAGGAGGGTCGCGGATCTGTTCGGGTCATCTCGACAGGGCGAGNNCTGATCGAGGCCCTGCCGGTCTTCCTGGCCTCGATGACGTAATGGATCAGGTAATCGATCCCCTCCCGCCTCTGGTAGTCATGGTCGAGCTTTATGCTGGTGTACTCCCATGCATGGAGCGTTATCTCCAGCCCGACCGACTGCGCCGCCGGCAACAGATGCTCCTCGAGGAGGCTCCTCCCCGCGACGACCGGTGAAGCCGCAAGGACCGCCGCGTAGCCGTTCTCCTCGAGGTGCTCCCCGAATCCTCTCACTATCTCGAGAGGCTTTTCCATGCCGTAGAGGTCTCCTCCGAAAACGTCCAGCACAGTTTCGATCCTCTGTTCCGGCGACATCGGATAATAGGGAGGGTTTGAGACTATCAGGTCGAACCGGCCCTCTACGTTCTCCCACAGATCGCTCTGTACGACGGTAATCCTGCCGTCGCAGCCATTGAGCGAGACGTTCAGCCCGGCGAATTCGACTGCTCTCGGGTTGTACTCGGCAGCGAGCAGTTCGTCGCACCGTCCGGCGCATGACAGGGCCTGGAAGGCCGTTCCGGCGCACAGATCCAGACCTCTGCGGAACCGTTCCGCCCCGAGCCTTCTCTCGACGAAGTCGGCCAGGACCACGGAGTCTCCGCCGGCATAGACATATCTGACAGTCCGCCTGTCGGCTCCCTCGTCCGGGTCACAGAGGATCAGCAGATCCCTGAACGGTATGAATCGGACCGTCGATCTCAGGCCGTCGCCCCGTTCCGCCACGATGCCCTTCTCGACCAGCAGGGCGCCTAGCTGAGCTAGAACGGCCCTCTCGTAGTCGGCACTTCCGACCACCTCGTTCAGATGGAACAATCTGAAAAGGGTGCGGAGATCCCTGGAGCCGTGTGAAGCCATCGAGAGATAGAGAGGGGAAAGCGTCGTGGGGGTGAACAGGCTCGTTCTCCTCCGCAGGAATGCGGCCGCGACCAGAGGCTCCAGCGGGAGAGCGAGTACGCTTCGCCTGAGCGCAGGTACGCAGGCCAGGGCAGTGAACCCGGTTCCTTTCAGATACTCGACGAGCTGTTTCAGTGTAGATTCCATGCTTCCAAATCGTCCGGGTCGAAGA
>LKHC01000126.1 GCA_001618605.1 Candidatus Fermentibacter danicus
AGGAGAGTCGAGGCCAGGAACAGCAGGGCGGCGTCAGCGCACAACCGCGAACCTCCCGCAGACCTCCGCACCCCCCTGTACGAACCTGTACGCATACACGCCCGTGGATAGGAGGGACGCCCCGGGATAGGACAGAACGGTCTCTCCGGGATCGACCGCGCCGAAGTCGATGGTTTCGACGTGGCGGCCCGTTGCGTCGAAGACCGACAGGGTCGCCTGCGAACCGTCCGACCGGAGGCCGAGATAGAGCGTGCCGAAGCACGGCTGGGGGAAGACGGCGAGCCCTCCGGCGGCGAGGCCCAGGTCGCCTGCCGAGGCCTGGAGGTTCAGGCCGAAGAAGGAGTTGCACAGGAGGAGCACCTCGCCCTCGGCGGGGAGCGGCACTGCGATGTCGCGCGCCTGGCCGGTCTCGAGACGGCGGGGCGCGTCGCCGGGGGACTCCCTGAACCAGGCCGAGAACCCGCCCATGCCCGAGGCCGAGGCGCGGAAGGAGCCTTCCGCAGCGGGGCATTCCAGCGAGTAGGCGTCCAGCGTCATGGCCGGGAGATCATGCACGGGGTCCTCGAAGGGCAGCGTGGACACGACACCCTGCCAGTCGAGCCCGTCCCTCGGCGAGTCGGGGTCGTACTCGTAGTCGGCGATCCGGAAGGAATCCCAGCCCCATCTGCCGTCCCCGATCGAGGGGTCGTCGATCCAGCAGGCCAGAGCCCAGTCCGTGAGGATGTCCATCATGTCCACCTGTGAGCCGATCGCCTTCTCGACCGCCTCCTCGACGCCGGGCAGCCCTCTGTTGGATGCCCTGAGCGAGCCGTGGATGAAGGCATCGCCCCCGAAACGCTCGTAGAGATAGCTGAAGAAGAGGTAGCCGGCGCCGTATCCGGCGACGTACCGGAGGTCGTCGGTGAACTCCGTCCAGCCGACCGGGGTCACCCCTCCCGCCTCGATGAAAGTGGAGACCTGGGAGGCCGGATATCCGCAGAGGAAGGTGCCTGTCTGCGCCTGGTTCTCGATCACCCAGAGATCCTCGCCGCTGAAGGGCCTGATGCCCCACTGGATGAGATGGACGAGTTCGTGCGACGCGGTGTAGAGAGCCTCTGCGGCGTCGCCCGGATAGCAGTCTATGTAAAGCATCTCGACTTCGTTCGAATGCCCGCCGTACCGGGTGAAGGCCTCCTCCTCGGTGAACTGGTTGTAGGGGCTGAAGAGGCCGGCTACGAAGGCCCCCTGGGACACGAATCCGTCCCTGATGTCCAGCACGAGGAAGTACACCCTCGGATCGCCGTCGATCTCGTCGGGAACGGCCCCGAGGACGGACGAGTTCTTCTCGATGATGCCCATCGTGGGATCGGCTGGAGTGGCGTCCTCTAGCGACGCGGCCAGGTCGTCCACGTCCTGCTGGAGGAAGTGTCTGCCCCAGGCGTCGTCCTCCACGAAGATGTACGAATGCTCGCCGACGTACCGGCAGGTCGCCTTGACGAGGTAGAAGGTGAAGCGGTCTCCTCCGCCGGAAAAGTCCTGAGCCCAGAACATCACTGTATCTCCGACCTCCGGCCCGGAGGCGGAAAGCGCCAGGGGGCCCGAAGGAGCGAAGGACGGATCGTGCCTCTCCGTGATGTTCATCACCATGGGGTCCAGGAAGGTCCCGTCCATCCAGAGCCTCTCCGGGGAAGCCGCGGCAAGGAGTGTCAGCAGCGCGTGTGCGAGCGGCATCAGAACCTCGCCCCCACTGTCAGCCGGACGGACGAGAAGTCCGAAGGGTCGGGCCTGTCCAGGGAACTGTACAGCACCGGTTCCCTGTCTCCGATAAGCGCGGCGTCGATGGCGCTCACGATACGGTTGACCACAGCGAAGGCTCCGGCATAGAGAGCCACGCGGTGCCACTCGCGGCTCTCGCGCAGGTAGTCCTCGAAGCGCCCGCGTGCGTCGTCGGACGACCAGCTCCAGTCGTCCGGGCCATGCCACGAGTTGGCGTCGAAGTAACGCTGCTGGGCCTCGGGGTCGTCGGGGTGGTAGTACCTCGCCAGCCGGCGGATGTAGTCGTCGTATTCCAGGGTGGAGCCGAAGTCGGCTATGTTGTCGAGCATCGAGCCGTCGAGACCGGAGGCGTCGATGCCGGCTTCGCGGAGGGCGAGGGCCTCGTAGTCGTCCGTCGCCAGGGCTCCCTCGAGCAGTGAGACGCCCAGCCCGGCCCAGGCGACCGCCTCCACGCCGAGGAAGACGTTGCCCCTCGTGCCGTGACCGAGATAGCGCTGACCCCATCCGGGAAGCGCCGCGGAGCGGAGCACCGCTCCCCTGTCCGCGCCGGCGGAGGCCGGAGCCAGGGCCGCGGTGAGGACGAGTATCGACAGCAGTCTCGACATTACCGCCTCCGCCCTGGAAATCACCGGCCCGTCACGGCCGCGTGGAAGAGAGCCTCGTGGCCGCCGGCGCTGAGGCACACGAAATAGAGTCCGGGAGACAGATTGGACGTATCCCAGTCGACCTCGCACGCCAGGCCGGCTTCGCAGTTGCCGTCGAAAGCCGACACGAGTTCTCCTGCGATGTTGAACACCCT
>LKHC01000127.1 GCA_001618605.1 Candidatus Fermentibacter danicus
CCGTTGCCGTCCAGATCGATGAAGAGCGGCGCGCCCAGCGGACCGTCGCCGGTGGAGAGTGGGAAGCCCGGCAGGGGTGCGCCGAAGGCGTTGCGGATGAATATCCTGCCGTCACGGGTGAAGTGGGCTGCAAAGCCCCGCCCCCCGCAGCCTGCGTTGGCGTCGGAACGGATTCCGGCGGGGTCGCAGCCTAGGATCTCGGGCCAGTCCAGAAGGAGGGCGCCCGAGGCCTCGTAGGCCTCGACGCCGGCCGAGGTCTCCACGGCGATGTCTATGTGGCCATCGGAATCGGGGTCGCAGAGCCAGGGGACGCCCATGGGCTCGTCCCGGGTCTGGACGGGGAAGCCGGGCTTCGGCGATCCGGAAGGCGAGAAGCACGAGATCGTCCTGCCGCAGAGGACCGTCACCTCGACCTCGCCGTCCCTGTCGAGGTCGGCCGCGAGCGGAGGGGACACCGGCGATCCGCCGGGGGACTCGACCGGCCATCCGTGGACCGGATTCCCGTCGAGCCGCCAGGCGTACAGCCTGCCTCCCGCAGTCGAGGCGAATAGAACCGGGGCGGAAGGATCGTCCTCGCAGAAGGCGAGTCCGGTCGTGCGCTCCGTTACGGTCCTAGGCCAGCCCGGCATGACCTCTCCGTCGAGGTCGTAGAGGAAGACCTGGTTGCGGTCGGTGGCCGCCAGTACGGCTCCCGTCGCCGGCAGGGCGGCGCAGCGCACCGGGACCCCCTGCATCGGCACGGGCCATCCGGCCTTCTCGTGTCCCCGGGGATCCAGCAGATGGAGTTCACGGTCGTCGCCCATCCAGACGAGGCAGTCGTACTCCCCTCCACCGAGGGGTGCGGCGGCCGGCGGGCCGGTGACGCCGGTGGCAATGGCCGTGACCGGTTCGCCGGGGCTTGCGGGATCGAGCTTCAGGAGCTGTCCGGTCGTGGAAAGAAGGAGCACCGCGGGCCCGTCCTGCGAGTTCCAGAGGAAGGGCCCCCGGGCGACAGGCCGGGTCTGCACGGGCCAGCCTGCGGTCATCGAGATGGGATCGACGGTCACCTGCATGGAATTGCCCGGCGCCGAGCCGATCTCGACGGTCACGCCCGTGAAGCCGCCCCAGCTCGTCGCACTGGAGGGGATCGTCGAGGGGCCGAAGGTGTGCGAGTAGCCGCCGATGAAGAACGGGTCGTATTCGCTGCCCATGATGCCGTACGTGTCGGACAGGGAGTAGTCGAAGTCCTGGATGCCGTCGGCCTCCTCGAGATCGACCCCCTTGTGGTCCGGATCGACATTGACGGTGTTGGCGGCCATGTTGGCGGCCAGCACCCCGTCATCCACGTGCCAGATGAGTATCCCGGAGCCGGGGAGGCCGTAATCCCTCTCGTGCTCGCCGCAGAGCCCGTCGCCGTTCGGATCCCTCTGGCGGTTCTCGATGAGAAGGTACTCGCTGCCGGACAGATCCACCCTCAGCACGTCGCCGCCGCACTCGACCGACCAGGTTCCGCCGCCCGAGGCATCCACCACGTCGGCCCATCCGAGCCTGACCCTGCTCCAAGCGCCGGGGGCGGTGGGCCAGAAGCCGGCGGACATCCACTGGCCGTAGCCCATGATGTCCCAGCCGCCGACTCCGACTCCGCCGGACAGGGTGTCGTACAGGTCGGGAAGACCGAGCTGGTGCATGAACTCGTGGATCATGGTGCCGATGACTCCGAGGCCGAAGCCGTCCTGGGATTCCTGCTCGGGGACGATCAGACCCTCGCGGACATACACCCCGTCGTCGGTGGGGATGCCGAGGAAGCCCACGCCGCCCTCCGGCAGATAGTAGGCGAGATTGCCCAGGGTCATGAAGGCGGAGTGGATGTCGTCGGGGCTGTCGCGCAATATGTCGGCCTCCTGCCCCGCCCCGGCGTGAACCACCATCACGGCGTCGTATTCGGAGAAGTCCACGTCGACATCGGCGGCGCGGACCGCATCGCGGAGGAGCAGGCAGATGCCCGCCGCCCAGGTGGAGTCGGCCCCGTAGTAGGACATCTGGTGGTCCATGTGATAGGCGCCGGAGGCAGGATAGACGTCGAAGGACAGCTCGAACCCGCCCCCCGACACGTCGTACAGCCACGAGGCCATGTCGGCTGCGAGGCCCTCGGTGTATTCCCGGTCGTGCGGAGGCTGCGCCTTCATGTCGAAGCGGCCGTCACCCGTCGTCAGAGGCGTGAAGTCCTCCACGAATTCCACCCTGATGATGCACAGCCTGAACTCGCCCAGGGCGTCGAGCGCCGCGCCGGATGATGAGCCGTCCCAGATGGCGATTCCCTCGGAAGGCCGCTCGTTGAGCCAGGGAACGTCGGTGTCCGGCAGGATCGGCACGGAGGCCGAGGCTGCCGCGCAGAGCACGGCCACTGTCGCCGGGAGGCGGAGCGCCATTCTCAGAACTGCACCAGCAGCGAGAACTTCTTGTTGTACTTGCCAGAGCCCTGAAGGCTAATGTCCACGGGGACGAAGGCCATGTCGAACTGGAAGCTGCCGTATCTGAGGCCGGCTCCGAACGTGGCTCCGCTGATGGTGGATTCGCCTTCGGTGTCGTGCGAGTAGCCGGCGCGGAGACCCAGCAGGTTATAGTACCAGTACTCGGCGCCCACGCCCCATTTGTTCTCGCTCAACTCGTCCACGAGGCCGTCTTCCACTCTCACGAGCAGCTTGCTGTAGTCCGCGGCTATTCTGAGCTGGGTCATCTGCGTGTCGAAGGGCTGATAGGCGATGCCGGCCCTCAGGATTCGAGGGAGCGGGTTGTCCTCCGAGTCGCCGCCGTAGCTCATGTTGGGGCCGAGGTTCGACAGACTGGCGCCGATGGAGGCGTCTCCCGCGCCGCCGAGGCCGATCCGGTCCATGGGGATCTGATACAGTACGCCCAGGTCGGCCGCGAAGGACGTTCCCTTCCCCTCGTCCGTGTAGTAGAGGTGGTCGTAGATGAACTTGGCGCCGAGGCCGACCGAGGCGCCCGGCGCGATCTCGGTGCCGAAGGCGACGGTGGCCGCCATGCCGTACGAGTAGAAGGTGCCCAGAGGGTCCTCCATGCCGGGCGCCGTCTCCAGCATCTCGCCCATGGACATGAAGGTGATGTTTCCCCCGATGCCGCCCCATCCCGGGATGTTCCTGGCGTATCCGAGGTATTCGAAGTACATGTCGTCGGCGAGCTGAGGGAGCCAGTTGGAGTGCTGGAGGGTGATCTCATGGCGGCCCGAGTCCGCGAGAGCGAGGCCGGCCGGGTTCCAGTAGCTGGCCGTTGCGTCGTCGGCGATGGCCGTGAAGGCTTCGCCCATGCCGTTGGCATGGGCCCCGGGGGTTATCGTGAGCCAGACCACGCTGGCCGTGGATGCGCCGGCGGCCGCAAACGCTCCCGCGAGGAGAGCAAGAGAAAGGGATTTCGACATTGTTCCTCCTGTTGCCTATCTGATCAGCGCAATTATGCCGCAGGCCTCGGAATCTCCGGCGGATATCCTGAAGATGTAGGATCCGCTGGCCACCGGATCCCCATCCCTGTCTTCGCAGTTCCACCAGTATTGGTTATAGCCGGGCCGGCACCGCAGGTTCCGGACGGATTCCACCCTCCTGCCCGATATCGTGTAGATGTCGAGATCGACCGGGTCCGACCCGCTCTGGGTCCAGTTTATCGAAACTCCGTCCGAGGCGGGGCATGGGTAGGCGAATACCTGGGAGAAGCTGGGGCTGTCGGCGGCGACTACCGTGAATCTCATGGCGGCGCTGCTCCTGTTGAGCAGGCAGTCGCTGGCGGCGAGTTCCAGCGTGTGCGTTCCCACCGGGAGGAGGCCAAGGTCGACTTCGAGCCCGCCATCCGTCGTGCTGCCCGGATCGTAGCAGAAGCTGCCCGAGACGTCCGACGCGGTGCCGTCGACGTAGAGCGCGAGCTGCCTTCCGGGGTTGCCGACAAGGTTGATCCCTGATTCGTCGGAGAGCCTGGCCGAGAGGGTCGCACAGCCCGACACGGATGGCTCCTCCGTGCTGCGGAAGCCTTCGAGCCAGATTTCGATCGAAGGCCCCGTCGAATCCGTGGTGGAAGGCATGCCGGGGACCAGCGGATGAGGCCAGGCGGCGGAGGCGGACACTCCCTCGGGGGAGATGACGAGAGCCTGTATCCTGCTTCTGGTTCCGGTATCGGCATCCACCGGCACGAACGCCTCCGCGGCGAAACCGGGGTCGGCCGCCGCCGAGCCCGCGAAGAAGAGGGCGGGCATGTCGAAGTATTCGATGGGGAGGTTCTGCCTGAACGTGTAGTAGGTTCTCCTCCGGCTGGATTCGAAGGCTTCGAGGAGGACGGTGCCCTCATGCGGCGCCGTGCCGGAGAAGCCCGACCTCTCTCCTGTGAACAGGGTATCCGCGTCGACGGGGTGCATGTGGCCCGGAACGGCGGGCATGGTCGAACCGTCGCCGAACATAACGTAGACCCTGTTGTTCAATCCGGAATAGCCGGCCTGCAGCTTGGCGGCCAGCAGGCACGAGGCCAGCGAAGCGCCGGACTGCGAGAAGACCGCGTCCGCGAAGGCGGCCATCAGGAGCTCGTTTACCGGGCCTATCGTGTCGAACGTGGCTCCTATCCCGACTATCGCGCCGCCGCGGGGAGCGGTGGTGACAGACTGCGCGATGCAATCACGGCCGGGGTCCTGGAATCTCCCGACCCTGCATGAGCCGAAGAAGGCTGCGGGCAGCCTGCCGGAGTTCGCGAGCTGACCTGTGTCATCGAGGTAGAACAGGCCTTCGTCGGCGAGCTGGTCGAAGCTGCCGTGACCGAGGAACAGGACCAGCAGCGCGCCCTCCGACCAGAGATCGATGAAGGCCTGCCGCGCCTCCGGTTTCTTGAAGAGTGAGTCGAACGGATAAAGTATCATGTAATGCTTTACGGGCCTGGCGGCGTCAGGGAGATGCTCCTCGAGGATCCGCTCCATGCTGTTCGTATGGTAGGTTTCGTCGGCGGAGTACTGGCTCGACCGCTCGTCGTCCGCAGCCCCGAGAACCCGCGTCTGCCAGGCGCCCGCGAAGGCGCCGGAGCGGTAGGCTGCAGAGCGCGAGGCGACGATTGCGAAGGCCGCGAGGTCGGAGGTGCTGATCCTGGAGACGGCGAACTGGGGAACATCGGTGCCCTTCGTGATCGCGTAGAGGTCGTCCTGGAAGTAGTCGCCGGGTGAGCGGACGGGATCGATCAGGCTGACGCGGGAGCCGGCACGGTTCCTGGGGTCGAAGTGACCTCCGCCACAGAGGATCACGTCCACGGGAGCGGGTTCCCAGGCTTTCAGCACGAAGTCGAGAAAGGCGGTGATGGCCCAGGGATCACGGACGCCCCCGTTGAATTCGTCGTAGATGTCCGTAAGGCAGACCGCCTCGCTGGACGATCCGGGTTCGAACAGGGACAACGCGGCGCCCTCGAAACCCTCCGGATAGATGTAGAGCCTGTCCGCACCGCCCTGGAAGGTGACCAGACCGCCGGGTTCGGCGTATTCCACCGAGGCGGGCGCCATGACCGCGCCGACCGGCACGGCCCAGAGCTCCTTCGAGGCCCATCCCGAAGGGAACTCGACCTCGAGGGAGCCGCCGCTCCAGCCGTCGAGCAGAGCGGCATGGGTGTCGCCTCCGACAGCGAAGACCATCGCCCCGCCGAGGCCGCCCTCCCAGTCGAGCCGGACCCTCCCGGCCTCCTGGCGCCACTCCATGGGGACATGGGTCTGGCCGGAACTCCAGAGGGCGGGCTTCATCCTGGGGAAGACCTCGAACCAGTCGATGTAGATGTCGTCGGACGCGGATCCGTGATCGATCGCGATGTCGAGTTTGTTGACGCCCGGGCGCAGGGAGGATGTCCGGGCCTCGAGAACGAAGGCTCCGACTCCGCTCCAGACGGTGTCGGCGACGGTCTGGCCGTTCACCAGGACCCTCGTCGCGTGGCCGCCCGCGCTGGCGGACACCAGATAGACTCTGACGATCCCGCTGCCGTCGCAGGCTCCGGGGATGTCGAATTCGTGGTAGTACCACTGCGTACCGGTGCCGAGGGCGGCGTCCCATATCCAGTCGCCCGGAACCAGGTCGGGCTTCCTTATGATGTCGCGCTCGAAATGGAGTCTGGCGAGGCAGGGGCGCTGAACGGCCGGGGCGCCGGTGAGCCCCGCGTTTATCGTCTGCATCGGGATGCCGGGCTCTCCGCCCCAGGTGAGCCAGTAGAAGTTCCGGCCGGAATACTGGTGCATGAAATGGCCGGGGAGGCTGTCGCCGTCGGGTTCCCACCACGACAGACCTCTGGCGAAGAAGTACAGGCTGTCGGACTCGTCGAAGACGCCGTCGCCGCCGTCGCGCACCAGCACCGGGACAGGCCGGGGGACGTACAGGCTGTCCCACGGGGAGGAGCCCATCATCCTGCCCCTGCCGGTGAAGAGCGAGAGAGTCGCGCTGGGCGATCCGCAGGCATGGGGAACCATGTCGCCCGTGACGGCGTGGATGCCGGCGGTGTCCACTCCTATCCTGGCCCAGGGAAGGCCGGCGAACGGGCTGCCCCGCATACCGGAGCGGGCTTCAGAACGCCAGGCCGTGTCCGTTCCGGTTATCAGCCGCAGGAGGTCGCCCTCGGCTCCTGCAACCCTGGAAGGGCTTCCGGTGCGGCCGAATTCGAGGACGACGGCCAGAGAACGCGCACGGACCAATCCGCCGCCGGACGATATGACCGGGTGGATGCGCACCCTGGCCAGACTGAAGCCCCTGAAGGAGGTGACGCCCGCCAGCTCGCCCCAGGCGTCCGGAAGGTCGGAGAGGGGGGCGGCTTCGAAAACGGTTCCGCCGTTGGATGGAAGAGCCCTGGAGACACTCTCGATGCCGGCCGGAGCGATGCCCGAGGGCTCTACGGACAGCACCGGGGAGCTGCCCGGCGGAACCGGAAGGTACATGTTCAGTTCCGGGAGGAGAACGTCGCCGTTGCAGCCGCAGAAGCCGCAGCCATCCGCAGAGAGGCCCACTACGGCATCCCCCGGCCCCCTGAGCGTGACCAGTTCGGGCACCTCCCAGGAGATCGAATATGAATCTCCGGAGAGCGTCGGAGCATTCGCAGCCAGGGCGGCCAGGACGGCTATGAGATGCATTTGCCCGCGTCAGAGCTCCGAGAGTTCGAGGATCGGACCGTCTCCGGGCTCCTCGCCGGAGAGGAGCCTGTCCTCCGGGACGGAGTCGGCCTTTATCTTCGTTTCCTCCATCTCGATCACCCTGCCCTGAGCCTCGAGGAAGGAGGACATCTGGGCGAGTATGGCCAGCCGGCGGTCCTGCAGCTCGCGGACCGTCCCGGAAAGGACCTGCACCCTCTCGCGGGCCTCGCTGAGCAGGTTGGCGGCCTTTACCTCGGCGTCCATCACGATGAGCTGGGCTTCCTTCTCGGCGTCCTCACGGGCTCGCGAGGCGCTCTGCTGCTGGGCTACGAGCACTTCGCGGACGGCGCCTTCCATCCTGTCGAAGTCAGCGGCTCTGGAACGCAGGGCGATGAGTTCCTTCTCGGTGTCGTCCACCACGGTCGTAAGCTCGGTCCAGGCGTCGGCGACCATTTCGAGGAAGGCCTCCACCTCGGCGGTATCGTAGCCTCGGAAGACCTTCGCGAAACGCTGTCGCCTTATGTCGAGCGGAGTTAATCGCACTGCAAAGCCTCCCCTTTCCCCGGGGCCGGGCCGCGGGGGCTAAGAACGGCATGTCTGCCTTGAGTGAAGATACAGAAGGGCATCACGGCGTCAATCCGGAGCGCTCTCCGAAGAGGGCCCGCCCCAGCCGGACCGTCGTCGATCCTTCGAGCACCGCTTCGAACCAGTCGTCGCTCATCCCCATGCTGAGTTCCGGGAGGTCGAGCCCGGTGGCGCGGCCGACCCTGTCCCGGATGTCCCTGAGGAGGGCGAATGAGCGCCTCGAGGCCTCCTTCCCCCCGATGAGAGGGCCGACGGTCATGAAACCGGCCGGAGGAACGCCGAGTGCGGCCGCCCGGTCGACAATCCGGCAGAGTAGATCGAAGTCCGGTGGGAAGCCGTGCTTACCCTCGCCGGGGGCGGTGTCGACCTCTATGAGGATCGAAGGGGTCGCTCCCATCGCCCTTCTGGCTGCAACCGCCTCCAGGATGACTTCCCTGTCGATCGAGTCGATCGATTGGAAGTCACGGCAGGCCTGCCGGACCTCTCCCCTGTGCAGCGGGCCGATCATATGGAACTCGGCCGCATCGCGTCCGAGTGCGGCTATCTTCCGGCCGCCCTCGCTTACGCGGTTCTCGCCTATCAGGTCGATGCCGGCGGCTATCGCAGCCGCCACGGTGGACGCCGGGTGCGTCTTCGTGACCGCCATGATCCTGACGGGGCCCTTCCGGCCCGCCTGTGCGAGAGCCCTGTCTATGCCGTCTGAAACGGCGACCAGCGCCTGGGCGATCCCGCCGGTGAGTTCGTTTTCCATGATTTCAATATACCCCCGGGGGCTCATGGCCGGATATGCGCACGGCACGGCCGGAACTCAGGCCGTCTGCCAGAAGTCCCTGTCCAGGGCGCGGTACTGCACGGCCTCCGCGATGTGAGCCGCGCCGATCGAGTCGGAAGCGTCGAGATCGGCGATCGTGCGGGCGAGCTTCAGTATCCTGTCGTAGGCGCGGGCGGAGAACCCGAAGCGTTCGACGGCGTCGCGAAGGAAGCGCGCCGTTTCGGAATCGAGCCGGCAGTGGCGCCTTACCTGGGCGGACGACATCAGGGCGTTGCAGAACACCTTCCGGCCCGGCTCGAATCGCTGGAGCTGCCGCCTCCTGGCCGCCGCTACGCGCGAAGCGATGGTCATGGAGGATTCACCGGGCCCGGCCTGCCCCGACAGATCGCGGAACTGCACCGGGGCGACCTCGATGTGGATGTCTATCCTGTCGAGCAGGGGGCCCGAGATGCGCCTGAGGTAGCCCTGTATCTGCGGACCCGTGCAGGTGCAGGCCTTGCGGGGATCGGTGAGGAAACCGCACGGGCATGGGTTCATCGCCGCCACCAGCATGAACCTGGCAGGGAAGGTCAGAGCGGAGGCTGCGCGGGAAATCGTGACCACGCCGTCCTCCATGGGCTGCCTGAGGACCTCGAGGACGCTGCGGCGGAACTCGGGCAGCTCGTCGAGGAAGAGGACGCCGTTGTGCGCCAGGCTGACCTCTCCGGGGCGCGGGAATGTGCCTCCGCCTATGAGGCCGGCGTCCGAGACGGTATGGTGAGGCGACCTGAAGGGCCTTTCGGAGACGAGGTGCGAGCCTTCCGCAAGCACCCCCGCTACGCTGTGTATCCGGGTCGTCTCCAGGGCCTCCTCGGCCTCGAGAGGGGGGAGTATGCCGGGAAATCGTCTGGCCAGCATCGTCTTCCCGGCACCCGGAGGGCCGATCATCAGGATGTTGTGCCCGCCGGCGGCGGCCACTTCCAGAGCCCGCTTGGCCTGCTCCTGGCCGCGGACGTCGCACAGGTCGAGTTCGGACGGTGATCCGGCGGAGAGGAGGCCGGATACGTCGGACACGACGGAGTCGAGAGCGGCTTCGCCCCGGAGGAAGCCGACCACTTCTGAGAGGCTCGAGGCCGGGAACACCGTCAGCCCCTCGACCAGGGCGGCCTCGCCGGCGGACTTCGAGGGCACGATGAGGCCGTCGAGAGGAAGGCCTCTGGCGCCGTAGGCCATCGAGAGCGCTCCGCGCACGGGGCGGAGGCCGCCGTCCAGCGAAAGCTCGCCTATGTAGGCATACCGGCCTGCCGCGTCGGCTGGAACGAGCCCGGCGGCCGCCAGGACACCCACGGCGATGGCCAGGTCGAACCCGGAGCCTTCCTTCTTCCTGTCGGCGGGGGCGAGGTTTATCGTGGTCTTCCTGCCGGGAAGGCTCTCCATCAGGTTGCCGATGGCGGCGAGAACCCTCTCGCGGGACTCGCGGACGGAGCTGTCGGGCAGGCCGACGAGGCTGAAGGTGGGGAGGCCGCGCCCCATGTCCACCTCGACCTCGACCGGGAAGGCATCGATTCCGCATAGCCCCAGACTCGTGGTGCGAGCGAGCATCTCCTGCCACCTCCGCCTCCAGTGTACCCGAATGCCGGGTGCAGTGCAAGGGGCTACTTCTTGCCCGGGAGGCAGTGCACGGATATCTTCGCCCGCTGAAGGGCCGTCAGACCTCGCCATTACCCAGAGGAAGATGGAGCGTTGGAGACCGTCATGGTTGCCAGACCGCACATGAAGGTTTGAGGCCGGGCCAGGAGCCCAGTCGGGCTCCGAGAAAGGGTGCCGGCGGTCTGACCCTCCTGCTTCCAGCAGATTAGGATCGGCGGCTGCCCCAGGCTCTCCTCGGTCGTCCCGGCCCCAGCAGCCGGGAGATAAGAAGGGGGAACCGGAGCGATGAATCGCACGAAGGCAGTCCTTTCCGATGTCCAGGGCGTCTACAGCGGCCCGGAGGGCAATCTCTGGAAACTCATCATGGGCGAACAGATACACATCGGCGGATTCGCGCAGTCGAAAATCCTGGCGGAAAAGGCGGGCATATCCAAGGGCGAGAAGGTGCTCGACCTCTGCTCCGCCCTGGGTGCCGGCCTGAGATTCCTGGCGCGGTTCTACGGTGTCCGCGGCTACGGCCTGGACGCTACCGAAGCCATGATCACCAAGGCTCAGGAGGCTACGGCCGCTGATGGTCTGTCGAGCATGATCGAATACAGGAAGGGCGACGTGAGGAACATCCCCTGGCAGGACGGCTTCTTCGACGTCGTCTGGGGCGAGGACGCCTGGTGCTATGTCGAGGACAAGGAGTCGATGATCCGGGAGGCGGCCAGGGTGCTGCGCAAGGGCGGCAGGATCGCGTTCAGCGACTGGGTGGAGGGCCCCTCCGGCTGGACCGAGGAAACCGCCCAGCGGATCTGCGGCTTCATGAAGTTCCCGTTTATCGGCAAGAGGGAATACTGGGAGAAGCTGCTCCTGGATTCCGGCTTCGAGATCAGCTCCTCCGAGGACTGCACCAAGCACTTCGCCGGATGCATCGACCTGTATATCTCGATGCTCACGGAACAGCTCATGTTCGATGCGCTCCGCATAATCGGCTGGGACATGGACATGTTCCAGGCGATGGGCGGGGAGATGGCTTTCATGTCCCAGCAGGCCCATGCGGGTGCTTTCGGAAGGTGCCGGATCACGGCAGTGAAGAAGTAGGCCGGAGAAGCGTCGGAACGGAGGAAGACCACGGAGGCGGGAAAGCTGATCGAAACCGGGATCGCGGACGAAACAGCGGCGCTGGCCCGCTTCAGGGAGAACGGTGGCCGGGTTCTCGGCAGCCTGTGCCACGCCTTCCCGCCCGCCATCGGAGAGGGTCTCGGGATGCGTTCGATCCGCGTCCTCCACGGAGCATCCAGCAATAATGAGGGGGCCGGCGAGCGGTTCATGCGGCCGGATTCCTGCCCTCTGGTCAAGTCCTTCGCAGGAGCTGCATCGGCAGGAACGGGCCTGCACGGGATGGTCGACGCATGGGTAGCCATGTACACCTGCGATCAGACCCGGAGGCTCTTCCAGGCACTCGGCCGGATCACAGCCGTCGATGCGTTCCACATCCAGCTCCCGTCCACCCGGACGAAGGAGGCCGAAGACTACTTCGCATCGCAGGTCGAGAGGCTGTGCGACGATCTGGTCTCGCGGGGCTTCTCGGACGGGTATTCGACCGACAGGGCTCTTGCCTTCGAGAAGGAGCGGAGGAGGGCGGCCTCCTCCCTCCGCTCGATCGCCATGAAGGGGCTCCTCAAGCCCTCGGATCTGCATAAGGCATTCGAGCTGTTCCAGATCGCCAGGCCCGGGTGGCTTGCAGGATTCCTCGAAACAGCCGTGGCAGCCTCCAAACCCTGGCAGGGCAGTATGAGGATCGCGGTCGCCGGGGGCCCGATGGCGGCGGGTGACGATGCCGTCCCCGGGCTCCTGGAGGCGGCCGGGGTCACAATGGTCCCGCTGGGGTGCTCCGGCCTCCAGGCCACACTTCCCGACGCTGAGCCGGTCGATGGATCGCCGGGATGGCTGGCGAGGGAGTACTTCCAAGCATCGCGCTGCGCCAGATGCAGACCGAACGACCAGGTCTTCGAATACCTCGAGCGGACCCTGGAGGAGGCGGACTGCCGGGGGCTGATACTGAAGACCCTCAAGTTCTGCGACCTCTGGTATACCGAGAGAGAGCGGATACGGGAGAGGATGCCGGTTCCAGTCCTGGTGCTCGACACGAGCTACGCCCCGGGCGGGAGGGAGAGAGTCGGCACCCGCATCGAGGCATTCCTGGAGAGCCTGGCATGAGTGCGGCGAAACGATCGGGCCGGATAACATCCTCCGACTGGGAGATCAGGATAAGGGACATCCCGGACGAGTACAGGGAGCGGTGCAGGTTTCTAAGGAAGCTGAT
Organism: Candidatus Fermentibacter danicus; assembly: GCA_001618605.1. Taxonomy (GTDB): domain Bacteria; phylum Fermentibacterota; class Fermentibacteria; order Fermentibacterales; family Fermentibacteraceae; genus Fermentibacter; species Fermentibacter danicus. Next base: position 12,415 of record LKHC01000127.1, read on the forward strand.
CCCGGGAGGGGTGGAGTACCTGTTCAGCCCCTACGAGTATTCCTGCCGCGGCGACACCCTCCTGCGGAGGCTGCGCTTCGACGACTCCAGCGCGGCGCTCAGGCTGTGGGCGTTCCTGTTCAGCGAGAAGGACCGGCTCTTCCTCGCGAAGGAGCACGGGCTGAAGATAGTCGCCACCATGAAGGATCTCGGGCAGGTACCCGTGATCACATACGCCTGGCCCGAGGCGCTGACGTTCTACGCCGACGAACTCTGGTGGGCGCCCTGCTTCTCGGAGGAGCCGCACCTCCTCGACGAGGCCGCGAGGCTCGGGGCCGGCGAGGATCTCTGCTATGTCCGCGCGGCCCTGGGAGCCATGGTGACCCTCGACTACTTCCCGAAACCCGATCTCTGCATCGCCGGAGTCGGGGCCTGCTGTGACGATTTCTCCGCCGTGATGCAACTCATCGAGGGACTGGGGATCAAGGTACACTGGTGGGAGATGGCATCGCGGCTGGACGATAGATCCTGGGCGCCCGGGGAAGAGTTCCGCACGACCCCCTTCGGCGGGATGCCCTACCAGGCTTCCGCCGCACGCTTCGTAGAGGGGCAGCTTCGAGGAATAGCCCGCGCCATGGAGGAGATGACGGGCAGGACAGCGTCGGAAAGCGATCTCGAACGGAGCAGGACCATGTTCAACGGCCTCAGAAGCCGGATAGCCGAACTCCGGAATCTGGTCTACTCCGCTAAACGCCCGCCGATGCCGGGCCTTGAGATGCTGCTTGCGGAGTTCATCGGCATCCATACCTGCTCCGAGCCCGACGAGAGCGTGGAGGTCCTCGACGACCTCCTCGCCACGGTCCGCAGCCGCCTCGATTCGGGGACATCCCCCTTCGACGATGACCCCCTCAGGGTCTACTGGGTGATGCCGCCCACGGATGCCTCACTGGTCACGCAGCTCGAGGATCTGGGCGCCTGCGTGACCGGTTCGGAGTACATGATCACGCATTCGTACCTTCCCCTTGCGCCTGACAAGAACATCTTCGCCGCCGTGGCCGAGAACTGCATGGACGACCTGATGCTCGGCTCGGCGCACATGAGGGCTTCGAGGATAGCTGCGGAGGCAAGGCGGTTCGGCGCGGAGGGGGTCATAGTCTCCAGCATCTTCGGAGCGAGCCATTGCCCCCACGAGGAGAAGATTCTTGTCGAGGTGCTCGAAAAGGAGGCCGGACTGCCGGTACTAGCCTTCGACGTGCCGTACTCCCCGGGCCGCCTCAGCGAGCAGGTAGCGGGGCGGATGGAAGGTTTCACCGAAGTACTGAGATCCAGGAGAGCACCGATGATCGCGACGGGCTTCGCAGGCGGAGTCACTAATCCTTCCGGTGAGGATCCCTTCGAGTATTTCCGTAACTCCATGGCCGTCGAGTCCGACGCAGCCCGCGCCCTGAAGCGGCAGGGCAGGGGCCTCGTGGGGATCTACTGCGAATACACCCCGCGCGAGATCATCATGGCAGCCGGAGCGTACCCGGTCTGCCTCTGCGGGACGAGCAGGCGGACGATCGCCCCGGCCGAGACCGTCCTGCCGTCCAACCTCTGCCCCCTCATCAAGTCGTCCTTCGGATACATCCTGACGAACCGCTGCCCCTTCTTCCAGGTGTGCGACGCGATAGTGGCGGAGACCACCTGCGACGGCAAGAAGAAGATGTACGAGCTGATCGCGGACAGGAAGCCGCAGCACATCCTCGAACTCACGCAGAAGCACGACGAGGATGACGCCTTCCGCCACTGGATGTCCGAGGTCAGGAAGCTCGCCTCCTTCCTCGAGAACCTGTACGGGGTGGAAATAGCGGATAACCGGCTCCGCGGGGCCATCCGTGCGATGAACCGCGAACGATCCCTCCTGAACACTGTTTTCGAACTCGGAGCCTCGGACCCGCCGATAGTCACCGGAGTGGAAACAGCCCTTGTCCGCTACCGTCTCGCAGGGTTCGAGCCACATCTCGAGATGCTCGAGCGCTTCGTTGAGAAGGTGCGGGAGAGAGCGGCAGGAGGATTCCGGGCCGCTCCGGAGGGCGCTCCCAGAGTCATGGTGACAGGGTGCCCCACCGGAAGGGACACTCTGAAGGTCATCGAGATCATCGAACAATGCGGCGGCATAGTAGTCGTCCAGGAGGCCTGCTCGGGGGTGAAGCCGACTGAAGCGCTCACGCCGGAGGATGGCGACCCGTTCGAGGCCGTCGCCAGGAAGCACTTCGACATCCCCTGCTCGTGCATGACACCGAACACGGGAAGGCTGGACCTCATCGACCGCCTGGCGGCTAAGTACAGGCCGGATGCGGTGGTGGACCTGGTATGGCATGCCTGCCACACTTACAACATCGAGTCCTGGCTCGTGGAGCGGCACATCCGGGATTCCCTGGGGTTGTCGTATATGAAGGTGGAAACCGATTATTCCGATTCCGACCGCGAGAGGCTCGCGGTCAGGATCCAGACCATGCTGGAGATGACATGAGGCTTTCCTGCGGTGTGGACATCGGTGCGAGATCGATCGAGGTGGTGCTGTTCGACGGTTCGCAGATCGTCGAGACGGCGATCGCCGACACTGGTTCCAGGCCGGCTGACACGGCCGCGGAGGTTTTCGAGGGAGTACTCGAATCGGCCGGAGTCGTCCGTTCCGATCTCCAGGGAGTCCTCGCCACCGGGTACGGCAGGAACTACTTCAAGCTCGCCGACAGAGTGGCTTCGGAGATACTCTGCCATGCCGGCGGCGTATCGTACCTCTTCCCTTCGGCCAGGACGGTAATCGACATCGGAGGCCAGGACTCGAAGCTCATCGAGATGGACGACTCTGGCAGGACGACGGACTTCGTAATGAATGACAGGTGCGCCGCCGGAACCGGGCGCTTCATCGAGCTTACCGGGCAGATACTCGGGATTCCGCTCGAGGATATGGGCGACGTGGTGCGGGATCACGGTGATTCGGTCGAGATTTCTTCCATGTGCGCCGTCTTCGCGGAAAGCGAGATCGTGGGCCTGCTCCAGTCCGGAGTCGCCGTTCCGTCCATCCTGAACGGCGTCTTCAGGTCGGTCGCCAGGAGGACGATCTCGATGGCGGGCAGGTCCAGGCTGCTTCCCCAGGTCGTCTTCACCGGAGGAGTCGCCAGGAACCGCGGCGTGGTGAAGGCGCTGCGCAAGGAGCTGGGCATCGAGATCCTCGTACCGGACGAGCCCTGCATCACCGGAGCCCTGGGAGCGGCCATACTGGCGGGCCGTCCGGATTCCCCCGGCGCGAGGCTCGGCTGAGCGGACCGGCTTCTAGACCGTGAAAATCGTGTCGGAGACGAAGGCGTTCTCGAGATAGTCGATCTCGAAGCTCCCCGGCAGTCCCCTCACTACGGCCACATCGAACCTGCAGCCGCCCCCGAAGGGTTTCACCGCGAGATAGCTAGCGGCTGTGCCGGCGATCTTCGTGCGTTTGCGGCGGTCGATCTTCTCGGGAGCCATCGTGGCGCTTCCCGTCGAGGCGAGCTTCACCTCCACGAAGGCCATGATCCCGCTTCTGCAGGCGATGATGTCGATCTCCCCCGGCCCCAGCCTCAGGTTCCGCTCGACGATCTCCCAGCCGCGTGAAGCCAGCCATTCCGCCACCGCGTTCTCCGCCGCAGCCGCCGGATCGACGCCGTCATCCGCCATGCAAGCCTCCGAAGAGATCGACCGTCTCCGCCACAGGAGCGAACGAGAACCTGTGGATCGGACAGGGGCCGAGTTCCCGCAGGGCGGCGAGATGCGCAGGCGTCCCGTAGCCGGAGTTGTCCGCAAAGCCGTAGCCCGGCCAGACCCTGTCCGCCTCCGCCATGAGCGAATCCCTGTGGACCTTGGCGAGGATGCTCGCGGCGGCGATCGAGCGGCTCCTGGAATCGCCCCTGACGAAGAATCTCGCGTTGAAGGGCAGCCCCTCTACCGGTCTGCCGTCGATCAGATAGACATCCGCCGCAGTGCAGGAGGCGGCGGCCCTCTCGAACGAGAGTGCGACGCTGCGGGTCATTCCGAGAGAATCGATCTCGCGGGGTTCCACGAGGCCGATCCCGAACCCGAGGCAGCCTTCCAGTATCCTTTCACGGACCTCCAGACGGGCCCGGGGCGTCAGAGCCTTGCTGTCGTCCAGCCCCGGGATCGCCAGGCCGGGCGTCAGGACGACGCAGCATGCGACGAGGGGGCCGGCGAGCGGCCCCCTCCCTGCCTCGTCGATGCCTGCTGGAAGAAGGCTTCCGCCCGCCTCGCGGGTATCGAACCCGAGGAGATCCTCTGCGGAAGGTCTAGTAGACCCTCTTCTCCTTGATTCTGGCGGCACGGCCCCTCTTCTGTCTGAGGAAGAACAGCTTGGCGCGCCTCACCTTGCCCTTGCGGACGACCTCGACCCCGGCGACCCTGGGCGAGCAGAGCGGGAATATCCTCTCGACGCCCACGCCGTTGGAGATCTTGCGAACCGTGAATGTCTCGCCGACACCGCCGCCGCGGCGCGAGATGACCACTCCCTCGAAGACCTGGATCCTCACCTTGTCGCCTTCGATGACCTGATAGTGGACCTTCACGTTGTCCCCCGGACCGAAGTCCGCAATGCCCTCGGCAGGCCGGTTGGTCTCGACCAGCCTAAGAAGCTCATCCATCTTCCCGCTCCTTCGTCCTGGCGGCCTGTCTGACCGCTTCCAGGAAACGTTTTCTCACCGACTCGATGCTTACGCCCTCCAGGAGGTCCGGCCTCCTGTCCCTTGTTCTGGCCAGCGCGGCCTCGAACCGCCAGTTCTCGACCTGCGCGTGATCCCCGGAAACGATGACCTCCGGCACGCTCATCCCCTCGAAAACCGCGGGGCGCGTGTAGCGCGGATAGTCCAGGAGCCCGGTCGCGAAACTGTCCGACACGGCGGACTCCATCCTGCCGAGCACCCCGGGAATCCAGCGGAGCACGGCCTCTATCAGCACCATCGCAGGAAGCTCCCCGCCCGAGACGACATAGTCTCCTATGCTCACCTCGTCGGTCACCGCCTGCTGTACGAACCTGGCGTCGACCCCCCCGTACCTCCCGCAGAAGACGATCAGCTTCTCCTCCCGCGCGAGATCCCTGGCGAGGTCATGGTCGAGCCGACGCCCGTCCGGGGCCATCAGCACCACTCTGGCGCCATCCCGCCACGGCACGGACCTCAGAGCCCCGAAGAGAGGCTCGGGCCTGAGGAGCATCCCGGCTCCCCCGCCGAACTGGTAGTCGTCCACGGAACCTCTGGCATCTATCCCGTGGAGCCTGATGTCCAGCGTACTGGCCTCGACGACCCCCGATGCCGCCGCCCGTCCGACCACCCCGGTACGGAAGAAGGGCTCGAAGAGTTCGGGGAACAGGGTGGCTACCGCCAGCCTCAATCCACGCCCTCCACCAGACCGGCTGGAAGCCTGAGCCCGATCCGCCCGCCCTCCCAGTCGATCGACCCGGTTTCGGTGATCAGCAGCAGGGGCACGTCGAACCGGCGTCCTTCGAAGCCGACCGACAGGAGCGGATTGGCCGAGAACGGTTCGAAGTCCTCAACGATCCCGGCGCCGTCCTGCCACTCGACCCTCATGCCGAGGAAGAGCGCCAGCGGTCTGAATCCTGAGACCGCAAGCACCGACTCCCTCGAAGCCGAGAAAGCCTCACCCCTGAAGCCGTCCACGGCCTCGATGCTCTCCAAGCCGGTGAAAAGGGCCGTAACCGTGTCCGCGGACCGGATGGACGACCTTTCGACCGTTACGGCCCGGTCTCCCACCAACGCTTCGAAACCGCGCGGCAGGGCGACGGCCCGACCCGCCAGGAAGAGCCTGATCTCGACTTCGCCGGCAAGACCGCGAGGCCGAGTGACGAAGCCGGCCTGCACGGTCGGGGTCATCTCAGTCCATTATCTCCAGGGTCGCCTTCTGTCCCTTCCGGGCGGCGATCGACCTTATGATCGTGCGCATCGCCTTCGCGATCCGACCCTCGCGGCCGATGACCCTTCCCAGATCGCTTTCCGAAACCCTGAGTTCGTACACGAGCATGTCCTCGGTCGTCTTCTCGTCCACCTGAACGGAATCAGGATTTTCGACGAGAGTCTTGGCGATCATCTCGATGAGTTCCTTCATGAACACCCCTCCAGTCGCGGTTGTTGCGGCGTCAGTCAGGCCCGGTCGGAACTCCCGGAATCCGGCGCGGTCCTCTTTTCACCCCGGATGAAGACCACTTCCGGCGAAACCTCTTCGCCTGCACGGAATCTTGACCATCTCTCCCAGGTACCGGTCTTGCGCAGGAGGCCCCTCACGGTCTCGCTGACCTGGGCCCCGCGCTGCATCCAGTCGAAAACCTTCTTCTCGTCGACCTTTATCTCATGAGGCCTGCGCAGAGGATCGTAATAGCCTATAACCTCGAGGAAGCTGCCGTTCTGCGCCTTTCTGGAATCGGCTGCGACTATCCTGAAGAAAGACAGCTTGCTCGTACCCATTTTCCTGAGCCGGATCCTGACCAAGTTCCACCTCCAAGGGACACCTTCGACTCTTCACGCCACGGAGGCCCGGCGCGTCATCCGCGCAGAAGGGAAGCCAGTCGAGACGACTTTCCCAGCCTCTTCATCATTTCCTTCACGGCCCTGTAATCGTCCAGCAGCCTGTTGACGTCACGCACAGCCACGCCGCTGCCCCGGGCGATCCTCTTCCGCCTGCTCCCGTCTATCCTCTCGGGCCTGCGGCGCTCGTCCGGCGTCATCGAGCGGATGATCGCCTCCTTGCGGCCCAGTTCCCGGGGATCGACCTCCAGCCCCTTCGGCAGAATGCCTGCCGGGAGCATGGCCAGTATGTCCGCGAGCGAGCCCATCTTCCTGAGCCTCCCGAACTCGGCCAGGAGGTCGTCCATCGTGAACTCGCCCTTCCTCAGCCTGCGCTCGAGCTTCTCGGCGTCCACGCGATCCGACGCCTCGACGGCCTTCTCCACCAGGCCGAGCACGTCGCCCATCCCGAGAATCCTGCCCGCCATGCGGGCCGGATCGAAGGCCTCGAGATCGCCCGGCCCCTCTCCCGTGCCCAGGAACAACACCGGACGACCGGTTACGGCGGCGGTGGAGAGGGCCGCGCCGCCTCTGGAGTCCCCGTCCATCTTCGAGAGGACGGCCCCGGTAAGGCCTATCCTCCTGTCGAACTCGAGAGCCACGTTCACGGCGTCCTGCCCGGTCATCCCGTCGAGGACCAGCAGCGTCTCCCTGGGGGACACGGCTGCCCGGATGCTCTCGAGCTCGGCCATCAGATCGTCATCGACATGCAGCCTGCCCGACGAGTCCACAATCAGGAGATCGTACATCTCCCTGTCGGCCATGGCCAGGGCGTCCGCAGCCACCCGGGCGGGATCCTGCGAGGTCCTGTCCTCGTAGAACCCCATGCCGGTCTTCCCGGCGAGCATCCCGAGCTGATCAACGGCCGCAGGCCGCTTCAGGTCGCAGGCGGCGAGCATCGGTCTCATCCCGCGCTTCCCGGCGGCCCACACCGCGAGCTTGGCCGCGGTGGTCGTCTTGCCGGCCCCCTGCAGCCCTGCGAGGAGCCACACGACGGGCCGGCGGCCCCCGGTGTCAGGCTCCGTCCTCTCGTGGGACATCGTCCTGACCAGCTCGTCATAGACTATCTTGACTATCTGCTGGCCGGGGGTCAGGCTCTTCAGGACCCTTTCGCCCACGGCCTCCGCTGCGACCCGGTCGACCATCTCCCTGGCCACCCGGATGTTGACGTCGGCTTCGAGCAGCGCGCGCCTGATCTCGCGCATGGCCTCCGACACGTCGGAGGCCGAAACCACTCCCCTGCCCCGCAGCCGGTCGAGAACACTCCCGAGCCTCTCGGAAAGCCTCTCGAACATCACTTCACCACCGGCGCGGAGCCGGCCGGAAAGTATATTATACGGAAGGTGCGTATTGTCTTCAAGTGCTAGTAGTCTATCGAGGCCGAGCCGTGGCCGGAAGGGCATTCCACGGTGATTCCGTCGATTTCGAAGCGGATTCCGTAGGGTTCGAGCGTCACGGGGCATTTCGTGAGGCTGTCCGGCACCCCGGAGGGCATGACGTCCGGAGGGAGCGAATCCGCGACGAGGTACGGGAACTGCCGGGAAACGGCGTAGACCAGATCTTCCATGCGGAACCCGCAACGGGTCTGGTCGAACACCCGCCTCAGTTCCTCAACCGTTCCCTCGTCCACGGTGTGCGTCGCAGTCCCGCAGGAAGCCGCCAGGATAGCTACCGTTAACGACAGGATGGTCGCCTTCATCTTCATTTCGCTCTCAACGCCTCCATTGCCGACGACCGGTCGGGGCTGCGCGCGATGAAGGATCCGGCCACCAGCATGTCGGCGCCGGCCCGCCTCAGGAGCGCCGCGTTGCCGGAATCGACTCCCCCGTCGACCGATACTATTGCTTCGTGTCTCCCGAGTTCATCCAGCTCCCGCCTCAGGATTCCGATCTTGGGGCGGACGTGCTCGATGTGGGCCTGACCGCCGTACCCGGGATTGACCGTCATTACAAGCACGAGATCGACGACCGGGAGAACCCATCGGACGGCCTCAACGGGCGTGGCCGGATTGAGCGCCACTCCGCAAAGGCAGCCCGCCTCCCTGATCCTCGACAGCGTCCTGTCGAGGTGGGGGCAGGGTTCGGCATGAACGGTGACGTACCTGCACCCTGCCTTCGCGAAACCCTCGATCTGGCCGTCGGGAATCTCCACCATCAGATGCCCGTCGACAGGAATGCGGACAGCCCTGCATATCGACAGGGCTGCGGCCGGACCGAACGTGAGTTCGGGAACGAAAACGCCGTCCATCACGTCGAGATGAATCATGTCGGCGCCGGCCGACTCCATGGACGCGGCTTCCGCCGCCAGGCGCCCGTGGTCGCAGGAGAGCAGAGAAGCGGAAACAAGCGGCTTCAAGTTACCACTGCCCCCAGTCATGCGAGCCCTGTTCCTCCTGATCCGGGCCGGCGAAGGGGTCCGTGGAGGTAAGGTCGACCCTGATCAGGACGGTATCTCCGGGCATGTAGGAGATGCCGGGGGTCGGGATCTGGGAGTTCACCATGCTGTCGACGCCGCCTCCGCCTGCGGGGTCGAAGCCTTCGGTGACCAGTACGATGCCGTGGATCGCAGCTATGCTCTCCGCCTCGGCGAGCCCCATGCCGACGAAGAGCGGGATGCCGTCCCACCCGGTCGAGACCAGCAGCCTCACGGGCATGTACACCGGCAGGCTGTCGCTGTACTGCGGGAAGACGGCGATGACCCTGCCCTCGGGGACCGAAACGTGCGGAGCCCGGCTCCTGCCGGAGGTGTACAACTGCCAGTCCGCTATCGTCTCCTCGGCTTCGGTGGCCGTGAGGCCGACCAGACTTGCGGGCCGGTACGGCCTGAACAGCGGACCGATGTTCCAGAAGACGTTCACCGGAGAGCCCCGGGGAACCTGCGTCCCCGGAGGCGGATCCTGCCTTATCACCAGGCCGATCGACTCCATGGGTCCGTATTCCGACCACTCCCCGGCGAGGACGAGGTTTGCCGTCTCGATGCCGCGCCTGGCGTCCTGTCTGGACAGCCCGGCCACCTGCGGTACGACGACGGGCTGGGCGCTGGAACCGAGCGCCGTCACGAACCGGGGCGTCCTGAAGGCCAGAGGAGTGACGAGGGCGCCTGCGACGAAGGCCATCGCCGCGCCGGCCAGCAGGAGGATGACGAACCTTCCCGACTCCTTCAAGCGATCCTCTCCCAACAGACTGCGAAGTGTCCGTCCACACGGTGCTCGGGTGGGAATATGCACAGCATGCCGTCTCTGACAAGAACCTCCGGTGCCGGGAAGCATCCCCGGCGGAAGCCTTCGTGCCTCCGTTCGAAGCGGGCCGCCTGCTCGAAAGACTCCTCGGGCTCCAGGCTGCACACCGAGTAGACGAGCCATCCGCCCGGCCTCACTAGGGCCGACGAAGCATCCAGCAGCATGGACTGAGTTTCGACGCATTCCGAGAGATGCGCGTCGCTCCAGCCCCATCTGGCGTCGTTACGCCGCCGGAAGACCCCGGTGCCGGTGCAGGGGGCGTCTACGATCACCTTGTCCGCTTCGCGCAGCGGAATGGCTGATCCATCCGCTATCACGGGCATGCAGGACTCCCATCCGAGTCTCCTGGAGTTGGCTTTCCACTGCATCATCCGCTCCACGGACCGATCCATCGAAACAGTCAGTGCATCCGAGACGGCGAGATGAGCCGTCTTGCCGCCGGGCGCCGCGCAAGTCTCCACCACCAGCCGGCCCGGCAGCTCCGCCGCGCCTCTTCCGACGAGCGCGGCGGCCTCGTCCTGCACGTAGAATCCTGCCAGGGAGGCGGGATCGAGCCTGCCCGCCCTCTCGCGGTAGCGGTAGCCGTCCATGTACCTGCCCGGAGCGCCCTCGACCGGCGCACCGAAGGGGACTCCGCCCAGATCCGGTATGGAGTTGTTCCATTCCATCAGCTTGATCGCTGAATCGCGGCCGTACCTCGACTGCCAGCGCTCCCACAGCTCCCCGGGGTGGGACAGGCGTATCCAGGGCTCCTCCGGTTCGAGGCCCCCGGAGGCCGCAAGCCTCCTCAGAACTGCATTCACGAGAGCCCTGGAGCGCTTCGGAGCCGCCTCGACGGTGGCGGAAACGGCTGCATGCGCGGGCGTATGGAGGACAAGGAGCTGGACTGCGCCGACGCGCAGGGCGCAGAGGGTCTCCCTGTCCAGGGAATCGAGCCTGCGCGAACAGAGGGGGGCGAGTTCATGATCCAGCCGGAGCCTCCAGGTGACGACCTCCCTCTCCAGGAGAAGGGCGAAGTCCCTGTCGCGGCCGGTTGAATCCAGACTGCCGGGATCCCTGCCGCAGAGGAGTGCGACGGCGGCTTTTCTGGCGGCGGAACCGCCGGAGCGATCAGACGCCCTGGACGTTCTCCACCCTCTCCAACTGGGGGAAGGACTGCCTGAGAGTCTTTTCGACGCTGAACTGGAGCGTCATGGCCGCGAAGGCGCAACCGGAGCATGAACCCTTCAGGCGCACCTGTACGACATTGCCGGAGAGCCCGACGAACTCGATGTCTCCCCCGTCGTTCTGCAGCAGCGGGCGGATCTTTTCGATCCCGGCCCTCACGTTCGCCTCGTTGAACTCGAGCTGTCCGGACATTTCATCATCTCCTTGAGAGGTGACGGTTACGATACGACCTGCAGTCCGCAGCAGGGCTGCGGACTCGTATTATGCGCAGCGGAAGGGCGGGAGGGCCAGAAGGCCGCGGAATCGCGTCAGCCCGGCGGACCCGTCAGCGCACCCGTCCGGCCGTGATCGCCTCCAGGGCGTCGAGCGCCTCGAGGGAGGGCATGAAGCCGGGAGAACAATCCAGCGCAGCCAGCCACCACCCCCTTGCGTCATCCAAATCCCCCCGCCTGGCGGCGATCAGCCCGAGGTTGTGCATGGCCTCGACCCTGTTCATGCTGAGGTCGGAACGCAGCGACGACCTGTCCAGGGATTGCAGGAACAGCGCCTCGGCACCCTTCATGTCGCCTTCTCCGGCATGGGCCAGCGCGTCCTGGAAGGGCATGTTGACTCCAGCCCTCTCCACGAGACCTCTGGAGGCAAAGGATGCGGCCCCGGCCAGAACCACTCCGGCGAGCAGCACGGCGATCCGCGGCCTGGAGCGTTCGAGCCTCCTTGCGTAGAGGAGCAGGATGAAGGGAACGGCGGGGAGCCTGAAGCGCGAGGTCACGAAGAACGGCAGGACGCCGGCCAGCAGCAGGACGACCCAGGCCGTGAGAGTGCGGTCGGGCTTGTCCGCCTTCCCAGCGGCCAGGACCGCCGGGAGAAGGAGGAGCAGCAGCGAGAATGGAAGGAAGAGCGGCGGAGGCGCGAGCAGGAACCGGAGCGCCGGGGCCGGGCCGCGCATGTAGTAGAGATCGTAGTTGCCGGGAATCTCGGCGGGGGTGACGAGGAGGAAGAGCTTCCATGCCGTCAGGGCGGCCCATCGGGCGGGATCGTCGAGAGCGGCCGACAGCGCCCTGCCGGTCCAGTATCGGGAAACGCCGGACTCGCTAGCTCCGGCGGGGGCTCCACGCACGCTCGCGGACCAGACGTTGTCGGGCCTTACGGTGAGCCCGTCCGGAGGCACGGGGGCGAAGGCGGTCATCCCGTCCGAGTCGGGGCTGTTTCCCAGGTACAGGTTGATTCCGCCCTGGGAGGATATGATGACGCCGGGGTCGCCCTTGATCGCGTTGACGCACCAGACCAGCAGGATCGGGAGCAGCGCCGGCAGCAGCCTGAGGGCCTTCCGCCCGCCGGAGAGGACAAGCAGCAGAGGCAGCAGCAGGATCGCCCCCGGCCTCGCCGTCGCAGCCAGACCCAGCACGGCGGACGCGGCCGGGACACGGCCCTTCGAGATCAGATAAAGGGCGAGCAGCAGCAGCGTCATATAGAGGGGCTCGATCAGGAGAGTCGAGGACATGAACACCGCGGGCGCCCACAGGGCCCAGCACAGGGAGACTGCAAGAGCCGTCCGCCTGGAACAGAAGGACAGCGCCGCACGGTGGAACAGTGCGCATCCGGCCACGGACACGGCCAGCGAGAACAGGGCTCCGGTCGTGACGGAGGTTCCGAAGACCGAATAGACCGCTCCCAGTATCCAGGGATACAGGGGCGCCCGGAAATAGGGGGCGAATACGAACGGGTCGCCGGAGGCTATCAGGGATGCCCACCGGTGATGCCAGGCCCCGTCGACCGGTGGATGCAGGAACAGGGGCGCGGAGGAGAAGCCGGCGAACAGAGCGGATCTCGCCGCCAGCGACACGCACGTCACCATGAGCGTATCGAGGGCGAAGCCCGTCCTGCGGATCATCTGGGCATCCGGCCGCCTTCCAGGAGAACGGTGGTCGAGAAGCCGGGCAGGAGCGGGACTATCTCCACCCTTCCGCCGTCGGCGAGGACCGTGTCGGCTCCGACCACGTCTTCGGCGGAGTAATCGCCGCCCTTGACCAGGACGTGGGGCCTGATCTCGCGGATCAGTCTCGCGGGAGTGTCCTCGTCGAAGGGTATCACGAGATCGACCGGAGCCAGGGCGGCAAGCATGGCGGCACGGCCTGACAGGGGGACCGCCGGCCTTCCCGGGCCCTTCAGAGCCTTGACGGACCTGTCAGTGTTGAGCCCCACCACGAGGAAGTCGCCCATCGACCTGGCGGTTTCGAGGATGAGCAGGTGCCCGGGGTGGAGGACATCGAAGCAGCCGTTGGTGAAGACGAGAGTGAGGCCGGCCCTGCGCACGCGCCGGCACCTGGCCACCGCCGGATCGCAGGCGCTCACGGCGTCAGGGGCCTGCATAGTATTCGCGGCACTCCTCCCTGATGTTCTCCGGAGTGACCGCGTGCACGCCGGGCCTGGCGCAGACAGCCGCCGCCGCATGGTTCGATATAGTGGCCGCCGTCTCGAGATCGACCCCGGCTGCGAGGCAGAGGCTCATCACCGAGATCACGGCGTCGCCCGCGCCCGAGACGTCGAATATCCTCTTGGCGAAGGTGGGCTTGTGGAACCCGCCTCCACCTCCGAGGGCGGTGACGGAGCCCTGCTCGCCCAGCGTGATCATGACTGCGGCCGCTCCGAGCCTGCGGACGAGTTCCACCGCAGCCTCCATTGCGGACCCGGGATCGGGCAGTTCGCGACCCAGGGCTCTGGCGGTCTCGTGGCGGTTCGGCTTGAACAGGGTGCAGCCCGAATAGAGGAAAAAGTTCCTGAACTTGGGGTCGACCGTAACCGGGATGCCCCTGGAGGCCGCCGCCCGTATGACTTCCGCTATGAGCCCGCTCCCGATCACGCCCTTGTCGTAATCCTGGAACACGACGGCGTCGTAGTCGCCGAGGCCGTCCAGGATGAAGCGCCGGAGCGCCCCGCCGGCCGGAGGAGCCAGCGGGTCGCAGGTCTCCCTGTCGATTCTGATGATCTGATGACTGCCGCTCACCACTCGGGTCTTGGTGGTAGTCGGCCTTCCGGCGTCATGTACGACTCCGGCGCACGAGATGCCTGCGTCCGACAGGATCCGTACGAGTTCCTCCCCGTCCTGATCGGAGCCGACCACCCCGGCGAGACACGCTTCTCCCCCGAGGGATCTGATGTTCATGGCGACGTTGGCGGCCCCGCCCGGTATCGTCCTGGCCCCCCCGGCCTCGATCGAGACGACGGGAACCGGCGCCTCGGGGGAGATCCTCTCGACGCGCCCGTCCAGATAGCGGTCGAGCATGAGGTCGCCGATCACGAGCAGTCTTCTGCCCGGGAACGAGGCCAGTACGGGCTCCGGATCCATCGGGACCATCCAGCCTCCGCCGGGATTCTGCGGGCTTGACCGGCTCCGCAGAGTGGTGCATAGGTCGAAAACAATCGCTCCAGGAGGGGAAGATGATCAAAACACCGCCGCGTATCAACGTCCGTCCCGAGGACGCGGACGGAGTGTACAGCAACATAGCCCTGGTGAGCTTTTCGCGTGCCGAGTTCGTGCTCGATTTCGCCAGACAGATGCCCGGCGTCCCGTCGGCCAGCCTGAAGGCCAGGATCATCCTCTCGCCGCACAGGATCAAGGCTCTCGTCGCCGCGCTGGAGAGCCAGGTAAAGGTCTACGAGTCGAAGTACGGCAAACTGGAAGACAACGATCCTCAGGGGGCGATCGGTTTCCAGAACCCGCCCGGCCTTCCCCCGGCGGAAGAATAGCATGCCCGCAATTCCGGGACGGTTCGCCACGAACGTTCTCCCGGTCGTCATCGCCGTGATACTCTGGCTTGTCGGCCTCCAGTCGCACACCTTCACGGTGGAGCAGCGGGCCGGAATAACGCCGCCCGAGGTGGCTGACGGACTCGTTCTTTGCAACATGGAGGATCTCGACAGCGTAACGATCGTTTTCGAAGGCCGCGGAGCCAGGGTCCTCTGGGACCAGCTCAACGGATTCCCCGAAACCGTGTCCCTGATCAACGCATCTTCGCATCCCGGCGCTCTCCCGGCCTCCATTCCGATGTCGTTCGATCCCGGCGGCATCCGCTGGAGGGGGCATCCGTTCAGGGAACTCGCGGTCACCCGGTTCGAACCGGCCGTCGCCACGGCTCTGGTCGACAGCATGGCATCGAGGATCGTGGCGGTGGAAGTGTCCACCGTGGGGCAGATCCCGTCACGATACCTCTGGCAGTCGGTCGATCCGCCGATGGTGACACTGGACGGTCCCGCCGCAATGTTATCACTGGTGGACAGCGTGGGAACCTCGGTGCTCACGGCTGGTCAGCAGAGTGCGGAAGTCGCGGTCGAGACGGATTCGCCCCTTCTCTCCGCATGGCCCTCCGGGGTCGAGGCCAGGGTTTCGCGCCCCGTCCCCGTGGTTTCGTTCGCGGACATGTAGTGCAACTTGACAGGTGGAAAGAATCGCCAATAGATTCTTAAAAACTGTTGGCGGTGTTTGCCAAAAGCGCTCCGTGGAGGGATATCTGATGAAAGGCAAGCTTCTGGTCAGGGTACTCATCGTACTGCTTGCTGCCCTGTTGATCTACCGAATCTATGACAGAGTACAGTCCCAGAGAATTCCCAGGGATCTCTGCCGGGTTCATCTCCAGGAGCTCGCTACCGCCGAGATCGATTACATGTACAACAACGAAGGCTCGATAGCCCCCGACCTGCCGGCGCTTCTCGAGTACGCATCCCTTCCCGAGAGCGTGGCCGTATGCCCCAGCATCTGGGCAAACGAGGCGCTGCGTGATTCCATGTATCTGTACGACCCCAAGCTCGCCCTCGGATCCCAGTTCGCCATATCCTGCAACAACATCGAACGGCATGGGGGCGTTGTCGGCGGTCTGATCGAGAAGGAATATCCGGACTCGCTGTTCATGGAGGCCGACTGGGCTCCCACCTTCAGGCGCGTGGCCTTTGCCGAGTACGCCGAGATGAGGCGCATGAGCGCCTCACGGGCCAACCTCGTGAGGGTCTGCGAGGAGCAGGCCGCTTATCTCGGCAACAGGTATCCCTGGGTACTCACACCCGCCGAACTCTCCAATCTTGAAATCAGCACCGCCGAACTCGTCGATCCCATGGGCGGCGAATACCGCTTCGAAACCATACCCGACACGACCTACGTCTTCTACCAGAATCCCGACCGACGCGGGCGCGCAAGGGGAGACTCCGTCGTAATCGAGACGTTCACCTTCATCGGCTACACCACCTCCGATCCCGAGGTCTCGAAGGTGGAAGTCTCCTTCAGGCATCCCCTCACGTTCCCCAGCAGGCCGGATGGCGCCCTTTCCTCGGATGTCGACCAGATGATGGTCATACGCCGCTGGGACGTCTCCGAGCTGGGAACTCAGCGCGTGGATCTGAGGGATCTCAACCTCATCGACATCGCCCGCTGGGATTTCCTTACCGAGTTCCGCGCCCGGCGCGCACAGGATCAATAGCAATCACCGTCCATCGCGCAGAAGGGCACTGGAAGGATATCGGGGCCGCCTGGTGCGGCCCCTCTCATGCACATGGAGGAAGATGAGAAGCTTCTACCAGATTGAGGAGCAGGCCGCTGCAAGTCTGAATCAGTACCTGCTCGCGCTTGCGGCCGCAAAGAGAGTGCGGCATCTGAAGGCCGGCGCCCCGCCGCTGATAGAGGGAGCCAGGCCGGACAAACCCGTCGAAACGGCTCTCGAGGAACTCGCCAGGGGTTTCATCGCATACGGTCTGCCCGAGGATGTGGACCGGGATAATTGCGACCAGCATGGAGGAGCAGTATGAGGATCCTTTTCTGTCTGTCCGCCCTTGCCATTGCAGTCACTGCCGGATGCGGAGCTCCCGGCGTGAAGACGTCCGGTTCCGACTCGACCGTGGTCGTCCTGGCCACTGTCGGCGACGTCCAGATAACCAACGAGACCCTGAAGCGCGAACTCGAACTCATACCTCCATACCAGAGGGCCAGCTTCGAGACGCCCGAGGGTCAGCGCATACTCCTCGATCATCTGGTCGAGCGTGAACTCCTTCTCCAGGCAGCCGAGGAGGCAGGTCTGGACAGCGATTCCTTCGTCCAGGCGCAGGTCGAGATCGCCATGCAGCATGTCGAGGACACCAGGGTCAGGGCTCTGATCCAAGTCTTCTACGAGGATCAGGTCATCAACTCGGTCGTCGTCCCCGATTCGGCGATCCAGGCCTATTACGATCTGCACGCCATGGACATCTACTACCAGGGCGCCCAGGTCCATGCCGCGATGATCCTGGCGGCCGATCCCGCCGTCATCGACGCCGCTATGGCCGACATCCAGGCAGGTCAGCCCTTCGACAGCACCGCCATCGAGCTGAGCGAACACGCCCCCACGGCGGGCGTCGGCGGGGATCTCGGCTGGATAACCGTCGATTCCCCCCTGCCCTATCTGGGCCTCCAGGAGGAAATCTCGGCCGCCCTCTTCGCAGCCGCTCCGGGGACTCTGGCAGGACCCTTCACCACCGACCTCGGCATAGTCCTGATCCAGGTCATCGACAGCCGCCCCGAGGGATCCAGGCCTATCGAGGAGGTCCGCGAGTCCATCATCAACACGCTCAAACCGGCCATGGTGAACAGCTACTTCCGCGATGAACTCATCCCGAGCCTCCGCGAGAAGTATGCCGTTTCCATAAACGAGGACGCATTCCTGCCGGGTCCGGACGTGCCTGCCGATTCACTCATGATGATGGCCCAGAACATGATGCAGTCCAG
>LKHC01000128.1 GCA_001618605.1 Candidatus Fermentibacter danicus
TTCGAGAGAAGGGCCCGCCTCGGCGCGGGCCCTTTTCGTTGCGCCGGGAGACCGTCCAGGGCCATATTCCGGCAACCCATCCCAATCGGAGGTCTGCAGATGCCCCGCCGCGCGCTTCTCGTCACAGCCACTTTCGCTGTACTCATGCTCATGGCTTCCTGCCGGATCGCGGACTCCGGGGATGGAGCCGCCCAGGCCGAGCAGGCGAGGGCATGCCTGGAATCGGGGCGGTGGGAGCGCGCTGCAGACCTGTTCACACAGGCCATTTCCGCCGGTCCTGACAATCCCTCCGTGCCCGAATGGCGCCTCGGGAGAGCCGAGGCCTGGCTCGGATCGGGCATGGTCGAGAGGGCTCTCGCCACAGCCGACAGCATCGCAGTCGAGACGCGCTCCGGCACCAGGGCGAGGGCTCTGCTGCTCGTTGCGCGTTCGCTCTCCGCACTGGGCCGCTGGACGAGGGCGGCCGATGCTCTGGGCTCGCTGAACCCGGAGAATCTCCGGGCCGCCGAGGCGGAAGCCGCCTCCGCCCTGGCCTTCGAAGTCCTGGGAGGCCTTTCCGCCGACCAGCTCGCCGCCCGGAGAAGGGCCGACTGGCTCGAGCCCTATGTCCTGCTCGAACTGGCCAGGAGGTACACGACTTCCGGGGAGACCGTCCGGGCGTCCATGACGGCCGGCGAGCTCGACCGCCTATACCCCGGCTTCCGCGAGCGATACTGGGCAGGTGGAATCCCCGAAGGCCCCGAGAGGGGCTACGTGGCGCTCGTTCTTCCCATGACGGGCAACGGAGCCGCCTATGCCTCGCAGGTGGAATCCGGCGTGAGGCTGTGCTTCGAGAGAGCCGCCGATCTCGTATCCAACGCTCCGGAACTGGTGGTCGTCGATACCCGTGGCGACAGGGAGGTACTGGCGGCCGCGGGCAGGAACCTCGGATCGGATCCGGGCTGTTTCGCTGTCATCGGGCCCCTGACCAGCGCCGAAACCGAGGCCTTCGCCGAGTATGCCCAGCAGTACGGGCTCCCCACCCTCTCGCCGGCCGCCACCTCCTCGGACGTCGACCGCATCGGCGCCTATGTCCACAGGCTGGTTCCCGCGGGGGCGGACGAAGCGGTGACCGTCGCGGAATACGCCGTCCGCACGGCCGGCTGCAGCAGGCTTGCCATCCTCCACAGCTACACCGGCACATCGGTGGCTCAGGCGGAGCAGTTCGCCGCCACCGTCGAGCGCATGGGCGGAAGGATAGTCAGAACCGAGGCGTTCGCCACGGACGATACAGACTTCAAAACCCAGATATCCTCGATCAAGAACGCCTCGCCCGACGGCATCTTCATTCCAGTCACCGCATACGAGGCTGTGCAGATCGCCCCGCAGCTCCGCTACTACTCCCTGAACGCCATGATCTTCGGCACGTCCGGCCTCGACAGCGAGGCCGTGCTGAGGCTCGGCGGGGAGTACATGGACGGGGCGGTTTTCACCTGCTCCTTCGGGGCAGGATCCATGTATCCGCCGACCTCGAGCTTCGTGTTCCACTACAGGAGGAAGTACGGGACCGATCCCTCCATCCTCTCCGCCCAGGGCTACGACGCGGCCTCGGTCATTCTCGACGCAGCCTCCGACGGCGCGAACTCCAGAGAGGCGTTCGAGAGGGCCATCACCTCCACGGGCAGCATCAGGGGCGCGAGCGGAGTCTGCACGATAGGCGCGCGGACGGTGGCGCGCGTGTCCCTGCCGCTCGTAATGGTGATCGACGGAGAGATAGTCAGTGTCGAATAGACGCTTCTGGGGAGCGGACATCGGGGGTACAACCACTGTCGTCGGCTCCGTGGGGCGCGATTCGCCCTTCAGGATCGAGGCGGTGCTCTCCACTCTCCCGCTCAGGGGCGCCCGGAGGCTTCTCGATGAACTCGCCGGGACCATCCTGAACGCAGATCCCGAGCCTCTTGCCGTCGGTGTCGGGATTGCCGGCCTGGTGGACCGCCGACGCGGCATTCTCTCGTTCTCTCCGAACCTGCCCGGCTGGGCGCCTCTGGACGTAGCTTCCGAGATCGCCGGGAGAACCGGGGCGGGAGCCGTCGTGGACAACGACTGCAACTCATTCGCCTACGGAGCGGTGAGGACCGGCCTGATCCCCTCGGATGGACTCCGCGTCTTCGTCACACTGGGCACCGGGATCGGAGGCACGATACTGGATCGCGGGAAGGTAATCTACGGCACAGGGTTTGCAGGTGAATTCGGCCACATGGCGGTGGAAAGCTCCGGGCAGGCATGTCCCTGCGGCTCCACCGGCTGCTGGGAAAGATATGCGGGCCGGGATGCCCTCGTCCGGTACTACCTGGGCAGAGAGCCCTCCGCCGGTGAGGAAACCGTCCCCGACCCCAGGGAGATCGCAGAGCTTGCCCGGAATGGCGACTCTGCAGCGCTGAAGGCTTTCGATGTGTACGGCGCCTGGGTGGGGAGAGGCCTCGCCAGCCTCGCCAACTGCCTCAGTCCGGACGGATTCTACCTTGCGGGCGGGCTCGCCAACGCCTCCGATCTGTTCATGCAGCCGGCCTGCGCCGAATTCACCGGACGATGCAGGCATCCGTGGTGCGTGAGTACGGTGCCCGACTCCTCCGAAGCCGGCGCCCTCGGAGCCGCTCTCATGGCCCGGGATTCCCGCACATGATCCCGCCTCTCCCCCTGATCCTCTCCATCGTCCTGTCGGACAGCACGGCGGACTCCACGAGGACCGCCGTCCTGGAGACCATCGCCTACAGCGCGGACTCGATCTGCTTCATGCCTTCGACGGGCGACTTCGTCCTGATCGGGTCGTCCCGGGTGGACTACCGCGACATGAACCTGGAGGCGGACACGGTTCGATACCGTTCGGAACTGGATCTGATCGAGGCTTCCGGCGCGCCTGAGCTGTTCGACAGGGGCGAGTCGATCAGGGGTACCAGGATGTTCTACGACATGACCGCCAGACGGGGGATGATCGAGGGCGGCGATTCACGCTACGAGTTCGGCTTCTATTCAGGAACCTCGATCACCCAGGTGGGCCGCCGGGAGTTCAACATCACGGACGTCAGGTTCACGACCTGCGACGGGGACTCCTCGGACTACTACTTCCATTCCCCGATGATGAAGGTGTTCCAGAACGACCGCGCCATCGCTAGGCCGATATACCTCTACGTAGCGGACACTCCGGTCATGTACCTCCCCTACATGGTCTTCCCCATTCGTACGGGCCGCCAGTCCGGCTTCACCATCCCGAGATTCGGACAGACATCCAGGGACGGTCGATTCCTGAGAGGTCTCGGCTACTACTTCGCCTTCTCCGACTACCTCGATCTGCTGGTCCAGGGCGACATCCTCGACAGATCACGCTTCTCCCTGTCCGCGAGGGAGCGCCACAGGCTCCGCTACGTGCACGAGGGGAGGCTCGAAACCGAATGGAGGAGGGAGTTCGAGAGCCATCTCGACAGATGGAGCCTGTTCGGCTCTCATCTGCACGACTTTCCCGACGGAACCGCCGTGCGCCTCAACGCCGAGTTCCTCAGCGACAGGTCCTATCTGAAGGACACGGAGCCCGAGATTGAGGACAGGATGAAGAACGAAGTCCGATCCTGGGCGAGCGTATCGAGAACCTTCGGCATCGCGTCCCTTCAGCTCACCCTCGACAGAACCGCATACCTCGACAACGATCCCGACAGCATACCGGACGAGACCGAGTCGGTGCAGACACTTCCCGACTTCAGGCTCGGGATCAACTCCACCCCTCTGTTCAGCGCCCCCTCGGATCCCTCCGAAAGGCGGTTCTGGCACTCCCTGTACTGGAATCTCTCCTCCCACTACGTCTCGATGGATACCCGGAGGGAGGAGAGCAGGACGACCCATTCCGGCCTCAGGACCGCTTCCGAGATTTCAGCCTCGGAACGCGTGCTGGATTTCCTGTCCATCTCTCCGAGGATAGGAGGGGTGTTCACGGTCTATGACAGGGACCGCAGCGGCGGCCGCTACCCGTGGTGGGCTGCCGGAACCGGCAGCCTGAGCCTCTCCTCGGATGTCTACGGAACCTTCCAGGAGGGCGGCCTGGGATACACCGCCTTCCGCCACACGATCAGCCCGAGGGCGGTCATCAGGTGGTCGCCTGAAAGCCATCTCGCGGGTGGCGACGACGGAATCTCGCTCTCGCCCGCGGATTCCGCCTCTACGAAGTACTGGACCTTCTCGGACTTCTCCCTGCCCTCGAGCGGGGGCACGGTCCAGTTCGGACTCTTTCAGAGCCTGGAAGCCAAGAGGGAGTCGCCCTCCGGCATCGAGAAGACCGAACTCGCCAGCCTCGACCTGGCCGTCTCGTACGACATGGACCCCGGCGATTCGGAGCGGTCCTTCTCCCCGCTTTCGGCTTCGCTGAACCTCACGCCGGTCACCCTGGCCAGATTCCGGGCCGATGCAGCATGGGACCTCTACGACAGGGAACTCATCTCAATGGGCTTCACCACGTCTCTACAGATCGTCGGCAACGACCGGACACTGGTTCCCGACTCCGTCTCTTTCCAGGGGCTTCCCTACAGGCTCTCCTTCACGCACCACTACACGAGAGGGTTCGACGGAGCCGACGACCTCAGCAAGATCAGGGCATCGGCCTCCCTGGAGCTGACACCGTCCTGGTCGATCGACTACACCACCTACTACGACATTTCGAAGGGTTCCTTCATCAACCAGAGCTACACGCTCCGCAGGGATCTCCACTGCTGGGAGGCCCTTTTCGTGCGGCACATCTCGGACATGGACAGCGGATTCTACTTCAGGATCAACATAGTGGACCTGCCCGACATCAAGGTCGAACAGCACGTCAGCAACTTCTAGCGCCTTTCCGCCGGGCGGGACACGGATCACGGCCCGAATCCCCGGAATGCCGGATTCGTCGAACGAAAGAATTTTTCTAGCTATAGCTTTTTATTGTTATTTTTCGGTGTTATCCGCCCGTCGCGGTCGGGAACACTGGTCACAACGGCTTCAATGATCGTGATACACGCTTGACATGGAGCTTTCGGTGATCTACACTCGGGGAAAGGTCGTGGAAAGGGGGTGACTTCATGACCAAGAAGGATCTGGTAGCGCACGTCGCGGACAAGACCGGCCTCACCAAGAAGCAGGCCGGAGGTGCTGTTGATGCCTTCCTGGCGGGCATCATGGATGCTCTGAAGGCGGAGGACGCCAAGATCAGCCTTGTCGGGTTCGGGACGTTCTCGAACAAGCTCAGGGCACAGAGGGTCGGTGTCGATCCCAAGACTCACGCCAAGAAAACCTATCCGGCGAAGAGAGTACCGCACTTCAAGGCCGGCAAGACCCTGAAGGAACTCGTCGAGAAGGGCAAGAAGGGCAAGAAGCGCTAGCCCTGACGCCTTTACGGAGGGGCGGGCCTCGCCCGCCCCTCCCTCCCATATCCGGGGTCTGCGCTGCAGACCATCCTCCACCGGGGACATGCCAGCCGAAGCATCCGTAGTCATCACGACCTACAACAGCTCGCGGACGATCGCGGGCTGCCTCTCGTCACTGCTCGACCTCGATCCCTGCGAGATCCCACGCAGGATCGTCGTGTTCGACAACGCATCCTCCGACGGCACACCCGGGCTCTGCGCCTCCTTCAGGGACGTCAGGACGGTCAGATGCGAGCGGAACCTCGGGCTGGCGAGAGCCAACAACATTGCAGCCGGGCTGTGCGGCCCGGGCCCGGTGCTCTTCCTGAACCCCGACGTGATAGTCCGCCCCGGGTCGATCTCCCGCCTGGAGGCCTTCTGCTCGGAATCCGACGGCATCGGCATAGCAGGCCCCAGGCTCCTCTCCGCGGACGGCCGGATCCAGTCCTCGGCGAGGAGATTCCCGGACCCGTCCGCCATTGCAGCGCGTAGAACCCCCTGGGGGCGCACCAGTGCCGGCCGGGCGGCGATAGAGAGGCACATGCCGCATAATCCCGATGACAATCCCACCCCAGTGGACTGGCTCGTGGGAGCGGCGATGTTCGTAACGGCCCGGGGCCGGGAAGCCTTCGGGCTGATGTCTGAACGCTACTTCCTGTACTTCGAGGATGTGGAGATGTGCTGGCGTGCATGGGAGAACGGCTTCGAGGTGTGGCACGTGCCGGACGCCTTAATGGAGCACGAATCCCGCAGGGAAAGCGCGGGGAGGCCGGGAAGAGCCCTGTGGCTGCATCTCAGGAGCATGCTTAGATTCTACTCGGATCATCCTGGAGCCTTGACCGGAAGATGCCCGCGGCCATGCTGAAGAACCGTCTGGAATGGATCAATGCGCTGCTGATGGCGGTCGGCGACCTCGTGATCGTGATCGCCGTCTACATGCTCGGCTTCTGGCTCAGGCACTCCCTCCTGGCAGGCCTGTTCTCGCGAACGCTCGGCAGACCCCTCGACTTCAGGCTCTCCGCCCTCCACTACCTCGTTGCCGGCGTCGTAATGGGCGTAGTAACTATCATCGTGATGCATGCCTTCGGGGTCTACCGCCGCAACTGGGGTCTCGACCAGATCGAGGAGCTGGCCGGGATACTCCGTTCCACCTTCACCGCCGTGGTGATCACCTTCGCACTCAGCTTCGCGGTGCGGGAACTCAACTTCTCCCGGTTCGTGCTGCTGTTCTCCTTCCCGGCATCATCCCTCTGTCTGGCGGTCTGGCACGGCGTATTCAGGGAGATGACCCGGAAGGCGGCCCTCGAGTCGGGGCTTGCCTCCAGAACTGCGATATACGGCTGCGGCCCGCTCGCTCTCGAACTCTCGAGGCACCTCAGCAGCAGGGGCGCCTTCCCGGCGGTCCTTTGCGGCTTCATCCGCCCGCCGGGCAGGGAGTGCGAACCCTCGATCGAGGCGGACCGGGCGGACGACCTCGGCGCCTATCTGCGCGACAGGTCGATAGAGAAGCTGATCGTGGCCGACACGTCGCTCACCAGGGACGAGACGGCCGACATCATCTACGCCTGCGAGCATGCCGGCATCTCCTACATGCTGGTGCCCGACGTGTTCACGCTTGTCAGCATGACGACGCGCTTCACGAGCCTCGGCAGCACCACCCTGATCGAGTCGGTCTCCCCGCCTCTCCATGGCGCGAGGAGCGTCTGCAAGCGGGCCTTCGATCTGACCGTCGCGCTGGCCTCGCTTCCCCTTCTGCTCGTCCCCTGCCTTATCCTGTCCGCCGTCATTCTGCTCGACGACGGCTGGCCGGTCTTCTACTCCCAGACACGGCTCGGCCGCAACAACAGGCCCTTCAGGATGCTCAAGTTCAGGTCCATGAAGGTAGGCGCGGACAAGATGAAGGACGAACTCAAGGCCATGAACGAGGCCTCTGGCCCTCTGTTCAAGATGCGGCGCGATCCGCGCGTCACCCGCTCGGGTAGATTCCTCCGACGCTGGAGCCTCGACGAGCTGCCGCAGTTCCTGAACGTGATCAGGGGCGAAATGAGCCTCGTAGGCCCGAGGCCGCCGCTTCCCGAAGAGGTCGCCGAGTACACCGAGCGCCAGTTGAAGAGGCTCAAGACGACCCCGGGCCTAACCGGAGTATGGCAGGTGTCCGGCCGCAGCCAGATCGGCTTCGAGGAGATGGTGAAGCTGGATCTCTACTATGTCGACAACTGGTCGATATGGATGGATTTATCGATACTTCTGCTTACCCTGCCTGCCGCGCTCTCCAGGAAGGGAGCCTACTAGCAGGCGCGGCCCGGTTCCGGGATTCACAGGCCGGGCGGCAGTGTTTCCGGTCCGGGCGATCCTGCCGGAGAACGTGGCGGCAACGAAGGAGCGAGATGGAGCACAAGGTTATAGCGGCCTCCTGGAAGAGCAGGGGCTCCCTCGAGAAGGTGATCCGTGATCTCGAGCCCGACGGCTGGAGCGTGGCCACGCTGGGCGAGGTCTTCAACGGCAGCGTGCTCGTGATGATCCGGGGCGACGGGGTATGGACCCACGAAGTCAACCAGCTCTTCTGGAAGATGAAGGACAACGTCGCGCAGCTCGTATGCGAAAAGGAGAAGGAGGGCTGGATAGTCGCCGCGATAGGAGACTGCCTCGGGGGCGCAGTGATGATCCTCAAGAGGAAGAAGGAGTAGGGCCGCCCCCGGAACCGCCCATGATGCTCCTCAGGATCGCGAGACTCGCGGCGTACGCCGGCATCACGCCCGTACCGCCCAGCGGGACGGAGAGGAGATCGCCGGAAAGAGGGGCATCGGAGGCGTAGTACACGACGCC
>LKHC01000129.1 GCA_001618605.1 Candidatus Fermentibacter danicus
GCCAGGCAGTTGTCCACCTCGTAGACGTCTCCCGAACCCTGCTTCACGAAGTAGGAGGGCAGCATGATGTCACCCCTGCCGCCGACCAGCGTCCCCGCCTTTCCCATCACGTAGACGCTCGAAACGTCTGCTCCCAGGGATTCGAACATCTCGTTGAAGATGAAGAACCCCTCCTCCCCGAAGGCGTAGTCCATGTTCAGGATCACCCCGGAGGGATCCGCCGGCGGGGCGAGCCTGGGATCGATGAGCGAAGCGTCGAGGGAGCCGAGGTCGATGATCTGGCAGAAGGGCATGTCCGGGGGGACCGGAACGGACCGGATGCCGCCGGCGGCATCCTCCGCGGCGCGCTCCTGAGCCCTCCCCGGCTCATCGAGGGCCGTTCGAGCCCCGGCATAGTCCGATGGCCCCTCCATGCCGAGATCGGTCCAGTGCCGCCGCAGGTACGGCGACAGGCAGTTCACTATGCTGTGGCGGTTGCTGGACACGATGTGCACGCGCCTGCCCGAAAGCCCCATCGATCTCATCGTTTCGAGCAGCAGCGAGGTCCATCGCTTAGCCCTGGCGCTGTATGAGCCGACCAGGCCGAATCTGTCCGAGAACACCACCTTGAGATCCCTCGGACCGGTGGCGGCGATCGAGCGGATGACCTCGACCAAGCGTCCGCCGAGCGACGAGTCGAGAGCCTTGATGGCGCCGTATCCGCATCGGAACTCGACGGAGAGTTCGTGGAGAAGGGAAAGGTGCTCCATCCCGCCCGGCTCCTGAGCGTCCGCGTCACCGCTCTCTATGGTCCGCCATACGGAGACGTGCTGCGGATCCTCGTGCAGCTTGGCGAGGTAGGCCGAGTGTCTGGCCCTGATCTTGTCGGCCTCTATCTGGAAGCAGGTTATGGCGGAGATGAAATCCACCATGTCGCTCATGCCGCCCCGGAAGGCGGTGACGAAGGAATCCGGTCCGGTCCGGAAGGTCGGTCTGCGTCTCGCCTTCGTCTCCACCGGCGAGAAGTCCTCGGCGACGTCTCCGCTGATCTCCCTGACGACGGTGATCTGCCTTACGGACCAGATGCCGTCGGGGAGCCTCATGAGAACGTAGAGAAGCGCGTCGGCGTCGAGCCTGTCGGGATCCTCCACGAGCTGATAGAGCGCGGGGCGAGAGATTGTCATGAACTTCCTGAGGCTCGCTCCGGACTCCCCGCCCGGCCGGTAGTAGCCTCTCAGGATGATGCCCTTCGCAAGGGTCTCGAACTCCTCGATGGCGAGCCTCGCTTCAAGGCTCATCTTGCACCTCCCGTCCTCCATCCAATATGCTCATCCCGGAAGGGGTCGTGAAGCCCGGGAAGACGCACCGTCCTCCGGGAACCCGTTTCCCGTTACGGCAGTTTCAGCTTGTATCACCTCGAAAGGAGACGTTGATGGCTCTCAGGAAGATCTCCGGGAAGGAACTGCCTGCAGTGACGGCCGTCACGGACAGGTTCTCGCTCGTCGACTTCAGCGCCACCTGGTGCGGCCCGTGCAAGATGCTCCATCCCGTACTCGAACAGGTCTCCGGTGAGATGCCCGACTGGGACTTCTACGAGATCGACATCGACCAGAACCAGTCCGAGGCCGCGCAGTACGGCATCAGGGGCGTCCCCACGCTCATCGTTTTCAAGGGCGGCAAGGAGATCGACAGGCTGGTGGGCTTCCGCGACAAGCCCTCGCTCCTCACGCAGCTCCAGGCAATCGCGTTTTCAGCCCCTTAGGCACATGGAGCTCGACCTTAAAGCGGGTCTCATCCCGCCTGCATCGTCCTCCGGCGAGCGCAGTTTCGACGTGGTGACGGCGGGGGGAGGCCCTGCAGGTCTCTCGGCGGCGCTATACCTGTCCAGATACGGGATGCGGCACGCCGTCCTCGAGGGCTGGCAGCCCGGCGGTCAGGCCGCCCTGACCGACAGGATCGAGAACTATCCCGGCACAGGGCCTACCACTGGCGAGGCCCTGATCGGCGTCATGCGCTCACAGGCACTCTCCGCCGGCACCGTCTTCCTGTCGGAACGGGTCTCGGCCGCCTCCGCCGTGGATGGCGGCGGCCTGCTGATCGAGGCCGACGGCGGTCCTGTGCATGCGCGTGCTCTCATAATCGCCACGGGCGCAGCGCCCGCCAGGCTGGGCGTCCCGGGAGAGGAGAAATTCTACGGCAGGGGCGTCAGCTACTGCGCCACCTGCGACGCGCCATTCTTCAGGGGAAGGCATGTCATGGTCGTGGGAGGCGGCGACAGCGCGGTAAAGGAGGCCCTCCATCTGACTTCCTTCGCCTCCAGGGTCACTCTCGTCCACAGGCGCGATGCGCTGCGGGCCGAGCCCGCACTGGCCGACCGTCTCCTCGCGTCCCCTTCGGTGGATGTACTCTGGAACACCAGGCTCCTCGAGATCCGGGGCACTTCCGGCGTGGAATCGGCTCTACTCGATACCCCCGGGGGGCAGTCGGAGATTCAGGTGGACGGAGTGTTCGTCTATGTGGGCCGGAAGCCCGCCACGGAGCCCTTTGCCGGGCTCGTCCGCCTCAACGGGGACGGCACGGTCTGGACCAGGGACATCGTGCTGACATCGCACGACTGCGTCTTTGCCGCCGGCGACGTGACCTCCAACCCGCTCAGACAGGTCGTCACCGCAGCCGCGGACGGGGCGAGGGCCGCATCGGCGGCCTGGCACCGGCTCGGACTGGGAGGCTAGGGCTGTGGGGCTGCTGTCGGCCGCAGACGCCGAAAAAGTCGGCAGACTCTTCCAGGACATGCCGCGGAGCGTAACGCTCAGGCTATACACCCAGAGGCTCAACTGCGAGGGATGCCTGGACACCGAGCGGATACTCGACGAACTGGCCGGGCTGTCGGACAAGGTGAAGCTCGAGAAGCTGAACGCCCTCACCGACACGGACCGCCGCGAGGCCGATGCGGTCGAGTTCGTCCCGGCCTTCATAGTCAGCGGCGCTAACGACCGCGTGAGGTTCTACGGCACCCCTTCCGGGTACGAGTTCTCGACCCTGCTCACGCTGATCACCGACGCGGGTGCGGGCATCGCCGCCGCCGGACCGGACGTGGACGCCCTGGTGTCTGCGCTGAACCGCGACCTCCGGATCAGGGTCTTCGTCACGCCCACCTGTCCTCACTGCCCCAGGGCCGCGGTCGCCGCGGCTAGGCTCGCGGCGGCAAGCCCGGGGATAAGGGCCGAGATCGTGGAGGCTGAAGAGTTCCCCGCACTCTCAATGCGTTATTCCGTCCAGGGAGTCCCGAGAACGGTCGTGGAAGACAGGCTGTTCTTCGAGGGCGCCGTCCCGGAGACGGTCTTCGCAAAGGCCCTGACCGCAGCCCTGCCATTCCTGAGCGAGCCCGGAGCAGAGGTCAGGGATCTGCTCTCATTCCTCGAACCGGACGCCTGATGTCTTCCATCGCTCTGATCCTCGCCATATCCCTGCCATCGGCGGTCGAGTTTCCCATGACCGCCGACGGCAAGCTCGGCGTATTCAA
Source organism: Candidatus Fermentibacter danicus (assembly GCA_001618605.1). Taxonomy (GTDB): domain Bacteria; phylum Fermentibacterota; class Fermentibacteria; order Fermentibacterales; family Fermentibacteraceae; genus Fermentibacter; species Fermentibacter danicus. Next base: position 3,503 of record LKHC01000129.1, read on the forward strand.
GTTCTTCGATTCGGACGTCGCCCACTTCGTCTACGGCGAGATCGCCGCCAGGGTCACTCCTGTCGAGGCCGGCAGGTTCTCCACGAGGCTCGGGTTCGAGATGGACACCTACATGGGCGAGAGCTGGAACAACCCCGACATGAAGTTCAACATCTACGGGGGACACTGGAACATCCAGCTCGAATTCGCATGGAACACCGGATGGGGCGAGGCGAGGCTCTATACCGACCACGAGTGCTTCCACAACATCGACATGCCGGACACGCTCTCGGAGTACATGAACAACATAAAGGCAGGCGCGGTGCTGTTCGAAACGGGCTTCGAACCCCCTCCCGACCCGTTATTCATGCCTTCGGGAGGCATCCCGTCGGGCTGGGCCTCGGTAGGACTCTACCGCCCCAGGGGTGAGAGCTTCCAGAAGGGGCACGACTTCGACTGGTCCCTGCAGGCCGAGGCCGACATGCCGCTCGCGGCCTGGCGGTCGTGGTCCGGAGGCTTCCGCTACAGGCCAGAGTTCTTCTTCCACGATGACGGAGACACGTCGTCCCGCCACCGGCTGGAGGCCTACACGCGATATACGCCCGGAGGCGGCGACACGTCCTTCGAGCTGCACCTCACCCACTATCCGAGGGATACGCAACCCTTCAGACAACTGGAGGGCGAAACCTTCGCCGGCTTCCGCTTCCTCTGGTAGCCTGTCAGATCGTTTTTAACATCTGGTCCAAACGGGGAAAACCAGATCGTTTTTACAATCTGGACCTAACGTATAAACGAATGCTGCCCTTTGGATTTGGGAGTTTGGTCCAGATTGTAAAAACGATCTGATCTCCGCTCTTCAGACGGGGATGCTGCGAAGAAGCATCGGTGGAACGGTCATGAAGCCCTTGCGTTCCGGGGTGCCCAGCGCCTCGATCCTCGAAAAGAGTTCGAGGGGCTTCCAGTTCCACCTGAAGTCCTTCACAGGCGTCACCGAACCATTCTCGCAGAGGAACACGCCGTCCCGGGTCATCCCTGTCAGGGTCAGCGTCTTCTGGTCCACGAAACGGATGTACCAGAAGCGCCTGATGCGCAGGCACCTCCTGCTCTGCGCGGCCAGGTCCGCCGCGGTTCCCTCTCCGCCCGGGACGCTGAAGCAACCGGGACTCACAACCGCCGGCAGGCCGGTCTTCCCGGCCCAGAACCTGTCCCGCATCATGGTGCGCAGCACTCCCGACTCTATCCAGACCTGATCGTCGGCGGCGAAACCGTCTCTGTCGAAGGGGGTGCCTGGAACCTCCCCGTTCATGTCGCTCTCGAGGGTGAACCTCTCCGAAGCGACCCTGCTGCCCTCCCTGCCGGTGAAGACCGTGAGCCCCTCGTCGGACTCGCGCGCATTCAGAGAGTACAGTACAAAGGAGACCAGGTCCGCCACCGCCTGCGGCTCCAGCACCACGTCGATCTCCCCGGGTTGGGAATCCGCTGGATTTCGTGCGGAGAGCGCCTCTGCGACCACTTCATCCACGATCCTGCGAACCGGAATGGCGCTCCAGGCCTTCGACACCGTCGACCTGTAGCTGGACCCCGAGCCGGCGAGGACCGTGAGCTGGAAGATCCCCGCAGTCGCCTCATGGAAGCACAGGTTGCCCGTGCTGGTGGCAAGCGCCCTCCTGCTCGAATCCATCCGGGATATGCCGGCCGCCTCGGCTCCCGCAGCCTCTGCCGCTGAAACCGCACTCGCGGCGGCATCCATCCTCGGCCCCGGGTCGATGCCGCCCGTCGACTCATCCCATGCGTCGACCGTACGGTAGATCTGTCCCCCGTCCGCGGGAGGCACGTATTCCGGGTCGGGCGGCGAGTTCCGGAGCCGGGCGACCGCCTCCCGCACCATGTCCTGGATCGCTGCGGTGTCGATCCTGTGGGTGCGGTATTCCGTCTTCCTCGAACCGTCTCCGATCCAGAGCCTGAGTTCCCTCCTGAACGTGTCCACGTTCTGGGTGATCGCATTCCGCCCGAATCGGACGGATGCGGACCTCTCCTCGCCGAGTTCCGCCACGGCATGCTCTACGGGGACGGCGTCGAGCACCCTCTGCACGAAATCGAGCATTTCCCCGCGGGTCATCTCACACCTCCCCCGACGGTGATGCCCCGGAACCTGGCCGGACTCGCCCCGTGGGTCATCCGGGCGCCCTGCATCGGCTCGCCCTTTCCGCACGTAAGCAGCCCCATGGGCTGGAAGAACCTCGCATCGGCAATCCCGTCGCAGGCGCCCCAGAACTCGGTGGTCCTGGCCCCGTAGAGAACCTTCTTCAGCGGCCCGCCGAGCTTCCCGTCGCGTATCTCGCGGAAGAAGTCGCCTCCGAACTGGAAGTTGACCCTGTTCTGGTCTATGCTGAACGAACCGCGGCCCTGGATGAAGATGCCGCGTGCGATTCCGGAGATCAGATCGTCGGGAGTCACAGGTTCCAGCGATGGTTCGAGGTAGAAGTTGGGCTGCCTGTTGATGGGGAAGAACCCGAAGTCCTGGGCGCGGCAGCAGCCCCTGCTCGCATCCCTCCCCACGAGCAGGGCCGTTTCACGGACAGTGCCGAACTCCTGGAAGATCCCGTTCCTGACAGTATGCCATTTCTGGCAGGGAGTTCCGTCGTCGTCCCAGCCCCAGGATGCCAGTCCGATCGGCATTGTATTGTCCGCCGTGAAATTGACGATGTCCGACCCGTACCTGAGGCTCCCCGGGTCCGAGAGCCGGACGAACGTGCGGCCGGCCATGTTGGCCTCCCAGCCCAGCGCCCTGTCGCTCTCCGTCGCGTGTCCTACGGACTCGTGCATTGTCAGGCTCAGGTTCAGACCGTCGAGAACGAGATCCATCACGCCGGACGGCCCCTCCGGCGCCATAACCTTTTCGATCGCCTCGTCCCGCACCCGCTCCGAGGCGGCCAGCAGATCGTTCTCCCTGATCCACTCCCAGCCTGCAGCCCTCGCCCCGGTCTGGAGGGATCTGCTCTGTGCGTCCCCGCCGTGCACTGCGAAGGCCTGGAGGAAGGGCTGGGTATGTATCAGGTGCGACTCGACCAGAGTGCCCTCGGTGCTGGCCAAGACCCTGTCGATGCGCTCCGAGTGGAGCTGAGCGTATGTCGAGGTGATGGCGGAATCCGAGTTCATGATCCGGGAGCATTCCTCGAGGAGGCCCATCTTCTCCGACTTGTCGACTCCAAACGGATCCTCGATGCATGGCGAGGAATAGGAACCCATCCGGGGCGTCTGGGCGGAGAGCCTGACACGGCTGCCTGTCTTCCCCGCTCCGGATGCGGCGATTCTGACAGCCCGCTCCACCGCCGTCGAAACCGCCTCCCTGTCGAGGCCGGTCGAGGACGCGAAGCCCCAGCAGCCGTTGACGATCGCTCTCACGCCGACTCCCTCGCTCGTGGAATCGACGGCATCCTCCAGGCGCATTCCGCGGAATGTCATGCTCTCGACGGCCCTGTCCTCCACGCGGGCGTCGCCATACTCGACTCCGGAGGCGGCCAGCTCCGAAACTGCGAACGCGGCCAGTTCCCTCATCCGATTCCACGCTCCTTCCGGGTCGAGGCCACGGTCACTCCGGCCTCTCCGGGCCGATGATCGACACAATCTTCAGATCGAAATCCCTCTTCTTCGACATCGCCCGTGACAGCAGAACGCCCGAGGCGATTCCGAGCACGAGCCCCGCTAGTGCATGAATGGCGGTCCTGACGGAATCGGCTCCGGGCGGGAGCAGCGCGAGAGACACCACCAGGACAATCACCGGGACGATGAACATCGCCCCCGACAGTGCGAGGCAGGCGCGCGGCGAGAGTTCTATCTCCACCCTGTCCCCCTGCGAGGCACCGGCCTCGTTGGCGACCCATGCCTCCTTGGGGCCGCCCGAGGAGCAGAAGATCCCACATCCGCCCTTTGACGAGCAGGCCGCGCATCCGTCGGCGCCCATCAGGGCGACCAGGGCCCTCCCGTCGTCTCCCGTGCGTTTCACGATTCCGTTCTGACGCATATACCGCCTCTCCGTCACTGGAGTATTGTACTCGTGACCCGGGCGGACCAGCCCGGCCATGCGGAGGGGTCATGACGACTGCCCTGTTTATCGCCGTCCTGGCGGCCGGCTTCGACGAGGAGCTGGCCCTGAGGCGCTTCGATGCCGCCCTGGATCTCGCCTCGAACGACTCTCTGGCGGCAGAGGTCTACCTGGCTGCAGGCGAATACGCCATGGCCGCGCACCTCTTCACGCTCGTGCACGAGGCCTCTGGCTCGGCCGGCTCACTGCTGCGCCTGTGGACTGCGGTTCTCGGGGATTGGAGCGACGCCTCCCGGGCAATGCCGATCGAATCCGCCGCATACAGGCTGGAAGGACTCCACCCTCCGGCGACGGCAGCCGAAGCCGCCGCCCTGGCAAGCCTTGCATCGCTGCTGGACGCCCCCGGTCTCTTCGAACGCACGACCGCCCTGGCATGCCGGAGATGGCCCGGCTCGCCCGAGGCCGCGGACATGCTCTGCGGAATCTTCTGGGACGCCCAGGCTCCGGTATGGGAGGACGATTCGGCCAGAGCCGCCGTCCTTTCGGACTTCATCGACGAATGGGGCTGGGCCGACGCGACCTGGCGCTCGCGGGCACGGCAGTACCGGGTATCAGCGCTTCTGGGCACCGCCGACTCCCTGAACTGGCGGGACGAGATTGCTCTCTGGGCAGCGGACTGCCCCGACGACCCCCTCCCCTTCCTGACGGGCGCGGCCCTCTCGATCGACAGGGACTCGTCCTGGGAGGAGGCGCTGGCATTCGCAGACAGGGGCTTCAACGCGCTCGAGTCCGGGAACTGGACGATGGCCGGGCTGCGGAAGCAGGAGAGAGCGCTCACCATGCCCGCGGTCGGCGTCGATCTGGCCTTCCGGCGGGCATGGGCCCTGATGGAGCTGGACCGTCCCGCCGAGGCCTCGGAGGTCATCCGGCCATATCTCGAAGACCCGGATTTCTTCGGGCCGGACGACCATCACACTCTCGCCGCGACATGGTGGCTGGAGGGAAGGCTGAGGAAGCTCCGCAACTCCTTCGACGCCCCCGAGGCCTTCCTCCGTTCCGCGGAACTCGGAGACACGGCGGACCGGTGGGCCGGGCTCTCGATCCATGAGCTGGAGGAGGCATGGGGCCCCTCCTGGCCCGACTCCGCCCGTGCAAAGGCGGGATACGCCGGACCCGTCTTCGAGGACGTCACATGGATGCTCTCCGACACCCTGCCGCTGCCCGCGGGCCGCATCGCCTGGGCCGACATCGACAACGACGGCTGGGAGGATCTGCTGGCAGGCGGCAGGCTCTTCAGGAACGACGCCGGGCTCGCCTTCACCGACATCACCTCCGCTTCGGGGCTCGACCTCCTGCCGGGCTCGGAATGGGTCGCCGGCGACCTGGACCGCGACGGCGACGCCGATCTGGCCTGCTCCGGGTCTGCCCCGCGGGTCTTCATCAACGACTCCGGGGGCTTCCGCGACGCCGGCTGCGACATGGGGATCCTCCCTGTTCCATCCTCCGTGGAAGGAGTCGGACTCCTCGACTGGAACGCGGACGGTTTTCTCGACGTCTACTTCGCCTGCTACGAGGAGCCCGGAACCCTCGGGAAGGGCACTCCCGACAGATTCTATCTCGGCGGCCCGGAAAGCTTCATCGAGGCGACGGAGGCGGCCGGCATGATCCCCTTCAGGGATGTCGCCCTCTGCGGCAGGGGCGTGAGCCCGTGCGACTTCGACCGGGACGGCGACGTAGATGTCTTCGTGTCCAACTACCGCCTCCAGGAGAACTTCCTGTGGGAGAACAGGGACGGCACGGCGGCGTCTTCCGCACTGGAGGCCGGGGTGGCCGGGCATGACAAGGACGGCTGGTGGGGGCACACCATCGGCAGCGCCTGGGCCGACTTCGACAACGACGGCGACTGGGACCTCTTCAGCGCGAACCTGGCGCACCCCAGGTTTATCGACATCTCCGACAGGAGCGAACTCCTGGTCGACGAGAACGGGTCGTTCCGCGACGAGAGGGCAGCCAGGGGGATCGGATACGAGGAGACCCACTCAGTCCCGGCATGGGGGGACTGGAACAACGACGGCCTGCTCGACCTCTACATCACCTCGGTTTACGAGGGGCGGCGGAGCTTCATGTACCTCCAGCAGCCCGACGGAACCTTCCTGGACGTCACCCTTCTGTCGGGAACCAGGGTGCACAACGGCTGGGGCGCGGCCTCGGCGGACTTCGACAGGGACGGCAGGCTGGACCTGGCCGTCGGGTCGGGGAGCGGCATGAGGCTCTTCAGGAACGTCACGGAAGGAGGCCGCTGGCTGCTGGTGGAGGTCGATCCGCCGGAGGCCGTGAACGCCTCCGGTATCGGCTGCACGGTCGAGATCGTTCAGGAGGGCGTGGCCAGGCTGAGGCAGGTAAGCGGCGGAAGCGGCACCACGTGCCAGGACGGCGCAGTACTCCATTTCGGACTGCCCTCGGATGCAGGCGTGGACTGGAGTCTCTTCGTTCCAGGCTCTGCGGAGCCGGTCGCCGGCGGGCGTCTCGACGGGGTGGACAGGATCGTCAATCTGCCCTGACCCGGCCGCGGCGGGAATCACCGGGGCGCGGTCCCTCTCCCCGAGAGTTCGTACAGAGCCAAGTACTTCCAGTAGGCATAGACGGCCGAGCTGACCGAGGCTGCGAGCCCGGGCATTCCGTCCAGCAGACCGAGCTGGAGGACGGCTCCCCTGAAGAACCTCCACTGCGGCCTGAACAGGATGTCCAGCACCGTGGCCCGCCTGCCGCGGGCCCTCTCCTGAACCGCCCAGAGGGATGCGTATCTGGCCATCTTCTCCATGTGCTCCCGGACGTCGCAATAGGGTCTGTGTTCTATCCAGGCCCCTCTGAGGACGGGCGCAGGGCAGTCCGCGCGGAGGCTCTCGTGCACGGTCTCGGCGCCGAAGCTCGCGGAGCCGCGTCTGAAAAGCCTGAGGGGACGGTCGGAAGACCACGGGCCGAAGCGGAGCACACGGCCCAGATAGGAGGTCCGTCTCTCTATCCTGTAGGCCGCAGCCTCCCCGGAGGAAAGCGCTTCGGAGAAGGCCTCCCCGAAGCAGGGCGAGACTCTCTCGTCGGCGTCGAGCACGAGTATCCAGTCGCATGTGGTGCTGTCGCATGCGAACTGCTTCTGCGAGGAGAAGTCGTCGAACGGGCGTTCGAGAACCCTGGCGCCGGCCCTCTCCGCTATGGACGCCGTGGCGTCCCTGCTTCCGGAATCGACCAGGACTATCTCGTCGGCGAATCCGACCGAGGCCAGGCAGCCCGGAAGGTCATCCTCCTCGTCCAGAGCTATAATCGCGACTGACAGACCCAAGGCATCCTCCAATCCCGCCCGGACAATACCCGCGCAGGAGCCGTGCCGCAACGACCGACAGGGAGCACTCATGGCCGACACGCCAGCAATATCGGGCTTCACTTTCGTCAGGGACGCGATCAGGCTTGACTATCCTCTCCGGGAGGCCATCCTGTCCGCCCTGCCGCTGGTGAGCGAGTTCATAGTGAACATCGGCGACTGTACCGACGATACGGTAGCCATGGTCGAGGGAATCGGCGACCCCGGGATAAGGATCATCAGGTCCGTCTGGGATCCTTCCAGGTTCGTACACGGAGCCACCAACGCCGACCAGACCAACCTGGCGCTGGACGAGTGCTCCTCCCCCTGGTGTCTGTACCTCCAGGCCGACGAGGTTCTCCACGAGCAGGATTATGGAAGGATCAGGGAGGCTGTCCGGAAGTACGACCGGCGTGAGGACGTGGAGGGGCTCCTGTTTCACTACAACCACTTCTGGGGCGATTACACGCGGGTACAGAGGGCGCACAACTGGTACAGCCGCGAGATCAGGATCGTCCGCAACTCCCCGTCGATCCGGAGCTGGAAGAGCGCTCAGAGCTTCAGGAAAAACGGAGAGAAGCTCAGGGTGGCGGACACCGGGGCCTTCATCTACCACTACGGCTGGGTGAGGCACCCCGAAGTGATGCGAAGGAAGACGATCGCGCTGGACAGTCTTCACCACGACAAGGGATGGGTCGAGAAGCGGCATCCTGAGCCCGGCAGACCCTGGGACTACGGCCCTCTGGAGAAGGTCGCCCCGTTCCGGGGAACCCACCCCGCCGTCATGCGCGGGAGGATCGAATCGAAGAGCTGGAGAGCCGAGGACTTCCGCGATCCGACCACGATGCCGGATCACAGGCACCTGAGGTTTTCGACCAGGCTGCTCAGCGCGGTCGAGCGCCTGCTCGGAAGAAAGCTCGGCGAATACCGCAACTACATCCTCGTGAAATGACGGGCTGCCTCCATGCGAGCCTCTCTCCACATGGCCGCATCGGCCGTCGCCGGAGCGGCTGGCTGTCTTGCGGTATCGCCGGGGTTCGGGGCGTCCCTGTTCCTCTCGGGCAGCCTACTGGACGTCGATCATGCCGAACTCTTCCTTTCGTCCGGCCTCCCGGCGACCCCTCGTGCGATGATCGCGAGCCTTCTGCACAACGAGAGGGGCCTGGGCGAGAGATACGGATTCCGGCGGAGGGTTCCGGCGGGCTGGTCATTCCCCGTTCTTCATTCCGTCGAACTGATCCTGCTCTACGGCCTGCCCGGACTTCTGCTGGGAGACGCCATCCTCACCGGCATCGCCGCCGGGGCCATGCTGCACATCCTCATGGATCTCGGAAACTACCCGGAGAGTCCGTTCTTCTTCTCGCTCGTCTGGAGGGGCATCGCGCGCAGGAGACTCATGGCGGCGTGGTCCGCCAGGGAACCACAAAGCGGTCTGTAGGACCACCGGAGAATGCATGCCAGTACCGTTCCTCGATCTGAAGCAGCAGTACGCCGCTGTCGGGCAGGAGATCATCTCCGGGATGACGGAGGTCTTCGAGAACACGGCCTACATCCTCGGACCCAGGGTTAAGGCCTTCGAGGAGGACTTCGCCGCCTTCTGCGGCACGGCCCACTGCGTGGCGGTGTCCAGCGGCACGGACGCGGTCCACGCGATGCTGGCGGTGTCGGACCTGCCCCGCGGCAGCGGCGTGATCATGCCTCCCAACACTTTTACGGCTACGGCAGAGGGAGTCGTTCTGGCGGGCCTCGTCCCCGTCTTCGTGGATGTTGCCAGGGGGACATGGAACCTCTGCCCGGATGCCGTGGAGGCGTTCCTAGAGGAGAACTCGCGGTCCGGCAGGCCGGTGGACCCGAAGAGCGGCGCACCGGTCTCCGCGATCCTTCCGGTGGACCTGTACGGCCGCCCGGCGGAAATGGCCGTATTCGAGCGCATAGCGGAGCGGTTCGGGCTGCTCCTCTTCGAGGACGCATGCCAGGCCCACGGCGCCTCCAGGCGGGGCAGGACGGCCGGCTCCTTCGGACACGCGGCGGCATTCAGCTTCTACCCGGGCAAGAATCTGGGCGCCTGGGGCGAGGGAGGCGCGGTCACTACGAACTCCGACGCCGTCGCCGCCGCGATTCGTTCGTTCAGGGACCACGGTTCGAGCGAGAAGTACTTCTACGAGCGGATCGGGCACAACTACCGGATGGAGGCGATCCAGGGGGTCGTCCTGGGCGTGAAGCTGCGCTATCTGCCGGACTGGAACCGAAGGCGTGCGGAAGCCGCGATCCGCTATTCAGACCTGCTGGCCGGCCTCCCG
>LKHC01000130.1 GCA_001618605.1 Candidatus Fermentibacter danicus
CGCCCGCTGCACCTTCAGAAGGCCTACGCCGGCCTGGGATACCACGAGGGCGACTTCCCCCTCTCGGAGTACAACAGCGCCTGCAACATCACCCTGCCGATGTTCCCGGAGATCACGCCGGAACAGCAGCAGGAGGTGGCGGACGCGATCAGGAGCTTCTTCGCCTGAAAGACCCGGGACGGGTCAGGCCCGCTGGAACGGCAGCTCTGGTCCTTCGGGGACGAGTCGTCCGGCGCACGGCTTCCCTGAGGCTCCGGGTGTTCCCGGTAATACCTCAGGCGTCATAGAGTCCGGGGTCGCGGCGAGGGCCGGCGGCGGGGGGAAACGCTCCCCCGCTCCCTCCCTCGTCTTCGTCGTCTCCCAGACCGGCATCCTCCATGTCCCTCTCGACCTGCTCGGGATCCTCTCCGGCCTCGAGCCTTGAGATGGCCTCGTCCAGTTCCGGGCCGAGATCCTCGCCCATCTCGAGAGCCATGTTCCTGATGGTCCGGGCCATCGCCCTCGGATCGCTCTCGTCCAGGCCCGACAGATCGGGCTCCGAACCGCCGGAGAAGGGGGCGGACGAGCTGCGGGAAGTGGAGAATGCGCTCATCACGCGTTCCAGCTCTCCGTAACCGCACTTCGGGCAGGAGGGGGCGGGGGCGCCGGAGGATCGGACGAAGAACTGGAAGATCAGGTTGCACCTGCTGCAGAGATACTCGTAGATGGGCATCGAGGTCACCTCCCGGAGAGGGTGCGGCAGTTCGCGAAGACTGCGCTGCCGACCTCGAGGCCGGTCAGCCTGGAGATGACTCCGCACTTCACGGCCAACGAATGGAACAGGCGGGGGTCCGTGCATCCGTACAGCCCCTCGAGATTGCCCTGTCCCTTGGCGAGGATCGCATCCGCACAGGCGACGGCCGATGCGAGTTCGGGGCCGGCCCCTTCCAGTGTCACGGTGGGGGCGTCCATGCCCGTCGAGATGATCGTGGCGAAGTCGTCTATACCTGCAGAGAGGGCGTCCAGGCGGGTGGCATCGTTCAACACCGGTTCGGGCCTCACGGCATAGAATGCGCGAACCCCCGCCGGCAGGAACTCCAGCGCCAGACGGTCGAAGACCGTCTCTCCGGCG
>LKHC01000131.1 GCA_001618605.1 Candidatus Fermentibacter danicus
GTACATCGAGAAGGACGCGGCCCTGGAGAGGCGTTTCCAGCCCGTGATGGTGCAGCCTCCCGACGTCTCCGACACGATCAGCATCCTCAGGGGGCTGAGAGAACGGTATGAAGTCCACCACGGCATCAGGATCCAGGATTCGGCTCTCATAGCGGCGGCGACTCTTTCCGACAGGTATGTCTCGGGTCGATTCCTCCCGGACAAGGCCATAGACCTCGTCGACGAGGCCGCGAGCCGCCTGAGGATCGAGATAGACAGCATGCCCGTCGAG
>LKHC01000132.1 GCA_001618605.1 Candidatus Fermentibacter danicus
GAGAAGGAATTGATAGAGCAGATCAGGGAGATCGCCCGGCAGACCGAGGAGATGAAGACGGCGGAATCGATTGCCGAGCGTGAGGGAGATCTCGGGAAGGTGGCCGAGATAAGGTACGGGAAGCTGAGGGATCTGGATTCGAGAGCCGCCGACCTTCGCGCCAGGCTGGGCGGGCTCCAGGAGAACGGAGCCATGCTCGCCGAGGAGGTCACTCCGGAGCACATAGCCGAGGTGGTATCGAGATGGACCGGCGTTCCCGTCACCAGGATGCTCGAAGGCGAGCGTGAGAGGCTTCTCCGCATGGAGGAAGCCTTGCGCGAACGGGTTGTAGGCCAGGAAGAGGCGGTGGAGGCGGTATCGGAAGCCGTCCGGAGGGCCAGAGCCGGCGTCCAGGACCCGAACAGGCCGCTTGGCAGCTTCATCTTCATGGGCCCTACGGGAGTGGGCAAGACCGAGCTGGCCCGGGCGCTGTCCGAGTTCCTCTTCGATTCGGAGGCCTCGATGATACGGCTCGACATGAGCGAGTTCATGGAGAAGCACTCCGTCTCCAGGATGATCGGCGCGCCCCCGGGATACATCGGATACGACGAGGGAGGCCATCTCACCGAGGCGGTGAGGCGCAGGCCCTACTCCGTGGTTCTTCTGGACGAGATCGAGAAGGCTCATCCCGATGTCTTCAACATTCTGCTGCAGGTGCTGGACGACGGCCGCCTGACCGACGGCCAGGGCAGGACGGTGGACTTCCGCAACTGCCTGCTCATCATGACGAGCAACGTCGGAAGCGAATGGATCGCCGCCTCGGCGGGATCGATGCCGGCGCCGGACATGACCGCCCGGGCGCGACGCGACCTCGAGGCGCAGTTCAGACCGGAGTTCCTCAACCGGATCGACGAGGTGATAGTCTTCCGCCCCCTCGACGTCGTCGATCTGCGAAGGATCGTCTCGATCCAGCTCGCGCGCCTGAACAGGCTCCTCGAACAGTCGGGCATAAGCGTGGAAGCGGACGAAAAAGCCCTCGATCTTCTCGCGGAGAGGGGGTTCGATCCCGTATACGGCGCCAGACCCCTGAAGAGGGTTATCCAGAAGTCGGTCCAGAACACACTGGCCACCAGGATGCTCAGCGGAGAGCTTCACGCGGGTTCATCGGTATCGCTCACCGTGGAGAACGGGGAACTCTCCTTCCATCAGAAGGAGAAGGAGCCGTCGCCTGAGTGAGCCCGGCCCTTGGTCGAGCGGCGCGTTAACGCGTTTCCACGGCGTCGAGGGTTACTCGAAGCGACTCTGTAAGACCTTGTTCTGTACCGCAAAACAGCGCGTTAACTCTGCTCGTGAACACGCTGCCGAAGGCAAGGGACTGCCCGGGGCGGTTAGCCTGCGGGGTGCAATGCTCCTTATAATGCCGGGGTAAACCAGACACTGGAACACCTCGGGAGGTTGCGATGGACGATTCCCCGCGGACCGGGCCGGACGGGTCGAACCCCCCGGGCGGTATTGAGCGCAGGCGTCTTCCCCCGACTCTCTCCTGGGTAGCCCTGGTCCTCGGCATAGTGCTGATCGCGGGCTTCGTCCTGACAGCCCGGACCATCCATCATCCCCTGATAATCTCGGCCGGGCTGGTGTTCCTCCTCTTCCCGTGGCTCCACGATCCCCTCGTCTCCCGTTCTATCCAGACAATCATCGGGCTGACGATCCTCTGGTTCCTCCTGACCATCGAGGACATCCTCACCCCGCTCCTCGTGGCTGCCGGACTGGCATATGCCTGTTCTCCGCTTTTCTTCTGGCTCCGGGGGGAGAGGGGCAGATGGAGACCGCTCAGGCTCAACGCCACCGCCGCAAGCCTCATTGTCACGGTAATGCTCTTCGGTTTCCTGGGCATGGTGGGGGCGCAGACCGGCACCCTCCTGATCGGCCAGGCGACGGAGATGTCCAGGATTATCGACGAGTCCGTCATCCGCGTTCAGGGAATCTTCCCCGACACCTGGCAGGAGTCTCCCATCCTGAAGAACTTCGCCGACGGCGTCGTCAGAACCGTAGGAGAGTTCGGCGAGAAGCTTCCCGCCCTAGCCGGCGGGGTCGCCCGGGGGATGGGATTCGCGCTCATGGGGATGCTGGGCTCCCTGATGACTCTGGTGTTCTTCTTCTACATCCTGAGGGACTCCAGAAAGCTGATGCGCGGGCTCGTACGGAGATATCTCCCCGATTCCATGCACGACTTCGTGGACGAAAGATCGAAGCGAGTCCTGCGGACTCTCACGAACTTCGTGGAGGGTTTCTTCATAACGAGTTCGGTGGTCTTCGTCCTGACCCTGATCCTGCTGCTCGTGGCCCGGGTGAGGATGGCCTTCCTTCTGGCACTGGTGGCCGCCCTCCTCAACATCATCCCGGTGATAGGATTCTGGGTCAGCACGGCGATCATCCTGGTGATCGCGCTCGCGTCCGGCATGCCGGTCGGCGAGGCGCTGCTGGTCGGAGCCTGCCTCGGGGTAATCAATATATTCGAGGGAAACATATTGCAGCCCAAGATAATAGGGCGCAAGGTCGGCCTTCATCCCGTGGCGGCGATTCTCAGCGTGGCAATCTTCGGCGAGATCCTGGGCTTCTTCGGTTATCTGCTCGGAATCCCGCTGGCGGCGGTCCTGACGAAGGAGTGGGAGGACTATCTCGCCAGGGGGCGGGAGAAGGCCGGGCGGAGCAGCCCCGGGGCGCGTCAGGCCGACGAATGATTCCCGCCCGGGAGACCGGACACGGACCCGGGAATCGGTAGGTTCATGTCCGGCCCGGCGGGAGCTGAGCGGAGCCGACGGATCACTCCGCTTCCGACTCCATCCTCACGCTGACGGCATCGCCCTCGGAAACCCGGTTCTGACCTTCGATGATGACCATGTCTCCGGGTGCGAGCCCTTCGACTATCTCCACCATGCCCCTGTTCACGATGCCGGTTCTGACCGGCACGAAATGAGCGGCTCCATCGACCACGAGAGCGAGTTCGACGCTCTCGGACAGCCTCCTGAGGGCTATGTCGGGAACGACCATCGCATCGGGTGACGTCCTGACGGAGATGCCCACCCTTCCGCCCATGCCGGGGTAGAGCCTCTCGTCGTCGTTGCCGAAGGTGACCTCCACCGGCACGAGGCCGGAGATCGGATCGACCGATCTGGCGGCTGCGGTGACGAGGCCGGGAAAATACTCCCCGCCGTAGGAGATCACGTTGATGCGGGCCTCCTGGCCCGGCGCCAGCATGGCGATGTACTGCTCCGGCAGCAGGACTTCGGCTCTGAGGGTCGAGCCGTTGGTGATCGAGAGGGCGGGGCCGCCTCCGGCCATGTTGCCCTCCCTGACCCAGATCCTGCCGATCGTTCCATCGAAGGGAGCCGTTATCAGAGAATTATCGGCCGCTCCAGCCGCCTGGCTGGCTCCGGCGACAGCCTGCTGGAGGCCTGCCCTGGCCGTTGCATACATCGCCTCGGCCGTCTCGAGTTCCTGGGCGCTTATCGCCCCGGCCTCGTGGAGGGATCTCATGCGCGAAAGGGAGCGGGAAGCGTTCTGCTCCGCCGCCGAGGCTGCGGTGACTCCGGCCTGTGCCGCAGAGGAGGCCGCGATGAACTGTGCGTCGGACGAAAGCCGGATCAGGGGCGTTCCCTTCACCACATAGTCGCCTTCGCTTACGAGAACCTCCTCGACCCGGCCGCCGGCCGCCGGACGGATCAGGGCTTCGTCGAGTCCCTCGAGCGTCGCCGGCGCCATTATCTCCTCCGATATGTCGACGGGAATCATCGTCAAGACAGTCACCGGCACGGCGCGCGCAGCCTCCTCCCGCCCCGGTCCGCCGCAGGCGGATGCGAGCAGGAGAATGGCGGCAGGAATCGTATTCTTGAGTTTCATAGGGCCTTTCCATGGGTGGATGTGTCGTTTCCGAATTCGAGCAGGCCGGTCATCCGGGCGAGTCTGGCTTCCGCCACCCGGAGCCCGTACAGCGCAGTGGCGTGATTGGTTCTGGAGGCCGTCAGCGCCAGGAATGCCTGGTCCATCTCCAGCCGGGTGATGACTCCAGCCTCGTATGACACGCGCGCGATGGACGAGCCCTCCTCCGCGATGGCCACCGTGGCCTCCGTGGCGGACACCGACTCCCTTGCCTGGAGCAGGTCGTTCCAGGCCTGCACCAGACCGAGTTCGGAGTAGTTCTCGATGTCGTCCGCCCTGGCGTTGGAGGCCAGCCTGTCGGCCCTCGCGGTCTGATAGGAGGCTATGTCGTTCAACTGGTTGAAGATGGGTATCTCCACAGCAAGGGTCGTGCTCCAGTTCCTCTCGTAGTCCTCCGTGTCGAAATGCCAGTCATCCCTTGCCGCCTGCCAGGCGTATTCGGTCTGCAATACGACGGAAGGAGCAAAGGCGGCTCCGGCGAGGCGGACCGAGGCGTCACCGGCCTCGCGCATTGCCGATGCAGTGCGGATCTCGGGGCTGTTCTCGAGCATCATTCTGTCCGCCTCCTCCAGTGAGGAGGGGAGCGTGACGGGGATGGGATCGGACAGACTCCCCTCGACGGGAACGCCGGAAGTGCCTGTGAGGCCGACTGCGACCGCCAGGGCCGCCCGGGCGTTGGCCAGGGCGCTGCTCGCCGCGAGGGCCTCCGGCTTCCTGTTCTCGTAGGCCACGCTGCTCTCGAGCAGTTCGAACCTCGAGATCGTGCCCGCCTCGTATCTCCGGCTGGCTATCTCGAAGCCCTCCTTCGCGGTTTCGAGTGCTTCCGAGGCGACTCTTTCGAGCTCGGTCGCGAGCAGAACGCCGTGGAAGGATCTGATCACGTCCAGTGTAGCATCCTGTTCCGCCGCGGTGAGCGAGTAGTCGGAGATGTCCTCGGAGATTCCGGTGAGACTGGAGCCCGCAAGCCCTCTTGCGGTGAAGAGGGGGACCGCCGCGGTTATGCCGGCCCTGGAGGCGTACTCGGAACCCAGGGGGATCGATCCGAGCCCCGGAAGCTCCATCGTCGAGATGTCGTGGCTCCTGACGAAGGCCGCCGTGAAGGACACCGAAGGAAGGAACCACAGATCGGCGCTCCTGTTCCGCCATTCCGCGGATGACAGATCCAGCCTGGCCGCGGCGATGTCGTTCCTGTTCCGGAGCGCGGTGTCCACCGCCTCTTCGAGAGTCATGCCGAACACCGGCAGAGCTGACAACACTGTGATCAGAATCGTTCTGTGCATCGACTGATCTCCCGGTCTAGTTCCCGATGCCCCGCATCAGGATTCCGACCATCTCGCCCGCGGAGGACGTCTGTCCGGCGCCGTCCTGCGGAAAGGCGAGGGCCATGTGCAGTATGGACGAAAAGGTTCTGCATAGGACGGGTATCGGCACGTCCGGCCTGAACTCGCCCCGCTCGACTCCACGGCTGAAGAGTCGCTCGACCAGATCCTCCACCTCGACGAAACGGCTCTTCATCGACGGGAAGAGCGACCTGATCCCGGTCGAGTCGGCGTGGCACATGAGATGGGCCTTCGCGAAATCGGGGTTCTCGCCGTGCATCCGCATCAGCTCGGCCGTGATCCTCTCGAGAGAGGCGCTGACCGTGGAGTCGGCTTCGAGCTCCGGCCTGATGATGTTCTCGAGCATGGAGTTCACGTGCTCGACGAGCGCGAGGACGAGACCCTCCTTGCTCCGAAAATAATAGTATATCGTGGGTTTGGTGCAGCCGGAGGCGTCGGCGACATCCTGCATGGAGGCCTCGGAATAGCCCTTCTCCGCCAGTACGTGCATGGCGGCCTTCAGTATCCCGGCCCGGGTCCCTCCGGGGTTCCGCTGCTCTGTCATCGTTCCTCCGGTCGATGTGAATTGTCTGTCCCGGAAAGATCAGGGCAATATACCTAACGGTAGGTAGGGGTCAACGGAGGGGCGGTTTATGTTGACTTGCCGCCCCGGTGAGTCCATCTTTTTCTGATCAGGGTTCCGAAATTTGTCCGCTCAAGTTGTTCAAGGAGGTTGCCAGTGGACGGTCCGAGGAAGTACCCCTTCTGCGAGATCGACCAGGAGGAGTGCAAGGGTTGCGGGCTGTGCGTAAACGCATGTCCGGCCAAGGTTCTGGAGATTTCTTCACACCTCAATTCCAGGGGTTTCCACCCCTCCAGCTACAAGGGGTCGGGCTGCCTAGGCTGCGGGACCTGCTTCTACTCCTGCCCCGAGCCCGGAGCCATAACGGTCTACCTCAAGGACTACGTTCCGGAGGGGGTGTGACATGGCCCGCAAACTGATGAAGGGAAACTACGCCGCAGTCTACGGGGCGGTCCTCGCCGGATGCGAGGCCTACTACGGCTACCCGATAACTCCCGCGAGCGAGATAGCCGAAGCCGCCGCGGAGCTGTTCCCTAAGCTTGGGAGGACCTTCCTCCAGGCCGAGTGCGAAACCGCTTCGATCAACATGGTCTACGGCGCCGCGGGATGCGGCAAGAGAGTCATGACGGCCAGCTCCGGTCCCGGCATAAGCCTCAAGCAGGAGGGCCTCTCCTACTGCGCCGGCTCGGCTCTCCCGTGTGTGGTCGTGGACGTCATGAGGGGCGGTCCCGGACTCGGGAACATCGGCCCCGAGCAGGCCGACTACAACCAGGTCGTGAAGGGCGGCGGCCACGGCAACTACCGGGTCATCGTGCTGGCTCCCAACTCCTGCCAGGAGATGTGCGATCTCACGATGCTCGCGTTCGAGCTGGCCGACAAGTACCGCAATCCGGCATTCGTCCTGACGGACGGAGTCATCGGCCAGATGATGGAGTCCGTCGAGATACCCGAGCCTGTCGCGTCCCTGCCCGACAAGTCCTCCTGGGCCGTAAAGGGCGACGCGGACACGAAGAACCTCATCAACTCGATCTATCTCGCCCATGACGAACTCGAGGCGTGGAACAACAGGCTCCTCGAGAAGTACCGGGCCATCGAGCGCGACGAGGTGCGATTCGAGGAGTACCGGATGGAGGACGCCGAGTACGCGGTGATCGGCTACGGCTGCATCAGCAGGGTCCTGCGGACGGTGGTGGACGACGCGAGGGAGAAGGGCGTGAAGATCGGCCTGTTCCGGCCGATCAGCCTGTTCCCGTTCCCGAAGTCGGCCATTGCCTCGCTGCCTTCCAGAGGCATCCGCAAGGTCCTCACGGTGGAACTCTCCACAGGCCAGCTCGTGGACGACGTGAACCTGGCCCTCGGCGGCCGTCTGATCTCGGACTTCTACGGCAGGGTCGGCGGGAACGTGCCCTCCGCCTCCGAGATACTCGGCAGGATCTCCCAGCTTTACGGGGTGAAGATATGAAAGGCGCCGTACTCAGGAAGCCGGGCGGGTTCAACGACATCTACAAGCACAAGCCCGGTGCCGACAAGGATCGTACTCACTACTGCCCGGGATGCGGGCACGGAATTCTCCACAAGCTCATCGCCGAAGCCCTCGAGGATCTGGAGATCACCGACAGGACGATAGTCATCAGTCCGGTGGGCTGCAGCGTCTTCGCCTACTACTACTTCAACACCGGCAACCTGCAGGTTCCGCACGGCCGTGCACCGGCCGTCGCCACCTCCGTCTCCAGAGCGAATCCCGGGAGCGTCGTCATCAGTTATCAGGGCGACGGCGACCTGGCCGCGATCGGAGGAAACCACATCCTCCAGGCGGCGAACCGCGGCGAGAACATCACCGTCTTCTTCGTGAACAACGCCATCTACGGCATGACCGGCGGACAGATGGCCCCCACGACCCTGGAGGGAATGAAGACCACCACTACGCCGTACGGCCGCAATCCCGCCACCGACGGCTATCCCATGAAGGTCGCCGAGATGCTGAACTCCCTCTACGCCCCGACCTTCATCGCCCGGACGTCGCTGCACGACATCGCCAACATCCGGAAGACGCGTGCCGCCGTCCGCAAGGCGCTGCAGTACAACATGGAGAAGAAGGGCTTCTCGATCGTCGAAGTTCTCAGCATGTGCCCCAGCAACTGGAAGCTGGGTGCGGTCGAGAGCCAGAACTGGATCAGGGACCACATGCTCGAGGTCTACCCCCTCGGAACTCTCCGCGACAGGGGAGCCGAAGTGGCCCCCAGGGTCAGGCCCCGTCCCGAACTCGATCCCGCCAGGGTCCGCGAAACTCTGGGGCTGGGCGAGGGTTCCGGCGTCAAGCTCGAGAGGCCGAAAGAGACCCCTGTATATCCCAATCCCTCGGTCCGCATCGCCGGATTCGGAGGCCAGGGCGTTCTCTCCGCAGGCGTAGTGCTGGCCAATCTCGGGCTGGAGTACGGCTACAACGTCTCCTGGCTCCCGTCCTACGGTCCGGAGATGCGTGGCGGTACGGCCAACTGCTCGGTCAAGATCCAGGACGGCACCATCGGCGACACCGAGGCCACAAAGCCCCATGTGCTGATCGCCCTGAACAGACCCAGCATGGAGAAGTTCGAGCCGATCGTCGCCTCCGGCGGGACGCTCATCTACAACAGCACCCTGATAGACGTCACCCCGTCGCGGAAGGACATCCGCGTCCTGGCCGTGCCGATCACCGGGCTCGCCGACGAACTCGGCAACACCAAGGTGCAGAGCATGGTGGCCGCAGGCGCCTTCGCAGCGGCGACCGGCCTGTTCGCGCTCGATGACATAATCAGGCTGCTGCCTTCGCTCTACTCGGGCGAAGCCATAGTGAAGCTGAACGAGAAGGCCGTGAAGGCCGGCTTCGACTTCGTACGCGGAATAAAGAGCTGAAGAGCTGAAGGCGTGCGCCCGTCCGGTCCCGACAGGCCGGACGGGCGCTCTGCCCGGCAGACAGTCCCGAAGCCAGGGAACCGCCCACGGGTGGATGGAGGAGGTAGATGATGAAGGCGCTGCCTTTGCTGGCGCTCGTTCTGTCTGTACCCTTCCTTTCGGCATACGGGTTCGGATATGAGGATGCCGTCGCGGACGGCACCGTCATGCCGGGCATCGGGGCGGGGAATCTGCTCCTCGGGGGAGCCATGGCCATCGGCTACGGCGAACCCACATCCGTGCTGCTGAACCCGGCGAACCTGGGCCGGGTCTCCGCCCCGGGCATTGAAATCTGCATCGGCCCCGCGATCGTCACCGAAAATGTCGAGGACAGCATCGGACTGCACTCCAGGAGCTACCTCTCCCTCGGCCCGACCTCTCTGGCGACGAGGATTCCGGCCGGGAGATCCCTGACGCTGGGCGCCGGCCTGGCCAGGGTAAGCGACGTGAGCTACGACGGGCGGCACTATCTGGCCGAGAACCCCCTGATCCCCGGCTACATAACGGGAGCGGAGGCCCTGGAAGCCTCCGGCGGCCTCTGGGAGGCCGTCGCAGGCTGCTCGTACCGTGTTGCCAGGTGGGTCTCGCTCGGGGTTTCCGCCGGTCCGCGCTTCGGTTCCGCCGATCTGGAGTACGCTTACGACGACAGGGTCGGCGAAGAGGACTCCGTGGCGACATGGGGATGGGACGAGAGCGGATTCTGCGTCCATGCCGGCGCGACGTTCCCCTTCGGTCTCAACTCCGCCTCGGTCGCATGGACCTCCGGCTCCGACCATTACCCACCGCGCGTGGCCGCAGGAGCGATACTCCACTCGGGAGGGACGGCGGAGGATTTTTCGATCGGAGTGGAAGGCGAGATCAGGGATCCCGGAGAGAAGAATACCTTCATCGGGCGGCTCTCCGGCCGTTTTTCGCCCAATCCCGGATTCATTCTGGGGGGCGCGTTGTCCTTCTCGGACCGCGGCTCCGAATCCAGCCGCAGCAACCTGGGCTTTGCCATGGGCACGGCGATAACAATCGGCAGGGCGGTTCTGCGGGGCGGTTTCATGTTCGAGAGCAGCTCCCGGCGGACCACGGCGTTCGGGTACGAGGGCTTCGATACTGTCACGGACAAGGTGGGATCCTGCAGCGTCGGCCTCGACTGGACCCTGTGAAGGCGGGACTCCGGCCCTGATCCGGCAGCCGACCGAGGAAGAGCCTCCCCCGCCGGACCCCGTTCAGGCGTGTCGGGATCGAGGAGCGCGGGAGTCTGTTCCATCATCCGGCTGCGCTCTTCCGGGAATCACCGCGGGGAGCTCTCCGAACGACCCGCATGAAGGCGTCGGGGCCTTCGGGTAGTTCGCCGCACAGGAGTCCCGCCTGTCGGGGCGACTCCGGGAGCTGAACCATGAATACCGGCTGGAATTCCGACATAGCGACCAGATCGTGGGCTAGGTTCGTGTGGAATCCCTCCGCCGGCGTCACCGAAGCTTCGGGCGACTGCATGAGACTTCTCGGCATCGAGGGCCGTTCCCTCGTGGAGAGTTCGGAACCTCTCCATCTGCTTCCCCAGGGCCTCTCGGCCTCTCTCATGTCGGGCACGCCGGAAACCCCCCTCATGACAGGGTACGGGAACCTGCTCTTCACCCTCGATCCCTCCGCCGGCGGGATCGTCGTGACGGTGTTCGAGTTCCTGGAGGGCGACCAGGCCGGGAGCCACTCGATGGTGGAGGATCTCGGCACCGGTGTCGTCGGTGTCGATCCGTCCGGCATCATACGCCTGTGGAACAGGGCCATGACGGGGATAATCCCCATCAAGTCCGAGGCCGCGATCGGCCGGTCCCTGGAATCGCTGGTCCCTGCTCCGGTCCTCTTCGCATGGAGCGGCGTGATGAGCGAGGTCGCCGACGGGAAGACCGTCAGGGCCGAGATAAGGCCGGGGGTCAGGAGGAGGGTCGAAGCCGTCTTCTCCCGGGGCGGACCCGGGATGATCGGCGTGTTCGTCGACACCTCGGACAGCTTCGAGGTCGAGCGGAGGCTGCGATCGGCCAGAAGAATGAACCAGACATACTTCCAGAGCATCTCCACGGGGCTCGTGATGCTGAGCCAGGATCTCAGGGTACTGGTTTCCAACAGGGCCTTCGGGAGGATCTTCGGCGTCCGTGAGGGACTCCCCGGGGTCGCCGTCTACGAGGTCCTTCCGGCCGAATGCTTCGCCTCCCTTGACCAGGCCGTGAGGCGGCTGCAGGCTGGCGAACCGGAGATCCCCCCCTCCACGGTCGCCTTCACCCTCCCCGGCGGCGGGAGTCGCGTAGTAGTTCAGACCTTCAAGCCGGTTCGCTCGGAGGAGGACGACAGCCTGCAGGTCGTCGGGATCTTCGAGGATTTCACGGACAGGTTCACCCTGTCCGAGACACTCGAGCGGAACACTGCGAGGAACGGCAGGATGATCCAGTTCATCGACCTGCTGAACCGCACCGAGCCCTCCGCCATACCCGGCATCGTCGTAAGCTCCGTGGCCAGGCTCTCCGGAGCGACCGCGGCGGCGCTGTTCAATCCGGACAGGCTCAGAACGAGCCGGCTGGCCGCATCCACCGGCGACTGGTCCTTCCAGCTTCCCGAGGATTTCATCGAGCTGAGGCTTCCCAGGGCGGCATGGAGCGGAAGCCCCGGCCTCTGCATCAGGCTGGACGAACTCCGGCCCGGGACTGTCTCCGAGGAATGCCTCGATGTCATTCCCATCGGCGCAGGGAATACGGACAGGGGGTTCCTGGTCCTCCTGTTCCCCACGATGGAGGAGGCGCAGGATTTCCTGGCCGAAGCCACCATGCTCTCGGCCCACATCTCTTCTTCGCTGGAGGCAGCGGTGCGCGCGTCGCAGATCGATCAGCTCGTCGCCTCCAGCGAGAGGGAGAAGCAGTTCTCCTCCGATCTGCTTGCAGGGATCGGAATCCCCGTAGCCGTTTTCGGGGAGGACTGGCGCGTCATCCACTGGAACAGGGAGATGGCGGATCTCACGGGCCTCGACTCCGATTCGGCGAAGAAGAGGTCCACCAGTGTCATCGAGATGCTGTTCGGCCCCGTGGGCGGCATCTCCGAGGCCAGGAAGATGGCCGGCACCCAGTTTTCTCCGCCTACGACCTGGACCGTGAGGAGGCCCGACGGTTCGAAGACGGCCTGCTCATGGCGCCTCTTCCGCTCTGAGCGGTCCGACGGGGATTCGGCCGAGAACGTCTGCATCCTGAGCGGGATGAGGCTGGACGACGCTGCGGCAGGCCGGATGAAGGAGGGGCACTCGGAGAACACCCGCCTGCTTACCAGCGCCATATCCAGGCTCGCCTACTCATCCAGCCCCAGGCAGTTCGCTTCGGCGCTCGCGGATTTCACCGCAGCCGTCACCGGAGCGGCCGGCGTGACGGCTATCCTCCCGATGGGCGACGGAATCATGGAAGCCCGCTCGGGGAAGACACGCGGCGAGAGGACGATGACCCTGTCGATCCCGGCTCCGGACGGACTTGCGGAACACTCCGCCAGGCTCGAGCTGACGGATGACGCCGCCCGCGGCAATCTCGAACTGATCGGATATCTGGCCTCCGGCGCGCTCGCCGGCTCGCTGGCCTGCTCCCTCGGACGCGGGCTCATGGACTGGGGCGGACCCCCGCAGGAAACCACGGTCTTCTTCACGGACGAGGCGGGGATGGTCACCTCGCCCGGCATCGTGGAGGGGATCTGGGTGGAGGGCGGAGTTCATGTGAGCAGGCTTGTGCCGCTGGGATCGGACGAGATTCGCGAAACCGCCAGGCAGGCGCGGCTCTTCGGGTACGGCTCCGTGGTCTTCGACGCAGGCAAATCCGGGAGGAGGGCCGTTCTGGTCGTAACTCCGCTCGAGATAGACGGCAGATCCCGGCTGATCTGGCATTCCGTCCCCACGGAGGAATCATCGGCATCTCCGGTATGGCTCCGGGCCGTCAGGGATCTGGCCGTCTGGCTCCCCGACAAGGCCCGCGACGCACGAGGAAAGCTGTCCACCATATCCCGGATGCTGGACCGGGACAATCCGGTGCGCCCGGTGCTGATGTCCCTGCTGCTGGACATGGCCTCCCTGGCAAGGGTCTCCAGGCTCCTTGGCTACATGGGCAGGGCCATTCTGTCCCGCCCGGCGGGCGTGCCCTCCGCCGACATTCTCGGCCTGCTCGTCCAGAAATGCATAGCAAAGGGCAGGAGGCCGCCGGATCTGGATCTGAGCAGCGAGCCCCCGGTCGTCAGGGTGGACGCCGGTCTGATCTCCGACATAATGGAGACGTGCATTTCGGTGGCCGGGCACGGGGCTACTCCGTCCATCCGCGTTGGGCGGCTTCCCGGACCCATGGACGGAACGGGAGGGATAAGGCAGGGAAGCGGGGGACTGGCGGTTTTCGAGATCGGGTGGGAAAGGTCTCTCGAACCCAGGATGCCGCTCGATCAGGCAATGGAGCTGGCTGCATCCGGCTCGATCCCGCCCGCCGCGGAGCTGGAACTCCTGGCCATCGCACTTGAGCTTTCGGGTTGCATATTCGAGCTCGACGGAAACGAAATCAGGATCGTCACGCCGGCGGAAATGGAAGAGGAAACCCTGGCGCCGGAGGTCTGACGCATCCGTAGACCGATAATCCGGTCCGAACCGGCCGGCATCTGGAGGATTGCGCCTTGGACGGCTACGATTTCAGATCGATCGAAGACAGATGGAGGAGTTTCTGGGAGCAGGCCGGGCTGTATCGCACCGGCACCAGGCCCGGAGCCGAACCCTTCTACTGTCTGGACTTCTTCCCATATCCGTCCGGATCGGGGCTTTCGGTAGGTCACTGCAGGAACTACATCCCGACGGACGTGATCAGCCGGAAGAAGCGAATGTCCGGTTTCAACGTGCTGCATCCGATGGGATGGGATGCTTTCGGGCAGCCGGCCGAGGAGTACGCGATCAAGACCGGCGTGCATCCCAGCGTGGTGACCGCGGCGAACACGGACACCTACCGCAGGCAGATGAAGCTCATCGAGTGCAGCTACGACTGGGATCGCGAGATCAACTCCAGCTCTCCGGAGTACTACAGGTGGACGCAGGCGTTCTTCCTGCTCCTCTACGACCGCGGGCTGGCCTACATGGACGAGAGCGACCAGATGTGGTGCCCCTCCTGCAGGATCGTCCTGTCGAACGAGGAGTCCGCCGGCGGCGTCTGCTGGCGCTGCAGCGGTGAAGTGACGCGCAAACGCCTGCGCCAGTGGTTTTTCCGGATTACGGCCTACGCCGACAGACTTCTGGCCGATCTCGACGGCCTCGACTGGCCCGAGGGGATCAAGGCCATGCAGAGGAACTGGATCGGAAGGTCTGAGGGCGCCGAGGTCGACTTCGTGGTCGAGCTTCCCGCCGGGGGCACCTCCGTCCTACCGGTTTACACGACCAGGCTGGACACGATCTACGGGGCGACCTTCTGCGTGATAGCCCCGGAGCATCCGGATCTGGAGAGGTTCTGCACCCCGGACAGGCTCAAGTCCGTCAGGGACTACGCCGAGCTCGCCCGCTCCAGGACTGATCGCGAGAGAACCCTCGCAGCCGAAAGGGATAAGACGGGGGTCTTCACCGGCGCGTCGGCCGTCAATCCGTTCAGCGGCGAACGCATCCCTGTCTGGGTTTCGGACTACGTCCTGGCCGGATACGGCACCGCGGCGATCATGGCCGTCCCCGCCCATGACGAGAGGGACCACGCCTTCGCGCGCAAGTTCGGGATACCCATCCGCGAGGTCATCGCACCCGGTGGTGTGCCGCGGGGGGTCGAGGAGGCTGCCACGGTCGCCGATGGCATGCTGATGGACAGCGGTCCGTTCACCGGCCTCGATTCCGCGGCGGCACGGGAGGCCATGGCTTCCAGCGCCGAGGAGAAGGGCTACGGACGCAAGGCGATGCGGTACAGGATCCGCGACTGGCTGGTGAGCCGTCAGAGGTACTGGGGCGCCCCCGTCCCGATGATCCACTGCCCGGCCTGCGGCATCGTGCCCGACCGCGATCTCCCCGTGACCCTCCCGGACATGGAGAGCTACGAGCCCGACGAGACCGGACGCTCTCCCCTCGCCAGGGCGGACTCGTGGGTCCGCACGAAGTGCCCGGACTGCGGCGGGGATGCGCTGCGCGACACCAACACGATGGCCGGGTTCGCCTGCTCGTCCTGGTACTTCCTGAGGTTCGCCTCGCCGAAATACGCCGATGGGCCCTTCGATCCCGAGGCCGTCAGGTACTGGCTCCCGGTGGACCTCTACGTCGGCGGGGCCGAGCACGCCGTGATGCACCTGCTCTACGCGCGGTTCTGGACCAAGGTGATGTACGACGCCGGGATGGTGGATTTCCAGGAGCCGTTCAGGGTGCTGCTGAACCAGGGCATGCTCCTGGGGGCGGACCATCAGAAGATGTCGAAGTCCAGGGGGAACGTCGTCACGCCCGACGACATGGTTCAGAAGTACGGCGTGGACGCCCTGAGACTGTACATCCTGTTCATGGGGCCCTTCGAGGCGGAGCTGGAATGGAGCGAAGAGGGCATAGCCGGAACCTACCGGTTCCTCAGGCGGGTCTGGAACATCGTGGTGGAGACCCAGGCCGCTCCTCTCCTGCCCCGCGACGCCGACTTCGAGAAGGATCTGAAATACCAGCTCGCGCGCACGGTGCGGAAGGTGACCCAGGACATCGACACCTTCCAGTTCAACACCGGCGTCGCCGCGATGATGGAGTTCGTCAACTTCCTGGCCGCCAACCGCGAGGAGGCGGGGACATGCCTCCAGGTATGGCGGGAGGCGCTGCGTGACCTGCTGGTGATGATGGCTCCCATGACTCCGTTCATCTCCGAGGAGCTGGGCAGGCGATGCGGCTTCACCACCGGCGACGCCTCCATCCACACGATGCCCTGGCCGGAATGGGTCGAATCCGACCTCGTGCGGCAGAGTGTCGAGCTGGCCGTGCAGGTTGCGGGGAAGGTGCGCGCCAGGATTGACGTTCCGGTCGACGCCACGGAGGACGAGGTCCGGAGTGCGGCCCTCTCGCTGGACAGAATAAGGGAGATCCTGGGCGGGGCCGAACCGAAGCGCGTTCTCGTCGTACCGGGCAGGCTCGTCAACATAATCCCGTGACGCTCTCTCTCCCGGCGGGAACCGATCCGGGGAAGGACGCACGCCCGGCATCCTCGCCTTCGACGATCGCGGTCGTCTCCGCCTGCTATCTGGCGGCCCAGATGATGTCGGACATCGCGAGCCTGCGGATCGTCACACTCGCCGGGCTTTCCATGGACGCAGGCACGCTTGTCTATCCCCTTACCTTCACGCTGAGGGATCTGGTGCACAAGGCGGCGGGGAAGGCCGCAGCCCGGGCGCTCATCTTCACGGCGGCGGCGGTCAATGTTTTCATGGCGGGACTCTTCCGGCTGGTTTCCGTCATGCAGCCCGACCTGTCCGTGGGTCCGCAGGAGGGTTTCGGGCTGGTCCTGTCGCCGGTGTGGCGCATCGTTGCGGCGTCGATTCTCGCCGAGGTCATCTCGGAGCTGCTCGACACCGAGGTCTATTCGCTGTGGGTGAAAAGGTTCGGCGAGGGTCGCCAGTGGATGAGGGTCCTCGCCAGCAACGCGGCCTCGATTCCGGTGGACAGCGTGATCTTCTGCCTGGCCGCCTTCACGGGCGTGCTGCCCGGGACGACGATCGCCGCCGTCATCCTGGCCAACATACTGATCAAGTTCGCCACGACCCTCATCTCCCTCCCCGCAATCTACCTCGTCCGCCCCTGATCAGATCGTTTTTAACATCTGGTCCAAATTCATGTCATATTTTTGAACTGCCAGCCTCTATGCGGGTTGTGGACCGGCGATCCATGGCCCGAATGAGCCAGATTCATCGTTGGATAGACTAAAATCAGTTGGGAATTGATTACGGTCGCCGTGGAAAATGACAATTTATCTGTATAGATAAGGAAGGATATACCTTAGAGCTGAATTTGGTCCAGATTGTAAAAACGATCTGATTGTGACCCGGGTTGCACACCGGGCGCGTCTTTGTTAGCATGAATCATGACTAAGCGGGCGACAACCACCGAAGCCATCCTGGAGAGCATCTCCGACGGTGTGTTCACTGTCGACTCCGACTGGCGCATCACAACTTTCAACAGAGCCGCGGAGGAGATCACCGGCACTCCGAGGGAGGAGGCTGTCGGAAAGGTCTGCTCCGATGTCTTCCGATGCAGCATGTGTGAGACAGGCTGCGCCCTGAGGGAGACTCTGGCCAGTGGACGCCCCGTGATCGGGAGGACAGGCTTCATCATAGACGCCCACGGCGGAAGAGTGCCGATAAGCGTCTCCACCGCCGTTCTCCGCGACTCCCGAGGCAGGATAACGGGAGGAGCCGAGACCTTCCGCAACCTGAGCGAGATCGAGGCTCTCCGGAAAGAACTGAGAGGCAGGTGTGAGGCCGGGGATATCGTCAGCAGGAGCCCTCTGATGAAGAGAATCTTCGAGGTGCTCCCGGCTGTCGCCGCCAGCACGAGCACCGTGCTCGTCCAGGGCGAGACCGGTACCGGCAAGGAGCTGCTCGCGCGGACCATCCACTCCATGAGCCCGAGGAGTCAGGGGCCTTTCGTCGCCGTGAACTGCAGCGCCCTTCCCGACACCCTTCTCGAGTCCGAGCTGTTCGGCTACAAGGCCGGGGCCTTCACCGGAGCCGGGAAGGACAAGCCCGGGCGCTTCGCGCTCGCGAGGGGAGGCACCCTGTTCCTCGACGAGATAGGCGAACTCGCCCCACCCATGCAGGTGAAACTCCTTCGCTTCCTGCAGGATCGCCGCTTCGAGCCGCTGGGAGCCGTCAGAAGCGAGTCTTCCGACGCCCGGGTGATCACCGCCACGAACCGCGATCTCCACGCAGCCATGAAGGAGGGCGGCTTCAGGGAGGACCTCTACTACCGGGTGAACGTGATGCGCATCGAGATGCCGCCGCTACGAAGGAGGCTGGAGGACGTCCCGATCCTCGTCGACTCCTTCATCGGTCATCTCAACAAGGTACAGGGCAGATCCATCCGCGGCATCAGTCCGGAGGCGCTGTCGATCCTTATGGCCCATGACTGGCCCGGAAACGTCAGGGAACTGGAAAATGTCATCGAGAGAGCGTTCATAGTCTGCAGCGGGGAAACCATCGGGATCGAAAGCCTCCCTCCGGAGCTGTCCGGCGGTACGATCCCGGCCAAGCGCCTCCGGGGCATGAGGGAGACCCGCAGGGAGACGGATGCAGCCGCCATCAGAGCAGCCTTCGCGAGACTGGGAGACCGCCCTTCCGCAGTTGCGAAGGATCTGGGCATTCATCGCAGCACACTCTACAGGATGATGAAGGCCCTGGGAATCGAGCGGAACGGAAGCTGACCGGAACGCTGTAGCTCTATTGCAACAGAATCTTCGTTATTGTTGCAATCTTGCGACAAACTCCGCTTCCACGATTCTGATGCAACATCATATTCCATTATTGTAGAATATGATATATCTGGAAGCCTTCGCAGGCATGCGAATTGCTATATCTATTACAGGAGGTGGCGCATGAGGACAGCGATAGCCTGCTGGCGCGGCCGGATTTCACCTGTGTTCGACACTGCCGTTTCCGTGACCCTCTTCGGTAGTGACGAAGAGCCCGGCAAGAAAGTGGCCCTTCCAGAGGGTGGGCCGGCCAGGGTCGGCAGACTTCAGGAGATCGGCGTGGACCGACTCGTCTGCGGCGCCGTCACTCCGTTCCTGAAGGACCTCCTGGAAGCGGCCGGGATCGAAGTGATCTCGTTCATCTCTGGCGATGTCTCCGAGATCGAAGAGTCGTTGAAACGGGGCGTGGATCTCCGGGAGGAGCATCCCATGCCTGGATGCGGAAGGAGACGCGGCATGCGGGGTGGATTCGGATGCGGCCCCGGCGGTGGAGGTTCAACCGGGTGCAGCCGCGGTCGACGCGGCAGGGCGGAGGACGGGGGAGCCCCGGGCGTCTGTCGCTGTCCGGTCTGTGGATTCGAGCAGCCGCACGAGCGGGGTATCCCCTGCGGAAGCATGGTCTGCCCTGCGTGCGGCGCAGGGATGGTAAGAGCGTAGTTGAACGGAAAGGAGAGGGAAATGCCGGGTGGAGACGGGACTGGACCGAGAGGAATGGGTCCATCGATCGGCAGGGGACTGGGTTTCTGCGGCCGAGCGGGTGTGCCGGGTGCAGCCGGCGGATTCCGGCGGCCCGGGTTGGCTTGTCGCAGGGGATGGGGGGCGGGTCGGGGAGGGTATGCGGCCGGGGCCGCTCCCGTTGGATCGGTCGAGTACACCGCCGAGGAGGAGAGACGCATGCTCTCGGCACGGGCAGACATGCTGAGGAAGGCTCTCGATGACATAGAGGCGAGGCTCGGGAGCCTCGAAGCGCAGGAAGGCTCTGCAGACAAGTCCTGACCGGAAACGCCGCAGTCAAGGATGTTCCTTCGGCGGCACCGGCCGGTCGGGGATGCAAAAGGAGGCAGCATGAGGATAGCTTTCGCTTCGAAGGGGGATAACCGGGAGTCCATGCTGGACGAGAGGTTTGGAAGGGCCGCCAGGATAGTCGTCGTGGACACCGATAGCGGTACTGTCGAATCC
Organism: Candidatus Fermentibacter danicus; assembly: GCA_001618605.1. Taxonomy (GTDB): domain Bacteria; phylum Fermentibacterota; class Fermentibacteria; order Fermentibacterales; family Fermentibacteraceae; genus Fermentibacter; species Fermentibacter danicus. The sequence continues at coordinate 19,374 of LKHC01000132.1, forward strand.
ATCGACAACACAGCCGGTATCTCGGCTGCACAGGGCGCCGGGATCCAGGCAGCCGAGAGGGTGGCGAACCTGGGTGTGGAAGCCCTCGTCACGATGCACTGCGGGCCGAAGGCCTTCGCAGTCCTCAAGCATGCAGGAGTCGAAGTATGGTCGGCGCCGTCCTGCACCGTCGGCGAAGCCCTCGATATGCATCGGGAGGGCAGGCTCGCACGGCTCTCGGAAGCCGACGTGGATACTCACTGGTAGAGCATCGACCCCATCACGGGAGAGTGACACGAATGTCATCCTGGACCAAGCATGACAAGGAGTACGGACAGCTTCTGAAAGAGCTGGAAGGCATCGCAGGCCGGGAGGGGCTCGTCCTCAATCCGGACATGGAGCGACTCGACAAGGTGGTGGGTCTCATGACCGAGAACCTGGTCGCAACCGGCAGGAGATATTGCCCCTGCAAGCAGTCGCATCCCCTCGACCCCGGGAAGGACAAGGTCTGTCCCTGCCCCGAATGGAAGGATGAGATAGGCGACCAGGGGAACTGCTTCTGCAGGCTTTTCTTCACGAAGTGAACGGCGGCGGATCCTTCACAGTGGCTGTGGCGTCCGGGAAGGGCGGCACCGGGAAGACGACCGTGGCGGTGAATCTGGCCAGGAGCATGGGTACCCGGGTGACACTGCTCGACTGCGACGTGGAGGAGCCCAACTGCACGCTTTTTCTTTACGGCGGAATAATTACGACCCGTGAGGTCGGCATTCCGGTTCCGGAAGTCGACGAGAGCCTCTGCGACGCCTGCGGCGAGTGCAGCAGGTTCTGTGCCTACAAGGCGATAGTATCCGTTGGATCAGCTCCTTTGGTTTTTCCCGGCATGTGCCACGGCTGCGGGGGATGCGCCCTGGTCTGCCCCCGCGGGGCGATAAGTGAGAAGGAGTCCCGCATCGGGACGGTCGAGCGGTCTGAATGCGGTTCTGTGACACTGGTGACCGGCAGGCTGGATGTCGGGATGGCCATGGCCCCGCCCCTCGTGCGCGCGGTCAAGGAATGCTCGAGGGCCGGAGAACCCTGTATCATAGACTGCCCGCCGGGCACATCCTGCCCGATGATCGCAGCCATCCGCGGAGCGGATATGGTTCTGCTCGTAACCGAGCCGACCCCCTTCGGCCTGCACGACCTCGGTCTCGCAGTGAACGCCGTGGCTGAAGTGGGCATTCCCGCCGGCATAGTGGTGAACAGAACCGGACCTGAAGGTCTGGACGTAGGAGCGTTCGCGAAGGAGAGAGGCATACCGGTGCTCCTCGAAATACCGGATGACAGGAGGGCCGCCGAGGCCTATTCCAGGGGCGAACTTCTGGTAGATGCCATTCCGGGGTGGAAATCCCTGTTCGAACTGCTACGCGAGCGGACTGTTGCAATGGCCGGGGGACGGATGACGAGAGAGTTCCGTCAGGGCCGTGACCGGAGGCCGGAATGAGAGAGATAGTCGTCGTGAGCGGCAAGGGGGGCACCGGCAAGACGAGCGTGAGCGCCTCCCTGGCGGTGCTGGCGGCGCCGGTCGTTGTTGTGGACTGCGATGTGGACGCCGCCGACACGCACATGCTCCTCACGCCTTCTCCCGGACGGGAGAACGCGTTCCTCAGCGGCCACATGGCCGTCATCGACCCCGGGGCATGCACCGCCTGCGGAAAGTGCCTGGAGCTGTGCCGTTTCGACGCTGTATCCGGGGATACGAGTGGGATCTATCAGATCGATCCGGTCGGCTGCGAGGGATGCGGGGTGTGCGCGAGGTTCTGCCCGTCCGGCGCCATACTGATGGAGGAGAGAAACTGCGGCGTCTGGATGGTTTCATCCGCCAGGACCGGTCCTCTTGTTCACGCGAGGCTGGCACCGGCCGCGGAGAACTCCGGCAGGCTCGTATCGCTGGTCCGTACGGAGGCTCGCAGGATCGCATCGGAGAAGGGCCTGGAAACAGTGATCTGCGACGGTCCTCCGGGCATCGGATGCCCTGTCATCGCCTCGGTCACCGGGGCTTCGATGATCCTGGCCGTCACCGAACCCTCCCTGTCGGCGCTGCACGATCTGGAGCGGGTTCTCTCGCTGGCGGCACACTTTTCGGTTCCCTCCGCGGTTTGCATCAACAAGCACGACATAAACCCCGACATCACGGAGAGGATCGAGTCTGCAATGAAGGAGAGAGGCGTCCCGGTGGCAGGCAGGATCGGGTATGATCCTGGCTTCACCAGGTCCCTCCTGACGGGGATGACCGTCGTCGAAACCGACTCCCCCACGGCCGCCGAGATCGTGCGGCTCTGGGAGGAATTACTCTCGATCGGAGACAGCGGAGATGGCTGAGACTTGTCCGACGAATTCACAGACCCTTGAGGATGACAGGCTGAACAGGCGCATGGACCGGATCGGGCACAAGATAGTTGTGCTTTCGGGCAAGGGCGGCGTCGGCAAGAGCACGTTTGCGGTCAATCTCGCGGTCTCCCTCTCACTTTCCGGCAGGAGGGTCGGGCTGATGGACACCGACATCCACGGGCCCAGCATCCCGACGATGCTGGGCCTCGAGGAGTCGTCCATCGGCGGGAGCGAGGGTGAGATAGAGCCGGTAGTGGTGGCCGGGATCAAGGTCGTCTCCATCGGTTTCTTCACGAGGAACATGGACGATGCCGTGATCTGGCGCGGGCCGCTCAAGGCCGGGGTGATACGGCAGTTCATGTCCGACGTGGCATGGGGTGACCTTGATTACCTGATAATCGACTCGCCTCCCGGGACGGGGGACGAGCCTCTGACCGTCTTACAGTCTCTGGGGACCGTCGATGGCGCGGTGATCGTGACGACACCGCAGAAGGTGTCGGCCGTCGACGTCAGGAGGTCGGTCACTTTCTGCAGGCAGCTCGGGGTCGATGTGCTCGGGATCGTGGAGAACATGAGCGGGTTCGCCTGTCCGAAGTGCGGAGAGGTGACCGGCATTTTCAGTTCGGGTGGCGGCCGCAGTATTGCCGATGACATGGGCGTGCCGTTCCTGGGGTCTATCCCTATGGATCCGGCAGTCGTGGAGGCCTGCGACCAGGGCAGGCCCTTCGTCTACCATTACTCGAAGACAGCCACCGCATCCGCGATGCAGGACATCCTGGACAGGCTCGCAGGTCGGGCGGCATCGGATACTGCTGTGTCTGCCGGAGGAATAGAGTAGGGAAGCCGGCAAGCGCAGCGGAACGCGCAGGATGAATCTGAAGAAGCGGGGGTATCCGGAACGCCGAGTTTGGTCCAAATGTTAAAAACGATCTGATAAGGGGAGGGGCGCCGGAGGACCGGCGCCCCTCGATGATATCGGGGCTGTGGGGAGCCTGAGGCTCCCCGGGGGGGTTACCTCAGCACCACGAGGTTCCGCGAGGTTGCGAAGCCCGGAGCCTCGAAGCGGATCGTATAGATGCCGGCCGGGACTCTCGAACCGCTTGCGGACTCGAGGTTCCAGACCAGGGAGTGACCGCCCTGGGCAAGCTCCGTGTCGAGCAGGCTGGTCACGATCCTGCCGGCCATGTCGAACACGGTCAGGCTGGCGCGGCCCGCGCTGCCCATCGTGAATTCGATAGCGGCGCTCGAGAAGGCGGGGCTGGGGTTCGGGGAGCCCATGGCGAACGCTCCGGTGGTCCCCTCGGTCTCCTCGATGCCGAAGCCCAGCACCTGGATCGTACCGCGGTAGCTGTTGTAGTCGCGCGCCCAGACGGTCACGGACATTTCACCGATTGTCGCCGGACTGACATTGAAGGTCGCCTGGCCCGAGGAGTTGGTGGTGCCGACCATGTAGACCTCGCCGGTCTGCCAGTCGCCCTTCTGCAGGCACACGCGGGCGCCCGACAGGGGGCCGGAGGTTCCGGTGACGGTGACTGTGACGCTTGCGGGCGAGTATATCGAGGAAGGATGCGACACGGTCATGCTGGAGGCCTGCGTCGACCACATCGGCAGCTCGGGGTCGCCCATCAGGTTGTACTCCATCGTGCACCAGTGCCAGTAGGCGTCGTCCGGGGGAAGGAACCTGTCGACGCTGACGGCATGAGCGGGGCCGAGGTTGTAGACGCCGTTCTGCCTGTATTCCACATAGAACTGCTTGACGATGTCGTTGCTGAGGCCGGTGCCCGGCGCCACGCCGGTCATCCCCCAGCCGTACCTGCAGTTGAAGGCGCCGAAGCCGCCGCCGTTCGCGGCACGCACCCAGGCGTCGCCGCAGCAGGTCTGGGTGTCGAATGCCCCTATGAGGCAGGAGATCGAGTTCCAGATGGCTATCGTGCCAGTGCTGGACATGTTGTTGAGCGCAAGGATGTGGGTCGTCGTCCAGCTGTTGCCGTAGGAGGTATACATCTCCGTCTCGCCGCCGTGGCTGGAGTGCATTACATGGTGCGGCCCGGCATTGATCATGGCGGAGGTGATGGCGGGGGTATTGCCGGGCGGGACCTCCTCGTGGCAGCCTTCGATCTCCCAGGTGGTGGGGAAGTAGTTATCGACCAGATAGGCCAGCGCGCTTCCGTAAACGGGTACGCCGGCGTCATCCCACAGATAGCCGGTGGAGAAGCCCAGGCGCATCTCCTCGGGAGCGGTTTCGAAGTAGTCGTACAGGCTGCCGGAGAGATGCTCGTAGGTGAATGCCTTGTCTATGAACAGGTTGGCATCCGCGACTGACCTGACGGGAGCCCTGCCGACCCAGAAGTCGGGGTGGTAGTCCATCTGATCGATGCCGTACTCGCCCCAGACGCGGTTTCCGTTGGAGTCCCACCTGTCGTATCCGGGAGCGGTGTCGTTGTTGTCGGCGAAATAGATGTCGCAGGGGGCCAGCGGCTCCTGATTGCTGCCCGCACGGAGCATTACATGCCTGCCTGCAATCTTGTCGTCATCGCCGACGATGAGGACGTACTCGACGCCCTCGGTGCGGCAGTCCGTCAGGAAGGCCCTTATCTCCTGCAGAAGATCGTAGGCGGTGTACTGGGACTGGATCCAGGTCACGTCGACGACCCTGGTCGGAACGCCCTTGGCCGTCTTCCAGTCGGCCAGCCTCTGCATGGCCCCAACGTAGTCCTGATGGGAAATGATCACGTACTCGCCGTAGGCCAGCTCGTTGGGCTCAACGATGCTGGCGCCGGAGTGCGATACCGCCTCAGGGTTGACCACCATGGAGCGCACGATGTCCATCGAGCGCTGCTCGCTCTGATCGGAGCGGCGCAGGATCGTGCGGGCCTCCTCGGAGTTCACGATGTCCAGCGATACCGTTAGGGAGGTCAGTGTCTCGATACGGCCGCTGACGGAGTTCCAGCGGACGGGATAGACGTTGAGGGAGGCGACCGGTATCCCGAGGATGGGGCCGGACCCCTTCAGCTCGGCGGTCTCGAACGGGAACTGGACGTCGTTGCCGTATATGTGAGTGTCGAGCACGACAGGCCTTGCTTCGTGCTCGACCGAGAACGGCAGGGCGGGGCCGTTGGGCATGACCTCGAACCTGCCACGCACCGGCGTGTATGCGGCCTCGACCACGGTCAGGCTGCGGGCGATGGTTCCCGTGGGGAGGGCGACCTTGACCGGAAGCACCGGCAGGGAGGGCAGTCCCTCTCCGTTGATTATGGTCGCTCCGTCGTAGGAGACTCTGGTATAGGGTCCCACTGCGTCCATGTTGACGGCCGAGGCGTCGAGCGGGATGCTCACGAGCATCTCGTCCGCCGATGCGGCGCCGGCCAGCGTAAGAACAGCGAGCACGCAGAGCAGGATTTTCATCTGTTCCTCCTTTGGAGCTTCCATGTTCCGATCTCTCGGTATCCTGCGGCTGTCAGCATCGTGACGAATCCGACGACGGCCGCCTTTCCGTCTTGAGCGATGCACCTCCGGTAAATCCCCAACCGTACTGAACCGGCCTCCGAAGAGAGGGCGACCATCCAGCCCGCGTCGAAGAAAACCTGGCCGGGGCACAGGCATCCGCTCCGGATGCCTCCCCGAGGATCACACGCTGATCATATACTGAAAACCCGGAAACACGGTCGAGTTCCCTGATGAGTCGTCCGGATCCTGAAGCGACACGCCCGGGGAACGACCGTGATCGCGTTCACCCGAGCCGGGCCTGTGATGAATCCGGGGAAGCGGGGATGATACCCGGAGAGCCGAGTTTGGTCCAGATGTTAAAAACGATCTGATAGGGTTACCTCAGGACCACGAGGTTTCGTGAGGCTGCGAAGCCCGGAGCCTCGAAGCGGATCGTATAGATGCCGGCCGGGACTCTCGAACCGCTTGCGGACTCGAGGTTCCAGACCAGGGAGTGACCGCCCCGGGCAAGCTCCGTGTCGAGCAGGCTGGTCACGATCCTGCCGGCCATGTCGAACACGGTCAGGCTGGCGCGGCCCGCGCTGCCCATCGTGAATTCGATAGCGGCGCTCGAGAAGGCGGGGCTGGGGTTCGGGGAGCCCATGGCGAACGCTCCGGCGGGCCCCTCGGTCTCCTCGATGCCGATGCCCACTACCTGGATCGTACCGCGGTAGCTGTTGCAGTCGCGCGCCCAGACGGTCACGGACATGGGACCGGTGCTCGCCGGACTGACATAGAGGGTCGCCTGGCCCGAGGCGTCGGTGGTTCCGACCTTGTAGACCTCGCCGGTCTGCCAGTCGCCCTTCTGCAGGCACACGCGGGCGTTCGGCAGGGGCCCGGAGTCTCCGGTGACGGTGACTGTGACGTTTCCGGTGGAGTTAATCGAGGAAGGATGCGTCACGGCCATGCTGGAGGCCTGCGTCGACCACATCGGCAGTTCGGGGTCGCCCATCAGGTTGTATTCCATCGTGCACCAGTGCCAGTAGGCGTCATCCGGGGGAAGGAACCTGTCGACGCTGACGGCATGAGCGGGGCCGAGGTTGTAGACGCCGTTCTGCATGTACTCCACGTAGAACTGCCTGACGATGTCGTTGCTGAGGCTGGTGCCCGGTTCGACGCCTTTCATTCCCCAGCCGTCCCTGCAGTTGAAGGCGCCGAAGCCGCCGCCGTTCGCGGCGCGCACCCAGGCGTCGCTGCAGCATGTCTCGGTGTCGAAAGCGCCTATGTGGCAGGCCATCGAGTTCCAGATGGCTATCGTGCCAGTGCCGGACATGTTGGTGAGCGAAAGGATGTGGGTCGTCGTCCACATGTCGCCGTGGGCGGTGTACATGTGCGTCGTTTCGCCGTGGCTGGCGTGCATTACATGATGCGGCCCGGCATTGATCATGGCGGAGGTGATGGCGGCGCTGTTGCCCGGCGGGACTTCCTCGTGGCAGCCTTCGATCTCCCATGAGGCGGGGAAGTAGTTATCGACCAGATAGGCCAGCGCGCTTCCATATACGTCGATTGGTGGCTCGTGGTACTGGTCATACCACAGGTAGCCGGTGGAAAAGCCGAGGCGCATCTCCTCGGGAGCGGTTTCGAAGTAGTCGTATGCGCTGCCGGAGAGATGCTCGTAGGTGAATGCCTTGTCTATGAACAGGTTTGCGTCCGCGACGGACCTGACTGGAGCCCTGCCGACCCAGAAGTCGGGGTGGTAGTCCATTTGATCGATGCCGTACTCGCCCCAGACGCGGTTCCCGTTGGAGTCCCACCTGTCGGCTCCGGGAGCGGTGTCGTTGTTGTCTGCGAAGTAGATGTCGCAGGGGGCCTCCGGCTGGGGAGAGGTGCTGTCTACATCGAGCATTACATGCCTGCCTGCGATCCTGTCGTCGTCGCCGACGATGAGGACGTACTCGACGCCCTCGGTGCGGCAGTCCGTCAGGAAGGCCCTTATCTCCTGCAGAAGATCGTAGGCGCTGTACTGGGACTGGATCCAGGTCACGTTGACGACCCTGGTTGGAACGCCCTTGGCCGTCTTCCAGTCGGCCAGCCTCTGCATGGCCCCAACGTAGTCCTGATGGGAAATGATCACGTACTCGCCGTAGGCCAGCTCGTTGGGCTCGACGATGCTGGCGCCGGAGTGCGATACCGCCTCAGGGTTGACCACCATGGAGCGCACGATGTCCATCGAGCGCCGCTCGCTCTGATCGGAGCGGCGCAGGATCGTGCGGGCCTCCTCGGAGTTCACGATGTCCAGCGATACCGTTAGGGAGGTCAGTGTCTCGATACGGCCGCTGACGGAGTTCCAGCGGACGGGATAGACGTTGAGGGAGGCGACCGGTATCCCGAGGATGGGGCCGGACCCCTTCAGCTCGGCGGTCTCGAACGGGAACTGGACGTCGTTGCCGTATATGTGAGTGTCGAGCACGACAGGCCTTACTTCGTGCTCGACCGAGAATGGCAGGGCGGGGCCGTTGGGCATGACCTCGAACCTGCCCCGCATAGGCGTATAGGAAGCCTCGACCACGGTCATGCCGCGGGCGATCGTTCCTGTGGGGAGGGCGACCTTGACCGGAAGCACCGGCAGGGAGGGCAGTCCCTCTCCGTTGATTATGGTCGCTCCGTCGTAGGAGACTCTGGTGTAGGGTCCCACTGCGTCCATGTTGACGGCCGAGGCGTCGAGCGGGATGCTCACGAGCATCCCGTCCGCCGATGCGGCGCCGGCCAGTGTCAGAACAGCGAGCACGCAGAGCGGGATTTTCATCGGTTCCTCCCTCGGAGCTTCCCTGTCACGATATCTCAGTATCCGGCGGCTGTCAGGGCATCGATTACGAATCCGGCGGCGGCCGCCTCCTCGTCCGGAGCGATGCACCTCGAATCGAGGAGCCCCCCGGGCCCGTAGATCTCAATCCGGACGGAATCGGCCTCCGAAGAGAGGGCGACCATCCAGCCCGCGTCGAAGAAATCCCTGGCCAGGGCGTAGGCTTCCGCTCCGGATGCCCCCCCGAGGATCACAGGCTCATCGTAGACCGGAAACCCGGAAACGCGGTCGAGCTCCTGGATGAGCCGTCCGGCCCGATCCTGAAGCGACGCTTCCCGGGGAACGACCGTGATCGCGTTAACCCGAGCCGGGCCTGCCGGGACGACGCTCGACCAGTCTATGCCCGTCGAGGTTCCGGGAGCCGTATCGGGAGCCCGGGAGGGTCCGTCCGCCGGCACAGGCTCGGCGTCGGAATCGGACAGGGCGTCGAGAAGCAGCAGGCCCGCCACCACGACACCGGCTCCTATCGCGATATATGCGCTGAGCGAAGCGGAGTCTTCGGAGCTCGACGACCCTCCTCCGGGGTTGTCCGCGAACGCACTGGAGGGGAGGACGAGCCCCGATGCAGCAACGGCCGCCAGGATCGTCGACAGGAGCCTGAAGCGGCCGCTCAAGTCTACTCTTCCTCTTCCCTCGTGACCTCGGACATGATGCGCTCCTGGACTTCGCGCGGCACGGGCTCGTAGTGGGAGAACGACTGGGTGAAGCTTCCCCTGGCCTGCGTCAGAGACCGCAGCGAACTCGTGTACTGGTAGAGTTCCGCCTCGGGCACCAGCGCCCTTATCACCTGGAAGCCGCCTTCGGCATCCATGCCGAGTATCTTGCCGCGCCTGGAGTTGGCGTCGCCGATCACGTCGCCCATGAACTCGTCCGGAACGGTTATCTCGAGGGACATGACGGGCTCGAGCACCTGCGGAGCCGCCTCCAGCATGAGCTGCTTGAAGCACTTGCTGGCAGCGAGCTTGAAGGCCATGTCCGAGGAGTCCACGGCATGGTAGGAGCCGTCATACACGACGGCCTTCACGTCCACGACCTTGCTCCCGGCGACGGGGCCCCGGTCCAGAGCCTCGGTGACGCCCTTCTCCACGGCGGGTATGAACTTCGTGGGAACCGTTCCGCCGACGACCTCGCTCGCGAATTCGAAGCCCTCGCCGCGCGGCATGGGTTCGAGGCGCAGGAATACGTGCCCGTACTGCCCGCGGCCGCCGGTCTGCTTCTTGTGCTTGTACTGACCGCTGACCGTCTTGGAAATGGTTTCGTGGTACGCGATCCTCGGCTTGGACAGCTCGGCCTCGACGGAATAGAGATCCTTGAGCCTGGACAGAACCGTCGCGAGGTGCTGCTCACCCATGCCCGACAGCGTGGTCTGCCCGATATCGGCCTCATTCTTGAACTGGAGAGTCGGGTCGAGTGCGGCGAGCTTGGTGAGCCCGGCTCCCATCTTGTCCTCCTCGCCGCGCTTCTTAGGGGCGATGGCCGCCCTGTGCACGGGGTTCGGGAAGGAGATGGGCGCGAGGGAGACCTGCTTCTGCTTGTCCGCAAGGGTGTCGTTGGTGGTAGTGGCCTTGAGCTTGGCCGCGGCGGCGATGTCGCCGGTTACGAGCCTGGACGCGTCGGTGCGCTTCGCCCCGGAGACGTAGTAGTAGTTGCCCAGCCGCTCGGTCACGCCCTTGCTGGTGTTGACGACATCCATCGCGCCGTCCACGGTTCCCCGCAGGACGCGGAAGAAGACCATGTCGCCGACGTGCTTGTCTATCGTCGCCCTGAAAACCCTGGCCACGAACGGCCCCGACGGGTCCGGGGCGACCGCCGTCTCGTCCGTGCCCTCGACTGTCCCGGCCGGCCGGCCGGAAAGAGGCGAGGGGACGAGCGAAACGATCGCTTCCAGGAGGGAGGCCTGGCCCACTGCGGGCACGGAGCAGCCCGAAAGAACCGGGAACAGGCTCCTGCCTGCGACAGCCGCCTTCAGCCCCTTCGAGAGTTCCTCGGGCGTGAGAGTGTCGTTCGCGAAGAAGCTTTCCATGAGAGCCTCGTCGGTTTCCGCAGCGGCCTCGACAAGCTCCTTGCGGAAGCCCTCGAGCCTGGCCGCCTCGTCGGAGGGGACGGGCATCTCCTTGCCGGCCCTGTCGAACGCCTTCCCGGTGAGAACGTTCATGTAGCCCTTGTAGGAGGGGCCGGAGCCTATCGGGACCGTCAGGGCCAGGCAGCGCCTGTTCAGGGTCTCGCGGAGCTGGCTCATAACCCTGTCGAAATCGGCGTTCTCGCGGTCCATGCGGTTCACCCAGACGAGAACAGGCACTTCGGCCTGGGCGGCGAAGCCCCAGGTCTGGAGGGAGCCGACCTCGACGCCCGCTCCGGCGTCCAGGACGAGGACGGCGCCGTCGCTTACGCCGATCGCGCCGATCGTCTCGCCGTAGAAGTCCGCGAAGCCGGGGGTGTCGATGATGTTCAGCGTGTGGTCAGCATACTCGCATGTTCCAATGGACGCCGAGAGGCTCTGCTTGCGATCGCGGCTCTCGGATGTGAAATCGAACACGCTCGAACCGTCGGATACGCTCCCGAGGCGCTCGACCGCGCCCGCAGCGAAGAGCATGGCGTCACAGAGGCTGGTCTTGCCGACCGACCCGTGCCCGATTACCGCAACAGTCCTGAGTGTTTGAGAAGTATGCTCCTTCAACCCCGTCTCCATTCCGTTCCTGATGATTCCCTTAAGATGAAACGATATATTTGGAAGGCATCCGCTGGCCTGACCCGGACAGGCCGGAACTGGTTATCTACCCGACAGCGGCGTATCTGTCAACGCACTAAGGAGTCTCTTCCCTTGGACCGAATACAGGTCTTCCTGTTCGTCGCGGGCGCCTTCCTGCTCCTGTTCCTGCTCAGGCAGGTCTTCTCCGAGACCGGAGGAGCCTCGGAGAGGCGCAGGGCGCTCGAAAAACTCGACGCGGAGGCCAGGAAGGACACCGCGGAGGCCTCCCTCGAACACTCATGCCCTCTTTGCGGCTCTCCCTGTACGTTCCACCGGTATCCGCACATCGAGGTCTGGCGCTGCTCGAAGTATCCCTCCTGCCGGGGCTTCCTGCCTGCGCGAAAGACCAGGAGGCCCGGATTCGCGATCAAGTGGGAGCAGGGCAGGGGAAGGAAGCTGGCGCGCTGATTGCCCTCCAGGAGAGGGCTCCGTATAGTTTCGAGCGGCCAGGCCGGACGGCCCCGTCGAAAACCCAAACTACGACCCCAAGGGTCTCCAGGGAGCGGAAGAAGTGTCCACAGGAAGCGTACAGAAACGCATCTCCAGCCATCCAGTCCTGCCCTGCCCGGAACCGGAATACGTCCGGTTCAGGTTCGACGGGCGGGAAATCATGGGCCGGAAGGGCGAAATGGTCTCCTCCGCCCTCTTCGCCAACGGAGCAAGGGTCTTCGGACATCATGCCGCGGACGGCGGCGCGCAGGGCATCTTCTGTGCAAACGGCCAGTGTTCCCAGTGCAGCCTCCTCATCGACGGCGTGATTCAGAAGAGCTGCGTCACCCCCCTCGCCGAAGGCATGGACGTGCGCAGCGTGAACGGCCTGCCGGCCCTCGCCGACGTTCCAGGGCCTGCAGTTGCCGCTCCGGTGACCGTCGATACCGACGTCCTGATCATCGGCGCAGGGCCGGCCGGCCTTGCCGCGGCCCTCGAGCTGGGCCGTGCAGGCGCCAGGACCATCCTGGTGGACGACAAGGACAGGCCGGGGGGAAAGCTCGTGCTGCAGACGCACAAGTTCTTCGGCTCGGAGGAGGACTGCTACGCCGGCACCCGCGGCATAGAGATCGCCTCGATACTGGCCGGGCAGATCGCCTCCCACCCCTCGGTCGAGGTCTGGACATCCAGCACGGCTCTGGCCGTTTTCTCCGACGGCATCGTCGGGGTGAGGAAACCCGGCGGATACGCGATGGTGAGGCCCCGGCACCTCCTCGTGGCGTCGGGCGCCAGGGAGAAGTCCCTCGTGTTCCCCGGCAACACCCTTCCCGGAGTCTACGGCGCGGGCGCCTTCCAGACCCTGGTGAACCGCGATCTGATCCGCTCCTCCGAGCGGATTTTCATCGTCGGCGGCGGCAACGTGGGCCTGATCGCCGCGTACCACGCCCTCCAGGCAGGGATGGCGGTGGTCGGCCTGGTGGAGGCGATGCCGGCATGCGGCGGCTACAAGGTGCACGCGGACAAGATCAGGAGGCTCGGCGTCCCCATCCTGACCGGGCACACCATACTCGCCGCGCACGGCTCCGAATCGCTCGAAGCCGTGACGATCGCCGCAGTCGACGGGAACTTCCGGCCAGTGCCGGGAACGGAGAGGTCGTTCTCCGTGGACACCCTGCTGATAGCCGTCGGGCTCGACCCCGTGAACGAATTCCACCGCAAGGCCGTCGAGTTCGGCATCCCCGTATCGACCGCCGGCGATGCGGATGAGATAGCTGAGGCCAGTGCGGCGATGTTCTCGGGCAGAATACGGGGTATGGAGATAGCCTGCACTCTAGGCTTCTGCCTCTCGAAGCCCCCCGTCGACTGGATCTCGAAGGGCGAAGTCCTGAAGAGCCCTGGCGGCGCCGTGCATCCCTATTCCGTGCCGGAGCGCAGGGAGGGGGTCTTCCCCGTCCTGCACTGCACTCAGGAGATACCCTGCAACCCGTGCATGACCTCATGCCCGAAGAATCTCATCGGCACGCAGGGCCACCCCATTCTGGGGATACCGGAGTACTCCGACGGGTGCACGGGCTGCGGGAAGTGCGTCTCGATCTGCCCCGGGCTGGCCATCACTCTGGTCGACTTCAGGAACGATCCCCTGAACCCGGTCGTCACGGTTCCCTTCGAGCTGGATGCCTCGGCCCTCACGGAGGGCACGCCGATGGATCTCGTCGACCGGGAGGGCGCCCATCTGGGCAGGGGAGTCCTGCTCCGGACGAGGGAGGCGCCCGGCGGCGTGAAGACCGTACTGCTTCGCATCCGGACCTCTCCCGACGTCGCCGCGAGGGTTGCGGGGGTGCGGATACAGGACGAGTCCGTCGCGTATCCGGAACCGGCCCCCAGGACTCTCCCGCTGCAGGATGACGCGATCGTCTGCCGGTGCGAACGGGTGACCGCAGGCGCGATACGGAGGCACCTGAGGGAAGGGGTCCGGGACCTCAACGAGCTTAAGACGCTGACCCGGGCAGGGTTCGGCGCATGCGGAGGGAAGACGTGCAGGACGCTCCTCGCCAGGATCGTCCGCGAGGAGGGAATCCCTCCCTCGGAGATCGAACCTCTCACGGAAAGGCCTCTCTTCGCCGAGACCCCGCTGGGGTTCTTCTGCGGGAGGTGCGAAGAATGAGCAAGTCCTACGATGCGGTAGTGATAGGCGCCGGCAGCGTCGGCACGCCGACCGCCATGTACCTCGCGTCCGGCGGGCTCAGCGTCCTGTGCCTGGACGGAAACGCATCCGCCGGCCAGGGCAGCAACAAGTGCGCCATAGGCGGCATAAGGGCCACGCACAGCGAACCGGCCAAGGTTCGCCTCTGCCTCGACTCCATCTCCATCTTCAGCACCTGGAGGGATTCCGAGGGCGACGACATCGGCTGGCTCAGGGGCGGATACACCTACGTGGCCTACGACCAGGGCATCGCAGACCTCCTGAAGAAAATTCTGCCGGTGCAGCGGTCGGCCGGTCTGGACATAGACTGGGCCGACCCGGATAAGATCGCGAGCATAGTGCCGGGCATCAGGCGCGAAGGCCTTCTCGGCGGAACCTGGTCGCCGGGCGACGGCAGCGCCAGCCCCATGGAGTCCGCATGCGCCTTCTGTCGAAAGGCCAGGAGGGCCGGGGCGGAATTCCGATTCGGCGAGGCGGTCACCGGCATGGAGATACGCGGGAACCGCGTTGCGGCCGTCGTTACAGGTTCCGGGCGCTATCCCTGCGGATGGGTCGTAAACTGTTCGGGCTCCCGTGCCCGCGAGGTCGCCGGGATGGCCGGAGCCGAGGTCCAGGTGGACCCGGACTGCCACGAGGCCGGCGTGACCGAGGCTGTGGAGAGGTTCTTCACCCCGATGGTCGTGGACATCCGGAGCATACCGGGCTCCGTCAACTACTACTTCTACCAGCACACGACGGGCCAGGTGGTGTTCTGCATAACCCCCGACCCTCCGATACAGGGGATCTGCACGCGGGAGACCTCGGAGTTCCTGCCGCTGGTCGCGAAACGCATGGTGGGGCTCCTGCCCAGGCTCGCCAACCTCAAGGTCAGGCGCACCTGGAGGGGCACATACCCCCAGACCCCCGACGGCTCGCCCCTCATCGGCAGAGTCGGCCCCGAGAACCACATCGCCGCGCTGGGGATGTGCGGACAGGGCTTCATGCTGGGCCCGGGAACCGGGGCGCTGGTGTCGAGGTTGATAACGGGGACCATGCGTCCAGGCGATTCGGAGGTGCTCGCCGCCTTCGATCCGGCCAGGAGGTTCGGCGGCGGGGAGGCTCTCAAATAGCTCCGGGGAGGAGGATGCGATGAGGTTTTTAGTCGTCTTCTCAGCCTTCATGGCATTCACGGCATACGCAGAGACGTCGGTCTGCGGAACCGAGGAACTGCTCCCGATCGGCTTCACCGAAGAGGAACTGCTGAGGCTCGACGAGATCGGCACCTACTACTCGGCTACCCCGCCTCCCGGCGAGGGCGTCAGGAGCCCCGGCGAGTTCGAGCCGATGACGGGCGTCCTGATCCGCTGGCCCCTGGGGCTTCCCTACGGCGTGATCGTCGACTTCTCCAACCACACCAGGGTGTGGGTGATCTGCCAGGCGTCGGAGCAGGCCGGTGTCACGTCCGCGTTCACGGCGCAGGGCGTGAACATGTCGAACGTGGGTTTCGTGACCGCGCCCACCAACTCCATCTGGGTGAGGGACTACGGCCCGTGGTTCCTGATGCTCGCCGACGGCACCGCAGGGATCTTCGACTTCGACTACAACAGGCCCAGGCCCGACGACGACGGCTTCCCGATCGCGCTGGGCAGCGCCTGGGGCATTCCCGTCTACACGTCCGACATCATCCACACCGGCGGCAACTACATGTCCACCGGCCTCGGCGCGGCCATGTCCACCGACGTGGTGATCGACGAAAACCCTGCAGGCGAGGACTGGGTGGATTCCCAGATGCTCCTCTACTGCGGCGTGGACGACTACTTCACCCCCGAGGACCCGCAGGCGTCCTATATCGACCACATAGACTGCTGGAGCAAGCTGCTGGCGCCCGACAGGATACTGATCCTCCAGGTGCCGCCTTCCCACCAGGACTATGCGGCGCTCGAATCCATCGCCGACCTGATCGGGGGGATGACGAGCCCGTACGGTTCGCCCTACCAGGTGTTCCGGGTGTATTCCAGCGGCACGGAGGGCTATGCCAACAGCCTGATCCTGAACGACAGGGTCTATGTGCCGACCTGGAACACCGGCAACGATGCGCCGGCCCTGGCGTCCTACCGGGCCGCCCTTCCGGGATACGACGTCGTCGGTTTCTACTACAGCGAATGGCTCAACACCGACGCCCTCCACTGCCGCACCATGGGCGTCACGGATCCGCAGATGCTCTGGATCGACCACACTCCCGCAGGAGCCAACCAGACCGCGAACGTGCCGGTCGTGATCAGCGCCTTCATACGCTGCCACCCCTCGAACGACCTCACGGCGACGAGGCTCTTCTACAGGTACGGCACCTCCGGTTCCTTCACTCAGGCGACGATGACGCCGTCGGGGAGCGACATCTACCAGGCCTTGATCCCCGGCGCCGCCGCCGGGACGACAGTGCAATACTACATCGCCGCCTCCGACAATTCCGGGCGTTCCGAAGCCCACCCCAGGTTCGCCCCCGGCACCTGGTTCAACTCGTTCGTGTTCACGGGAACGGGCATCGAGGGCGGCCGCGAAACCGTACCGGGAGTTTCGGTCGGGAGCTTCGGCCCCAACCCGTTCTCGTCCGAGGTTTCCCTGGAGATAACCCTTGTCGAGTCCTCGCATCTGACGGTGGAGGTCAGGGATCTGGCCGGGCGCCTGGTCGACACCGTCTTCGACGGCGAGACCGGGCCCGCCGCTCGGAGCGTAACCTGGACCCCGGGCGCCGGGGTACCGGACGGCCTCTACATCCTGAGGATCGAGACCCCCGCCGGCTCGACCTCCAGGCTGGCCACGCTGCTCAGGTAGCAGCCGCGGGAACGCAGGGATTCCGTTCAGGGCGCGGGCGGCTTCGCCCGGCGCCGGGCCGGAGGCTTCACATGCGGACGATGCTTATCCTGTTCCTTGCATCGGCGGCGGTCTGGGGCGGCGAAGGGGACTGGACCGTTTCGCCCCGTGTATGCATCGACGGGATCGATACCTATACCGGCGCGGAGGATATGAAGTTCTTCAGCGCCGTCTACATCGCGGCCTCGGTATCCAGAGCCCTGTCGCCCCTGTTCGGCGTCGAGTTCTCGGCGGCCTGCGCCACCCACGAGGCGGCCGAAGGCGACGGGGAGGACTCCATGGGTTCCGTGAAGTTCCTGCCGGTCACGCTCTCGCTCCAGTGCAGGCCCCTCCCGAGAGGCCGATTCGACGTCTATATCGGCGCAGGCGGCGGAGCGGTCCTGTTCCGGGAGACGAGCGGCAGCCTGGACTCCCTCGATCTCCCGGCGTGCGTCACGCCCACGGCGCAGCTCGGAGTCGACTGGAACCTCACGCCGAACCTCGTTCTGGGGCTGGGAGCCAGATGGCTCTGGCTCAACACCGGCCTCGAGGATGATGGCTTCAGGCTGATGGACCTCTCCATGGACGTGATGGAGCTGTCCCTGGGGGTAGGCGCCAGGCTCTGACGAATACCCCGGGAATACAGCCGTCGACGATGTCCGGAAAGAACCTCCTGATCTCGACGGGCGCATTGAATCCCTGGGTGCAGTCCTCCAATCGGACACCCGGGCAGGGATCAAGTCTCTCTTCGACTGACGTGACGGAAGCCTGCGGGCTCGATGCGGCATGCCCGTCGCAAGCGGGCCCTTGATGATCGTCGGGGTTCCGCCCGCATCCGCGCCTCGACCACCGGAGCGGAGACGGCAGAACCCGCGCGGGACGGGGCGTATTCCGGCATTTCGCCGGGCCGCAGGTTACTGAACGACGATAACGGCAGCGGTAGCTACTCCCAATCCTCCTCGAGGGGGGCGCGGCGGGAGGCCTTCACCGCCCCACGCCTCTTCTTCCTCCTCGATCTGACGGCCTTCGCGGAGGCAGGCAGGCCGATGACGACAACCCGTTCGGGCAGAGGCGGTTCCAGGGCCCTGTCCACGATCTCCTGGAGCTTTCTGAGCGCCAGCGCCCTGTTCATGCCCTGCGTGCGGTGCGTGTCGGCCTCGACGACTATCACCGATTCGCCGTCGCGGGTCGTGGTCGCGACCGCCGCGAGAAGAGCCTTCTGCCCGTCCGTCAGGAATTGCGACCCGGCATAGCGGTACACGAGCCTCACCGCCGTACTCACCTTGTTGACGTTCTGCCCTCCCGGCCCGCCGCTTCTTGAAAAGCGGAACATCAGGTCGTCGGGGTGTATCTCGAGCGGCATGCTGCGGCCTCCCGGCGGCACTTGCGCCTGTGGACCCGCCCCGGGCCCGCAGGGGTATATTCCGCTTCATGGTCCTTGTCCAGCGGGTGCGACCCGCGGAGCGGAGGAAGATGGTCAGGCACGTCGTGATGTGGAAGGTCAGGGAGAGCGGGGAGCCCGGCGCCGGGCCGGTAAATGCCCTTCGCGTGAAGAGGGCGCTCGAATCCCTGAACGGGCGGATTCCGGGTCTGAAGAGGCTCGAGGTCGGCGTGGGCAGGTCCTCCCAGCCGGAGTCGTCCGAGATCGTGCTGTTTTCGGAGTTCGAGTCGATGGAGGCCCTGGAAGGATACAGGGAGCACCCGGCGCATACGGCTGTCCTGCCCATCGTAAGATCGGTGTGCAGCGAAAG
>LKHC01000133.1 GCA_001618605.1 Candidatus Fermentibacter danicus
CCGTTCGGTGCGACCGGCTGGGGTGAGGACAGGCTCGGCGATTCCACGCTCACCGAGGGCGAGTCCATGACCATCGAGCTTCCCACCGGCATCTACAGCATCAGGCTGATCGACGAGGACGGGGATACCTACACCCGCAGGAACACCCCCGTGATGGGTGCGGTCGAATGGGCGGTGACCCTGGACGACCTGGACGGCTCCGCGCCCTGCTACACCGGCGGTTGAGGCGGTTGACGGGGCTCCCGGCGGGGGCCCGGGGCCGGCGATCCTGTTCGCCGTGCCTCTCCATCATAGGAAGGAGGGTGTGATGCTCAAGGAATTCCGTGATTTCGCGATGAGGGGCAATGTTCTCGACCTCGCGGTCGCCGTGATAATCGGCGCCGCCTTCGGAGCCATCGTCAATTCCGCCGTCGAGGACATGATAATGCCGCCCATAGGGCTGCTGGTCGGCGGCATGGATTTCTCGGACCTTTCTCTGACCATAGGCGAGAAGCCCCCCGACCAGCCGGGGCTTCCACCCGTGCCTGTCACGATCAACTACGGCGTGTTCATCAACAAGCTGGTCAACTTCCTCATCATCGCCTTCGTGCTGTTCATGCTCGTCAGGTCGGCGTCGAAGCTGACGAAGAAGAAGGAGGCGCCGGCGGTTCCGCCGGAGCCGACCGCCGAGGTGAAGCTTCTGACCGAGATAAGGGATCTGCTCAGGCAGAACCGCTAGAGCCGCTGAAAAGGAGAGGGGCCGCCGGCAGGTGGCCCCTCGTTTGTAATCCGCCGTCCAAAGTTTCCCGGTTTAATCCGGCGAAGCGTCAGACCTCAGTGAGCGTGTACTCCCTGGAGCCCAGGCCGAGCATCTGCGCCGTCTCGAGCTGGAGCGTGCCGTCTACGTCGGGCCTGAAGGCCCTGAACTTGTCCACTCCCGGGCCCGCTCCCGCCACCGGGGATTCCTCGGCCGATTCCGCGGCGGTCACGAGGTCGAGACAGGCCTGGTCGAGCGCGACTGGATCCTTCGAGGCCAGGATGCCGATGTCGTCGACCAGGAGCCCGTCCTGGTCCTCCTGGCAGTCGCAGTCCCCGCTGACCTTCGTGACGAAGTTCACGAAAACATCGATGCGTGTCACGGAGACGACCGCGATCGCATACTCCACCATCCTGCGGACGAACACGCCCTGGTCCTGATTCCAGTCGACTCCCGCGGCGCCTTCCGGACACCTCTGGATGCACTCTCCGCAGCCGATGCAAAGGGCGTCGGATATAAAGGCCGGGCCGCCCTCGAGCGAGATCGCACCGGCGGGGCAGTGTGCGGCGCACAGCCCGCATGACACGCACTTCTTCGGCCGGACTACCGGCTTGACCGAGGAGTGCTGATAGAGCTTGCCCCCGCGCGATGCGCAGCCCATCCCGAGGTTCTTTATCGCTCCCCCGAAACCGGTCAGCAGATGACCCTTGAAGTGGCTGATCACGGTCATCCGGTCGGCCTCGGAGATGAGCCTGGCTATCCTGGCGGTCGTCCCTTCGCAGCAGGACGGCAGCTTGACCGGGATCTCGTCGGTTCCTCTCAGGCCGTCGGCCACGATGAAGGGCGGAGTGGCGGGGAGCCCGAAGCCGTGCTCGAAGGCGAGATGCAGATACGCGGGGGCGGTGAGCCGCCTTCCGCGGTAGAGCACCGTGGTGTCCGTAAGGAAGGTTCTGTCGGGCGGGAGATCGAGCGCCCGGACGACGGAGTTGACGCTCGACGGAGGAACGAACCTAGTGTTGCCGTGCTCGCCGGCGTGGATCTTGACGGCATAAAGCCCGGTCCCGTCGTCGTCGCGGAGAGCGAACCCCGAGAGCAGAGCGCGCATCGACCCGCTTCCGCAGTCGGTCGATCTCGTGAAGAACACCTCGGATGACACGATCACCTCCCGGAGAGTACAGTTATAACGACCCGGAGGACTGGCATGCACTGCCGGGTTGTCCCGGTCAAGGGCTACCTGATATGCTTTCGCCATGAGTGCGGGCGATCTTGTCTGGGTGGAGCTGGACGCGGGCGCCCCGGGGCACAATCTCGCCGAACTGAGGCGTGCCGCGGGGGGAAGCCCCCTGGTCTGCGCCGTCATAAAGAGCAACGCCTACGGCCACGGTCTCCTCGAGACGGCCAGGCTCCTCCCGGATGCGGACTGGTTCGGGGTGAACTCCCTGGACGAGGGGCTGGCGCTCCGCGCCGCCGGCGAGAAGCGCCCGATTCTTATACTGGGCCACGTCCCGCTGAGCAGGCTCCGCGAGGCCGTCTCCGGCGACCTGCGCATGACGACCTACAACTTCGAGATGCTGGAAGCTCTGAAGACCTGCGTATCCGGCGCCTCATCGTCCCCGGTCCGGCTGCACCTCAAGGTCGAGACCGGAACGGGGAGGCAGGGCATCCCACCCCGCGACGTCCGGCGCTTCGCGGAAGCCGTCCGCTCCTGTCCCGGCGTCGAACTCGAAGGGCTCTCCACGCATTTCGCCAACATCGAGGATACGCTGAACCATTCCTACGCCGAATCCCAGCTCGACCTGTTCAACGGCGCGATCGGGGATCTCGGCGATCTGCGCCCGCCCGTGGTCCACACGGCCTGCACCGCGGCCGCGATCCTCTTTCCGGAGACCTCCTTCGACATGATCAGGGCCGGGATCGGCATCTACGGCCTCTGGCCGTCGAGAGAGACCTTCCTGTCGGCGAGAATGTCCGGCAGACCCGTGCCCGACCTCAGGCCGGTCCTCTCCTGGAAGACCCGCCTGGTGCAGATCAAGGATCTGCCGGAGGGCAGCTTCGTGGGCTACGGCTGCAGCTTCAGAACGATGAGGCCTACCAGGATAGGCGTGCTTCCGGTGGGCTACTACGACGGCTACGACAGGGCCCTGGGGAACGCGGCGCATGTCCTGATAAGGGGACGCAGGGCGCCCGTCGTCGGAAGGGTCTGCATGAACCTGTGCATGGTGGATGTTACGGACCTGCCGGACCCGGTACTGGAGGAGGAGGTCGTCCTTCTCGGCAGGAGCGGCGACGAGTGCGTGTCCGCGGAGACGATGGCGGCATGGGCGGGTACGATAAACTACGAGATCGTGACGAGGATCAACCCCAGTCTTCCCAGGAGGATAGCGGGCGGAGACGGCGAAGGCCGGCCATCCTGAAATGGGAAGGGCTCGGATGCACATCGAGGTTCTGGGTGCCGACGGCGGCAAGAAGTCCGGGAGCAGCCTGGTCGCCATGAAGATCGGCCGGTCCGTTCTCATCGACGCGGGTTCCGCCTCCAGCCTCAAGGACGACGAGCAGAGTCAGATCGAGGTAGTCCTCCTCACCCACGCCCACCTGGACCACATACTGGAACTCGGCTTCATGGCCGATGCAGCCGCGAGCCTTCGCGACTCCCCGCTCCGGGTCCTCGGGAGCGCCGCCAGCCTCAAGGCCGTGCAGACCCATTACATGAACGACCTCGTCTGGCCCGACTTCAGCAGGATCAGGACCAGCAGCGGGCCTGCCGTCAT
>LKHC01000134.1 GCA_001618605.1 Candidatus Fermentibacter danicus
GCCGCCGTTTACACCGGGGATACCGGCCCGACCTCGGATATCTGGGAGGAGGCTTCGAAGCTCGAAGACATCGAACTGATACTCGCCGAGGTCTCCTTCCCGGATTCGATGACCGACCTCGCCATCTCGAGCGACCATCTCACGCCGAAGCTCCTCGCCGAGGAACTGCGGAAGCTCGACAGGCCTTCGGCGCCCGTCTTCGCCTTCCATCTGAAACCCTGGTACAGGCAGGAGATCGACCGCGACCTCTCGCGGCGGCTCGGAGACAGGGCGGTGCTCCTTATGCGGGGCGACCGGCTGACCTTCTGATGCCGGCCCGGACTACCGATCCGCCCCCGAATCCCGGCGCCGAAGTCATTCGCGCCGCCGGTTCCGACGAATCTCCGACCCGCTCGATGAGCGGACTCGACCGCCTCGTCCCGGGCGACCTCCCCGGGCGGCGCGTGGTTCTCCTCTCCCATTACGCGGCGATGGACCGGCGTTGCAGATCCGCGGCGAGGGTGCTGTACGACATGCCGGGAGTCGAGCTGAAGGCCCTCATGGGCCCGCAGCACGGGTTCTGGGGCCAAACCCAGGACAACATGATCGAGTGGACCACCCATACCCATCCCGAATGGGGCATACCCGTCCACAGCCTCTACGGAGAGAGCCGCGAGCCCTCCCCGGAGATGCTCTCCGGCTGCGACTGCGTGGTGGTGGACCTGCAGGACGCCGGATCGAGATACTACACCTACGTCTATGCGATGGCTCTCACGATGAGATGCGCCGCTTCGTGCGGAATCCCCGTCGTGGTGCTGGACAGGTTCAACCCGGTCGGCCTCCGGGTGGTCGAGGGTCCCCCGCAGGACGGGGACATGCTGTCCTACGTCGGCATGTACCGGATTCCGGTCAGACATGCGATGACGACAGGGGAGCTGGCCCGGCATTTCGCGGCCCTGGACGGCCTGCCCGAGCCTGCGGTGGTCGAGTTCCGCACGGACTGCATGGATGGATTCCCGGACGACTACCCCTGGATGCATCCCTCGCCCAACCTCCCGACTCCCGCAACCGCCCTTGTCTACCCCGGAATGTGCCTGCTGGAGGCTACGAACCTCTCCGAGGGCCGGGGCACCTGCCGCCCCTTCGAAATCTTCGGAGCCCCGTGGCTGGACGAGGAGAGGCTGTGCGACTCGCTTGCGGGATCACCCCCGCTCGCGGGGGCCTCCCTGTCGCCCCACAGGTTCGTCCCCACCTTCCACAAGCACGCGGGGGAGACCTGCCGCGGCGCCGTCATAACCGTCACGGACAGGGAAGCCTTCCGCCCCTTCGCCGCTGGATTGGCTATACTCGCGGAGTGTTTCAGACACCCGGAGACCGGATGGCGCCCCCCGCCGTACGAGTACGTCTTCGACAGGATGCCCGTGGATATTCTTGCCGGGTCGCCCCGTTTCAGGGCCGCCGTCGAGGCCGGCGACACGGACGAACTGGCCGTGCTGGCCAGGGCCGATGCGGCAGGGCACCGGGCTGCGGCAGGCTCGAGCCTTCTCTACGACAGGGATTTCGAGGAGTGAGAATAGCAGTCCTGGCCGACATCCACGGCAACATCGAGGCTCTGGAGAGCGCCTGGCGCTCCATTACGCTCGAGTCCCCGGACATCACGGTCTGCCTCGGCGATCTCGTCCACTTCGGCCCCGATCCCGACGAGTGCGTCTCCTTCATCCGCGAGCATTCGGTCGACTGCGTGCAGGGCAACTGCGACAGGGCCGCAGCCAGGGGCAGGCGGACGACCGGTGACGAGTTCGTCAATTCTCACTGGGAGAGATTGGCGGAAGGCGTCCTGGCCTGGACGGTGGAGAAGCTGTCCAGGACGAACTCCTCCTGGCTGCGCGGGCTGCCCGGGGAATTCAGGATCGAAGCCGACGGCGCGAAGATGCTCCTGACCCACGGCCTTCCCGGCAACGTGGCCGGATCGCTTCCGGAGAACGCCGCGGACGAGGTATTCGACCTGATGCTGTCCCGGAACGCCTGCAACATCCTCGTGGTGGGGCACACCCACAGGCAGTCCCTCGTGTGCAGGCCCGGCGGGCGCATACTCAACCCGGGGAGCGTCGGGGGGGGAACCCTCCCCTCCGCAGCCTCGGCCATGATAATAGAAATATCGAGGCAGAGAGGGTTCTCCGCCTACTGGCTCAGGGCTCCGTTCGATTTCGATTCATACAGGAAATCTTCGAGGAAGGCAGGTATTCCGGAAGTGTTCACCAGAGCGGTGGAACTCGGCAGGGATCCCCGTGGCGCATGGCATACGACGGATATCAGATGGAGGCAGAGATGGGCGGAACAATGATGGAGAAGATCCTCTCCTCGCACGGGGCGGGGGATTGCCGGCCCGGCGACGAGGTCTGGATAGGGATCGACAACAGGACCGCGAGAGACTTCGCAGGGGCGAGCGTGGTGGCGAACGTCGAGAAGAACGGCGGGGCGAAGCCCATCGCCGATCCGTCCCGGACGTTCTTCACGTTCGACTGCAACGTGCCGGCCAACACTATCCCCTATGCGGACAACCAGCAGACGATCCGGAACTTCGCCAGGAAGCACGGCTTGAAGGTGTTCGACGTAGACGCAGGGATAGGGTCCCACGTGGTGATCGAAAACAGGCTGGCCAGGCCGGGCTCCACCACCGTCGGCACCGACAGCCACCTCAACATCATGGGCGCGATCGGGGCCTTCGGACAGGGCATGGGCGACGTGGACATCGCCTTCTCCTTCGTCTCCGGCAGGGTGTGGTTCGAGGTTCCCCCCTCGGTGAAGCTGGTGCTCGAAGGCATCCCGGGAGCCGGCGCCGAGGCCAAGGACGTGGCCCTGACGATTCTGGGCAGGTTCAATCACCACGAGCTGCTCGGAAAGTCCGTGGAGGTCTACGGCGAATGGGTAGAGCGGGCGACGCTCTCCGACTTCATCACCATTGCGAGCCAGGGCACGGAGATGGGGGCGGTGACGATCCTTTTCCCGCCCAACCGCAATGTGCTGGACTACTTCGGCATGACGGAGGCGGAGGCCGTGTACGCCGACCCCGACGCGACCTACGAAGCGGAATACAGGGTATCGATAGACGGTCTGAAGCCGCTGGTGGCGGCCCCGCCCAACCCCAACAACGTCCATCCCGTCAGCCAGTATTCGGATGTCCGCATCGACGGGGCGTTCATCGGGAGCTGCACCAACGGCACTCTGGACGACATGAGGCTTGCCGCGAAACTGCTGAAGGGCAGGAAGGTCGCCCCCGGCGTGATGCTCAAGGTCGTCCCCGCCACCAGGTCGGTGTGGAGGACGATGATGAAGGAGGGGCTGATCGACGACATCTTCGAGGCCGGCGGCATCATCAGCAACCCCGGCTGCGGCGGATGCGCCTCCGGCCAGATCGGGATGACCGGCAGGGGCGAGGTACAGGTCAGCACGTCCAACAGGAACTTCACCGGCAAGCAGGGCGCCGGCGACACGTATCTGGCCGGAGTCGGAACGGCCGTGGCCTCCGCGGTCCTCGGCCGGATCGCCGGAGTCGGCGAACTCGAGGGGGTCTGAGCATGGAGAAGCGCACGCTGGTACTCAAGGGACGACTCTGGGTCCTGTCGCGCGACGGGGAGCTGATCAGCGACATAGACACCGACATGATCTACCACAACGCCCATCTCGCCGTGACGGACGTATCGAAGATGGGGCAGTACGCGTTCGGCAACCTCAAGGGATACGAGGAGTTCGCAAAACAGGCCCGGCCGGGCGACATGGTCCTCGCCGGGGCGAACTTCGGTTCCGGGAGTTCGAGGCAGCACGCCGTGGACTGCTTCAAGGCGCTTGGAGTACAGGCGGTGATCGCGCGCTCCTTCGGTGCGATCTACAAGCGCAATGCGATCAACAGCGCCCTGCCCGTGCTGGAGATCCCGGCTCTCGCCGACAAGGCCTTCGCCCATTTCGAGCAGGTGGAGATCGATCTGGGGACGGGAACGCTTCGAGGGCCGTCCGGATCCGTCCAGGGGAAACCCATGAGCGGGGTGGCCAGGGACATCTACATGGCGGGCGGGCTCTTCGAATTCGCCAGGGGAGAGTGATCCGCGGGCCTTCGCCCTTCTAGTCCAGCATCGCCCCGTGGGCGGTGTTGAGGGCATGCATGTCCAGGTCCACGATCAGAAGCGAATCGGATCCGGTCCATGACGGGAGGCCTATCCTGAGAAGGATGGCCTCCCCTCTGCTCCATATCACGAAGCTCTGGGGATCGAGCCAGTGGCCGTGCGACCAGAGCCATGTGTCCATGTTGGCGCCGGGCGGGGTGTTCAGCGCCGCGCGGAGGGCCGATTCGAAGGTCGAATCGGTCTGGACGACTGCTCTCAGGTCGAGAGGAATGCCGGACAGCAGCCAGGTCCGCAGGGCCTCGTACGCCGAAGTCCTCCTGCCGTCACGCTCCGATCTGACCCTTATCGTCCCGCCGATGTAGGATTCCGTGCAGGCTATGATCCTGAGAGTCCTGGTCTCCGTGGAGACGGTCGATCCGGCTGAGCGGGCGGCGGCGATGGCCTGGCCGGGCGGGTCGGCGATCCAGGCGAGCGTGTCCGCCCCGTAGGCCGAGACCAGCCTCAGACCGTCCACGGAGTAGGAATGACTCTCGCCCCCCGACGACCAGGACGAGTCCGACGTGATTACCTCGAGGACCACGTTCGGCGAGATGGTGACCGACCGGATTCCGGCCCCGCTCTGCGAGAAGAAGGGTATCGCGGGGCGCGAGAGCGCCGCAGCGAGCGCCATCCCGGCGCCGAAGGACATCAATTCCCTCCCGGCATCAGACCGCACTCCCTGAAGCTGATAATTTCGGCGCCGGCGACGATGAAGTGATCAATCACCCTGAACCCGAGGCTCCTGCCGAGCTCTGAAAGCCGGGCCGTAAGCGCCCTGTCCTCCCGGCTGGCCTCGGCTCGCCCTCCGGGGTGGTTGTGGACCAGGATCACGGAAGTGGCGTTGAGATAGACGATCTTCTCCACGAGGTTCCTGGGACTGACCGCAGCCCTGTCCACGGTGCCGGTCTCGATCTCCCTCTCGCCCAGGAGGCGGCCGCTCGAATCCAGCAGGAGCGCCACAAGCCGCTCCCTCCTCTGAGATCCGAGCTTGGTGCACAGGTACTCACGCACCTTTTCCACGCTGTCCAGAGTGAGCATGCCCGGAGCCGGCGCAAGCGCCCTCTGGGCGGCCTGGAACACGAGGGACAGAAGCACCGCGGAAGCCTTTCCGACCCCGTTGATCCTCATAAGCATTTCGGGCGGCTGCCTCAGTACTCCCGAGAGCCCTCCGAATTGATCCATCAGTTCGATCGAGATGTCGCGCACGTCGATCCTCGGACGGGAGTACGTAAGCAGGAGTTCCAGTATCTCCCTGTCGGAGAGCCCCTTGGCCCCGCCGGCGAGGAATTTCTCGCGAAGCCTCTCCCTGTGGCCTTCCGCGTTCCGGATCATCTCTCGATGCGGATCGTGCGGGTGGGGAAGGCGAAGGCCAGACCCGCCGCCTCGACCTCCCTCATTATCATGAAGCCCTTCCGTTCGCGCATCGCCAGCCATTCCCTGTAGGAGGCCGTCTTCAGGAACATCAGCACCTCGACTTCTAGGGAGGATTCGCCGAAGCCCCTGAAATGGACGGACCAGGTGTCGGGCTCCACCTCCGGATCGCTTCGCAGATTGTCACGAAGCCTTTCCAGAAGACCCTCGAGCGCCTCCAGGGATGTTCCGTAGACGAGGCCGAAGGCCATCAGCGTCCTCCTGGAGTTCCTGTGCGCCCAGTTGTCGACGGTGTTCTCGACGATCTTGCGGTTGGGCACCGTGACCAGTGTATTCTCGATAGTCAGGATTCTGGTCGATCGGAGGCCCACGTCGGAGATCGTGCCCTGGACTCCCTGCAGATCCACGAAGTCGCCCACCATGAACGGCTTTTCCAGGAAGATGGCCATCGATGCGAAGATTCCGCTCAGAGTGTCCTGGGCCGCGAGCGCGACGGCCATCCCGCCGATCCCCAGGCCCGCCACGATTCCCCCCACGGGATAGCCCAGCGCCTGTATCACGAAGACGACCCCGAGTATGAAGATCAGAGCCCTGGCGATGTTTCTCAGGATGGGAAGCATCTGGTCGTCCAGGCGGGACTCGCTCGCCCTGGCCGACTCGGCCAGCTTGTCCGCCACGCAGTCGGTGCTGCAGATGAGAAGCCAGACGACCCCTCCCGTTATCCCTATCAGGAGGATTTTGTCCAGCACCGTCACGACGCCTTCGGAGACCGGCAGGATCCTGGCTGCCCCATAACAGCAGAGCAGCACGATCAGGAATCCCGAGGGCCTGCGGACCTTCGCGGCGAGCGCCGAAGGAATCCCGGTGAGCCTTCCGGACAGCCTCGCCAGTATGGCCTTCACGACGGCGGCCAGAGCGAACGCCGCCGCGACCACAACGATGGCTATGGCGATCCTTCCCAGCGGAACGCCGCCGGGGGCGAGGGAGTACAGACCTTCGAAAAAATCGGCCATACAGGGCATTCCTCCGTGCGCATGATTATTCCGATGCGCCCCTGGTGTCAACGCTCGGAGACGGATGCCGACCCTCCGCACTGCACTTCCGGCGGGGTTCCGGGCGCGTCCGATGTGTTGACGAGGAGAGGACGCGAGCCCTATTCATTGTCAGCATTTCCATAGCATCCCGGAGGTCACCGTGACGAGGGCGAAGGTGCTGGACTGGTTTCTGCAGCTTGCTCTTGCGCTTGTCGTATTCTTCGGCTTCCTCAGACCCTACGTGGTCGAGAGCTTCAGAATACCCTCGCCGAGCATGGAGGGCACGCTTCTGGTGGGCGACCACATCCTCGTCCTGAAGGCCGCCAGGGGTCAGAGGATTCCCTGGACCGACAGGGTGGAGCCGCCCCTGCACGCCTTCCGCGGTTCCGGGAACGGTCTCCTCATGCCCGCCCTGGGCTCGATCGAGGAGGGTGACATCCTCGTCTTCAGGTGTCCGGCCGACATGCGGAAGGACTTCATCAAGCGCGTCGTCGCCCTCGAAGGCGACACGGTCAGCGTGAGGGACGACACGCTGTTCGTGAACGGAAGGCCGTCGTCATACCCCGTCCAGTACCAGGACGCCTTCTCGCCCAACCCTCTCGACATCCTCTGGCCGCGCTGCGT
>LKHC01000135.1 GCA_001618605.1 Candidatus Fermentibacter danicus
GGAGAGGACTTCATCATCACCATCGGGAAGAAGTGCCGCGAGAGCTTTCCGGCGGCAGATCCCGCTGTTTCCGACGAGATGGGCGGCATGCCGGACGTCAGGAAGGCTGCGAAACTCACCGCAAGGCTCATCGGGATGATCCGTGCAGGCGATCTGGACACTGTGAACCTGATCTACAACTCCTACAGTGGTGGGAGGCCCTCCGGCCCGGTGGTCGAAACGGTGCTGCCCGTGACCGGCATTGATGCGGTGGAAGGAGACGATCGCAGAATCATCTTCGATCCATCATCCGAAGAGGTGCTGGCAGACGCCTTCCCGCGCTACATGACATCCATGATCCTCTCTGCAATGGCCGAATCGCTGGCGAGCGAGCATTCGGCCAGGCTCGTTTCGATGGCGGCGGCGGACGCCAGCGCCGCAGAGATGATAGAACGCCTGAAGCTACAGAGGAACAAGCTCAGGCAGGCATGTATCACCCGTGAGATAACCGAGCTGGTCGGTGGAGCAGGAGCCACGGCATGACGCGCGGGGAACCTGAGGAGGGTCGAGCAATGAGCGCGGAAGGTCCGAACTACGGAAAGATCCTTCGTGTCATCGGACCGACCCTGGATGTGGAGTTCCCGTCCGACCGGCTGCCCGCGATCCTGAACGCGATCACGGTCGAGGGCGACGATACTCGTCCGGGAATAACGGTCGAGGCCGCTCTCCACATAGGCGACAATGTGATCCGCTGCATCGCGATGGGGCCTACCGACGGACTCGTCCGGGGCATGAGGGTGCTGGACACCGGCGGGCCGATTTCGGTGCCGGTCGGGAATCAGGTGCTCGGCAGGGTTCTGAACCTGCTGGGGGAGCCGATCGACGAGTTGGACCCCCTGCCGGAGCCCGGGAAGACGATGGAGATCCACAGGCACCCGCCCGGCCTCACCGATCAGTCGACGGCTTTCGAGATCATCGAAACCGGGATCAAGGTCATAGACCTCCTTCAACCCTTTCCAAGGGGTGGCAAGATCGGCCTCTTCGGCGGGGCAGGCGTCGGCAAGACAGTCATGATCATGGAGCTGATCCGCAACGTGGCGCGGGCGCACGGAGGCTGTTCCGTCTTCGCAGGAGTCGGTGAGCGGACGCGAGAGGGAAACGATCTCTGGCTCGAGATGAAGCAGTCCGGCGTCCTCGAACGCACTGCGCTGGTCTATGGGCAGATGAACGAACCGCCGGGGGCCAGGCTTCGCGTCGCCCTGTCGGGGGTTACGATCGCCGAGGAGTTCAGGGACGCACAGGGGCTCGACGTACTGTTCTTCATCGACAACATCTTCAGATTCACCCAGGCCGGCTCCGAGGTGTCCGCACTCCTCGGCAGGATGCCCAGCGCCGTAGGCTATCAGCCGACACTGGCGACCGAGATGGGCGAGCTGCAGGAGAGGATCTGCTCTACGAGCCGTGGGTCCATTACCTCCGTCCAGGCGGTCTACGTGCCGGCGGACGACCTCACCGACCCGGCGCCGGCAACCGCTTTTGCACATCTCGACGCGATCACGGTCCTCTCGCGCCATATCGTCGAACAGGGCATCTACCCCGCGGTCGACCCTCTGGAATCCTCCTCCCGTCTGCTCGATCCCGGCATCGTAGGAGAAGCGCACTACAACACGGCAAGGAATGTCCAGAAGATTTTGCAGCGCAACAAGGAGCTGCAGGACATCATCGCCATCCTCGGGATGGAGGAACTGACCGCCGAGGACAGGACCACCGTCATGCGGGCCCGGAAGATACAGCGCTTCCTCAGCCAGCCGTTCAGCACGGCGGAGTCGTTTACCGGCAGGCAGGGCAGATACGTCGCGCTGGAGGAGACGATCCGGGGTTTCAGGCAGATCATCGAAGGACGTCTCGACGATCTTCCCGAACAGGCCTTCTTCATGGCCGGAACCATCGATGAAGTGGTGGAGAACGCGGGAAGGATCAGGGCCGCCGCCCGGCCGGTATGAGCGGACAGGCCGGGTTCGACATCTCGATCATCACCCACGACAGGGTCGTGTTCGAGGGCAGGGCCGTCTCGATCATAGTCCCCGGGGTTTCCGGATACCTCGGGATACTCGCCAGGCACGCGCCTATCGTGGCCAGCCTGGGGAACGGTATTCTGACCGTCTTCGGGGAGGATGAGTCCGAAACCTCCTGGGACATGAATCTCGGGCTGATGAACGTGCGGGACAACAGAGTCTTCATCCTTGCCGAGGATATCCGCGAAAGACCGGGCGGGCGGGCATCTGCGTCCGCTTGAGACATTCCCCGGAACAAGCGAGGGTTGATCCGGGTATTCGAGACAGTGAAGGCTCGCTGGATCACTTGTCACTAAAAGATCCAGGGAACCGGGGAACCCAACCCGAGGCGGTAACGGAATGCTGACGCTTGTTCCAGTGATGATCCTGTCCATCGGCGTCTGTCCTGGGATCAAGATCCTCTCCGAAGGGTGCTGCACCATCCCGGCCGAGAGCTGGTTCCCCCTCCACCTGAACGGATACGAGGCCTCCGCCTTGGCTTGTCCCGGCTTCACGGCGACCCGCATCGTCTACTCTCCCCCCGTTGCCAACGGCATGGAGGCCTGGTCCGTGGTCGAGGCGCCGGACGGGTCGCTTCAGTGCGGCGTGATCGATATGTCCTTCGTGCCGGTAATCACCAGGTTCCAGCCCGAGGATGCCAGGGGCTGGCAGGCCCTGGCCTGTGTTTCGCAGGCCGACACCCTCTGGACCTGCCTCCTCGAGGGCACGGACGAGTGGGAGAACGGCCCCGTGGTTTCCGGGTCTCAGGAATCCGGGTATCTCCTCGGCAGCCGCCCGGATTGCAGCAGGAACTGGACGAGGATCGCGAGGATCGCGCCCACAGGAGAGGTCATCTTCTCGACGCTGCTCACCAGCGTCTATCTGCTCGACCTGCAGGAACCGATCGGCGAAACCGGCCCGTCCGTGGCCTCGCTGGACATGACCTCCTCCGGCGACGTGGTCGTCGCGGGGCGTGTCTCGCAGTGGTACACCTCGCCCGAGGAATGGTTCGTCTGCCTCCTGGACGGCGAAACAGGCATCCCGATCTGGAAGGCGACAGGGGCGGGAATGGGGCTGGCAGGTCTGTACCAGGTCATCGAGGCTCCTTCCGGCGTCCTGATCGGGGTCGGGGCGACATCGCCCGCCGGAGACGGGCGGAATCCCTGGGTCTGGGGTCAGGAGCATCCTCTCATCGTAGTGATCGGACAGGACGGATCGGTACTCATGGAGGAAACGCCGGCCCTTGGAACCGGTGTCTCGCTGTCGGGCATCGCCCCTCTCGATGCCACGGACTGTTTCCTTGCCGTCGGGAAGCGCCCGGAGGCTCGCTGGATGGAAGTGTTCCGCCTCAGGATAGCGACGGGCACGCACTGTCCCTGATCTGATCCGACCATGCCACCTCGAATATGGGTGGCCGCTCTCAGCGATCGCGCAGGCATACCGTTTACGACAGACTGCCGTTCATCCGCTGTGGGTCCGCACTGTGCGTAGATGACATCATCCTGTGGTTCAGGCGCAATAGATTCCAGGCGTAAGTGGCGGGAATCGCCTTCCGGACGGATCACGACGAAGCCGGCGGGCGTGCTTTCGTGATGGATTACAAGGTATGTTTAATCGATTCCGGAGCCGTGATTTATGGCTAACAGATTGCCTTCCATCGAAATGCGACTGCATCTCAAGCATCTCAAGCCAGGGCTGATCATTTGCCCAGCAGGATGACCATCGAGGCGGCGGACCCGGAGGACGAGTCGAGCCTCAGCAAGTAGCACCCGGAGGGAAGCTGCGTGCCGGTTCCGTCCGTTCCCGGAACCATGACCGTGCCGGAAGCCCCCGACCCGGCCTGCAGATCACAGGACCAGACCCGGCGGCCCGACAGATCGTACATTTCGAGAGTCGCATCAAACACTGCGGGACCGGGCAGGCTCCACGACACGCTGAAGGCGCCCCGGGCGGGATTCGGGGAGGCCGGGCCGAGAAGCGTGCCGGATTCCGGAGACTGCTGCCCGCCCTCTATTCCCGTCTGACGGGAAACGAAAACTTCGGCGGGATCGCCCAGGTAGTTGTTCTCCTGAAGAACCCAGTTCTGCAGGATCATTCCGCCTGCCGCCTTGAAGGCGTCCTTCGCCGCGGCCTGCATGTCGCCGATCCGCTGGATTCCGAAAACGAAGAGCTGGTTGGCGAAGTGGATCTCGAGCCATTCCGACGGGCCCACGGACGGAGGAGTGCCCCATCCGTAGTTGGAGTTGTACATGACTGCGACTGCCCCGCCGTCGGGCCACATCATCAGCCGCTCGGCGCTGCATCCGTTGACGGAGAGCATGCCGGGATCGCACGCCATGGAATGGAAGATCGTCAGCTTGTCGGAGTTGGACATGCCGGTGTAGTTCTGATTCGTGAACATGTTGCCCGGACTGTAGTACCAGTAGACCCCGCCCGGACCTCCATGTCCCTGGTCACTGACGTAGCTCGCTCCCCGGTTGATAATGTCGATCTGGTCGTTGGGGTGGCCCGACCGGGATTCGTATCGCCTTATCTGCGTCCACGACGGGGGTATCCGTTTCGAGATCGAGTCGCAGACGAAGCTCCCCCAGTAGCCGTCGGGTTCGACATCGGGCCATAGACCTGCGCCGCAGAGCAGAGCCGTCGTGCGCCAGGCGCCCTCGGCGGATTCCGTCTCGTAGGCGATGGCCTTCGAAACCATCGTGGCTATGTGCAACTGAACGTCCGAGCTGAACCTGCCTACCGTGATGTCGGAGTAGTAGTCGATCCAGTCGGTGTTCTCGCCGTACAGATGGTCGCCGTCGCCGTCCCACATCCTGGTGAGGTCGGAGAAGTAGAGGTCGGCGGTCTGGGCGAGCATGAGGCTGTCGCCGCCCACGACCAGGCTGGAGATCCTCTGGGTCGGGCCCCAGTCACCGACGATCAGGGCGTAGATCAGCCCCTGGTTCTCATAGGCGTGCTTGAGGTAGTTCCTGATCTGTTCCTGCGTGTCGTAGCCGGTGTAGTTCGCGTAGATCGAGTCGAGTGTCACGTATGCGGCCTCGAGCCCCGTAGAGTTCCGGTGGTCCACCAGAGGCTGGAGGGTGGCCTCGATCGAGGCCGGGCCTATCGCCACCCAGACCGGCCAGGAGTCGTCTGTTTCCCTCTCTTCGGGACGGCAGGCTTCGAGATCCCGGGGATTGTCGACGATGTTTTCCAGAATGGCCCGGGCGTGCCCGATCTGCCCTTCGGTCAGGCAGAGGCGCTCGACTGCGGGATCGGGCGAGTACGAGAGGGTGATCCTGGCTTCGGTGATCACGGAGAGCCTTCCCGAGAGCGGATTGTACGAGAAGGGCGAGATCGAGACCGACCCGAGCTGAAATCCGGTCCGCGTTCCGGTGCAGGTCGCGACCACGGGCGATGCGGGGAAAACCTCATCTGAGAGGTATATCCCGGGGTCACGAAGGAACGGGCCGGGCCCCTCTCCGAACGAATCCCGGGAGTTTGGACCAGATTTTAAAAACGATCTGGAGGTAACGCGGACGGGGAGAACGTTGTGAAAGCCGTCGATCACGGCTTCGGTGACGATCTCCATCTCCGCGCCCGTCACGGACATCCCCTGCGGGATTACGAACGTGTGCGTCACGACGGGGAGGTTGGGCTGACCCTCGTCGAACCAGGTGAGCCCGCCCGGGCATTCCGGAAGCGCTCCGCCGGCGTATTCGGTGACGAGACGGACTCCCCGGGGGAGGGAGAAATCGAAGGAAATCTCGCCGGCCGGCGCAGAAGCTGCCAGCAGAACCGCTGCAAACACGATGTATCTCATCTCATCCCCCGGGAGTGTTGTGGAATGCCGTCGGACTCGTGTTAGAATATGTGCATTAAGGATCGCGAGCGGTCGGGCGGCTTTCCGGCCTGATCGGAACATGGGACGGGAGGTCGGTGATGGACCGGATACTCGTGGGGAAGGGAGTCGAGCAGGTCAACCTGCTCGCAAGGTATGGAAACCGGCACGGCCTTGTCGCCGGGGCGACCGGCACGGGCAAGACCGTGTCCCTCATGGTGCTGGCCGAAGGATTCTCCCGCATGGGCGTCCCGGTCTTCATGGCGGACGTGAAGGGCGACGTGGCCGGCCTGGCCATGCCGGGCGAGATGACGGACAGGATCAGGGAGAGGGTCGCCTCCATCGGGATCGACGGTTACTCCTGCGAGGCCAGCCCGGTCATCCTGTGGGACCTCTACGGCAGGAAGGGGCACCCCGTCCGCACCACAGCAACCGAGATGGGCCCTACACTCATGGCCAGGATACTCGAACTCAACGACACCCAGTCGGGAGTCCTCGAGATCGTCTTCAGGCTGGCCGACGACCAGGGGCTGCTCCTCCTGGACCTTGCGGACCTCAGGGCGCTCCTGGGCTTCGTCGCCGAGAACCGTAAGGACGTCTCCACCGAGTACGGTCTGGTGTCGGCATCCTCCATAGCCGCCATACAGCGCGCCCTCCTGAGGCTCGAGAATGATGGAGGAAAAGGCTTTTTCGGAGAACCCGCCCTCGAACTGGGAGACCTGATGAGAACCGATCTCCAGGGCAGGGGTGTGATCAGCATCCTGGCGGCGGACCAGCTCGTACTCAAGCCCCGTCTGTATTCCAGCTTCCTGCTCTGGCTGCTGTCCGAACTCTTCGAGAATCTGCCGGAGGTCGGGGACGAGGACAGACCGAGGATGGTCTTCTTCTTCGACGAGGCTCACCTGCTCTTCGCCGACGCGCCTCCGGCCCTTCGGCAGAAGGTGGAGCAGGTGGTCCGCATCATCAGATCCAAGGGAGTCGGCGTTTATTTCTGCTCTCAGTTCCCCGA
>LKHC01000136.1 GCA_001618605.1 Candidatus Fermentibacter danicus
GGCCGCCAACCCTTATACTACCTGTTGCACACCCACCACAGAAGGAATCGACATATAGCCCATGGAAGAGACGACCAGAACCGCAGGAACCGCCATATACGACGAGAGCAGGGTCAAGACGCTCTCCTCCGTCGAGCACATCCGGCTCCGCACGGG
Source organism: Candidatus Fermentibacter danicus (assembly GCA_001618605.1). Lineage (GTDB taxonomy): Bacteria > Fermentibacterota > Fermentibacteria > Fermentibacterales > Fermentibacteraceae > Fermentibacter > Fermentibacter danicus. The sequence goes on from LKHC01000136.1 coordinate 157, forward strand.
CATGTACATCGGCAGGCTCGGTGACGGCAGCCACCCGGACGACGGCATCTACATACTCTTCAAGGAGATAGTGGACAATGCCGTGGACGAGTTCATCATGGGCCACGGCAGGCGCATCCAGATCAGATGCGACGCCGCTAGCTGCTCCGTGAGGGACTGGGGGAGGGGCATACCTTTCGGGAAGCTCGTGGAGTGCGTTTCGGTGATCAACACCGGGGCGAAGTACAACACGGACGTGTTCCAGTTCAGCGTGGGGCTCAACGGTGTAGGAACGAAGGCGGTCAACGCCCTGTCCGAGAGCTTCCGCGTCGTCAGCTACCGCGACGGTTCCTTCCAGGAGGTCCGCTTCGCCAGGGGGCGGCAGACGGGTTCCGACTCCGGCCCCACGACCGAGCGGAACGGCACTCTGGTCGAGTTCACCCCCGACGCGGAGGTCTTCCCCGGCTTCTCCTTCCGCGAGGATCTCCTGACGAACCGCGTCAGGCACTACTCGTACCTGAACGCCGGGCTGAAGGTGATCCTGAACGGCACCACCTTCTCATCCGATGAAGGGCTGAAGGAACTCCTCGCCGACGAGGCCGGCGAATCCACACTCTACTCCCCGCTGTACTTCCGCGATCAGACCCTCGAGTTCGCGTTCACCCACACCAACGACTTCGGCGAGAAGTACATGTCCTTCGCGAACGGGCAGTACACGAGCGCCGGCGGAACCCACCTCTCCGCCTTCAAGGAGGGCGTTCTGAAAGGCATCAACTCCTATGCCGGCAAGAACTACGCCCCCGAGGACGTCAGGGAGGGGATGATCGGGGTCGTCTCGGTAAGGCTCACCGATCCGGTATTCGAGTCCCAGACCAAGACGAGGCTGGGCAACACGGACATCAGGAGTCCCCTGGTCGGCAGGATCAAGGGCGAGATCGAGCAGCTCATGCACCGGAACCCGACCGTATCCGAGGCCATGCTGGCCAAGATTCAGATCAACATGAGCATCCGCACCGAGCTGCAGAGCGTCCGGAAGAAGGCCCGCGAGCGCGCCAGGAAGGTCGCCATACGGATTCCGAGCCTCAGGGACTGCCGGATCCATCTCGGAGACGACGACCCGAGGGCCGGGGAGAGCACGATCTTTCTCACCGAGGGCCTGAGCGCCTCCGGCAGCATAGTCGCCTGCCGGGACGTGAACACGCAGGCCGTGTTCTCGCTCCGCGGGAAGCCGCTCAACAGCTTCGGCCTCAAGCGGGACACCCTGTACGGCAACGAGGAGATGTACAACCTGATGCAGGCCCTCAACGTAGAGGGCGGAGTCGAGACGCTGCGGTACGCACGCATCGTACTCGCAACCGACGCCGACGTCGACGGAATGCACATCCGCAACCTCCTCCTCACGCTCTTCCTGCACTTCTTCGAGGGGCTGGTCCTCGACAACCGTCTCTTCATCCTCGAGACACCCCTCTTCAGGGTGCGCAACAAGCGCGAGACGGAGTACTGCTATTCCGAAAGCGAAAGGGACGAATCCGTCGCCAGGCTCGGGAAGGGTTGCGAGATAACCCGCTTCAAGGGGCTCGGCGAGATATCTCCGTCCGAGTTCGGCCGTTTCATCGGCCCGGACATGAGGCTTCTGCCGGTGACGATCTCGAGGATGAAGGAAGTCCCGGAGATGCTCGAGTTCTTCATGGGCAGGAACACCCCGGCCAGGCGCGACTTCATCATGGAGAACCTCAGGTGAGCGCCGATATCAGCCTCAGGGGCCTCTTCAACGACAACTTCCTCGAATACGCCTCCTACGTCATCAAGGACAGGGCCATCCCGGATGCGGCCGACGGACTGAAGCCCGTCCAGCGGAGGATACTCTGGAGCCTGAGGGAGCTGGACGACGGCAGGTTCAACAAGGTCGCCAACGTGATCGGCCACTGCATGCGGTACCATCCCCACGGCGACCAGTCGATAGGCGACGCGCTGGTGGCGCTGGCAAACCGGGGCTACTTCATCGACACCCAGGGCAACTTCGGCAACGACATCACGGGCGACCAGGCCTCCGCCCCGAGGTACATCGAGTGCCGTCTGACCGAACTCGCCCGCGACACCCTATTCGACGACAGGGTGACGCTCTTCTCCGAAAGCTACGACGGCCGCAACAGGGAACCCGTGCTGCTGCCCGCCAGAATCCCGGTCCTCCTCCTTCTCGGGGCGGAAGGCATAGCGGTCGGGATGTCCACCAAGATACTTCCACACAACTTCTGCGAGCTTCTCCACGCGATGATCGCCTGCATAAGGGGCAGAAGCTTCACCCTGTATCCGGACTTCCCCCAAGGAGGCAGCATAGACGCCTCCGGCTACGCCGACGGCGCAGGGAAGATCAGGAACAGGGCCACGATCGAGCGGAAGAAGGGGCAGAAGAAGCTGGTCATAAGCGAGATCCCCTGGGGGACCACCACCGAGAGCCTCATCGCCTCGATAGAGGCAGCCGCACGCAAGGGCAAGGTACGGGTGTCGTCGATCGACGACTTCACGTCCGGCAAGGTGGAGATCGAGCTGACGCTCTCCCGCGGCGGCGAGCCGGACGAGACCATCAAGCAGCTCTACGCCCACACCGACTGCGAGATGGTCTACTCGTCCAACATCGTCGTCATCCGCGACGGCCGTCCCGTCGAGGAGTCCGTCTCCGGCCTCCTCCGCTACTCGACGTCCCTGCTCCTGGAGATTCTGGAGAAGGAACTCCGGCTCGATCTCGAGGACCTGAACGCGAAGATCAGGTGGATGACGCTCGAGCAGATCTTCATCGAGAACCGCATCTACAAGGGCATCGAGGAGAAGAAGACCTTCGAGCATGTCCAGAAGGCCGTCCGCGACGGGATGGAACCGTTCCTGGACGGCGGCGGGGTTACGGATTCCGAGATCGACAGGCTGCTGGCCATAAAGATCAGGCGGATCTCCCGCTTCGACATCGAGGCACACCGCAGCGAGATGGGGGAGGTCAGAACCAGGATCGACGGCATCATGGAGGATCTCGCCGACATGGACAGGTACGCCGTGTCCTGGCTTCAGGGCATCCTGAAGAAGTACGGCCGGAGCTATCCCAGGCTCACCAGGATAGAGACCTTCTCGGACATAGACGTGAAGGAGGTGAGCCTCCGCAACCTGAAGGTCTTCTACGACGCCCAGGCCGGGTACGTGGGCTCCGCCGTGAAGGGGGACATCTCGTTCGAGGCCTCCGAGTACGACAGGATCGCGGTATTCGAGAACACCGGCGCCTTCAGGATACTGCCAGTGGCCGAGAAGCACTTCATCGATGGGGGCGTGGCCTTCTGCGGGCTTCAGGACAAGGAGAGGGTCTTCACCGCCGTTTACCGCGACAGGCAGACAAGGGTGGCGTTCATCAAGCGATTCCGGGTGGAGAGCTTCATACTGGAGAAGGAGTACCGCTTCATTCCCGAGGATTCCGAGCTTCTGTATTTCTCGGACTCTCCCGGTGGCGCCGTCGAGGTGTGGTTCGAGCGCAGGAAGCGGATGCGCACCTACAAGGAGGCGGTCGACATTTCCGGCATCCTCGTGAAGGGGGTTCACGCACGGGGCAACAGGCTCGGGGCCGGCAGGCCGGTTTCCAGCATCAAGGTCCTCCCGCCCGCCGGAGACGCCGGGGCTGCCGGCGAGTCTGCAGCCTTACCGGCGGAGGCTCCCGCCGCGGCGGATAAGGCCCCGGGTCAGTGCAGCCCGGCCCCGGCCGAGAACGACGATTCTCCCGGGGATGCGGCCGGGGAACCGGAAGCGCCCCCCCCGCTTTCTATCGAAGAAGTGATGGAGAAGGCGGAGGCCCTGAGGCTCAAATCCCAGGAAACCCTGAAACTTGCTGGGCAGGAGTCTCAGAGAGACCTCTTCGAAGAAATCGGAAAGGAAACGTGACCATGTCTATCAAGAAGTACACCGCACAGTCCGTCATGGGGGAGGACTTCAGGACCGAGTGTACCGTCGACGGGGATCATGTCCTGATACTCGATCAGCCGCTGCCCATGGGAAACGACGAGGGGGCCAATCCGCTCTCGTATCAGCTCGTGGCGCTGGCCGGATGCATCTCGTCGATATCCAGGATCGTCGCGAACCAGAAGAGGCTGCCCCTGAAGGGGATCCGCGTCTCGGTCGAGGCGGAGATCGACACGGATTTCCTGCTGGGGCGGACCACGAACGGGCGCGCCGGATTCACCTCGATCTCTGCGAAGGTGGAGGTAGAGGCCGAGATGACGAGGGAGGAGAAGCAGGCCTTCCTGGACGAAGTCGACAGGCGATGCCCGATCTCCGACGTTCTCATGACTGGTACCAGGGTGGCTGTCAGCCTGGCCTGATGCAATCCCGGAACGACAGAGGGGCCGCCCGCGGGCGGCCCCTCTCCGTAATGGAGCCTTCTCAGATGGATGCGGTCAGGGACACTCCGCCCCAGAAGTTGGTGTCGTCCTCGTAGAGCTCCTTGATCTCCTCGTCGAGCATCATCGAGTAGTGCAGCGCCGGAGTGAGCTTCACAACCGGGCCTATTCCGACAGGAGCCGCCAGCCCGAGGGTCAGATCGGTCATGGCAGGCTTGTCCACGCCGAAGTTGTAGTTGTTGTGGACCTTGTTCCCCCAGCCGAGGTTCGCCGTGAGCGCCGGCGTCATCGAGATCGCGGGGGCGAGGCTCATGCTGCAGAGGTCCTGGGAGCCGGAGACGCTGACGTACATCCCCTCGGACTCCTTGATGCCCTGGTAGATCGTCACCGTCGGCGAGAAGGGCACCTTCGCATATCCGGTCAGATAGAGTTCCGCGGAGGATTCGACCTCGGTGTTGGGGTAGTCGTAGTAGCCCACGCCGATGCCGACGCCCGCCAGCAGCAGGTCGATCTCGTATCCAAGGTAGTAGTCGATCTCGGTGAAGAGGCCCATCCTGTCGTCTTCCTCCGTCAGCTCGTTGACGTCCGTCATCTCCACGTTGCCCCAGACACCCGCCGTCAAGCCGGTGAGGGAGAGGAACAGCGACGGCTGGAGCACGCTTTCCTCGTCGCAGGGGAGGCCTCTCCAGACATACTTGCTGTTCCAGGTGACGTCGGCGGTGACGGAGAAGGGAAGGATGCCGGCCGAAGCCTGCAGGAAGAGCGCGGAAACAATCAGGATTACAAGATATCTCATCGCAACCTCCGATCCGGGATTGTTCGCGCCCCGCGTCGCGCGGGAGCGCAGCGGACACCGATGCCCTAGAACCGGCCGACCGGTTCGTCGAGGAAGCTCAGCTCGTCATCCTCCGTCTTCACTCCGGCGGCCTCGAGGTTCCGTCTGAGCCTGGCGAGGGCAGGCTCGTACGGCGGGGGATTGAAGGGATTCCCCGTTATTATCTCGTAAAGCTGAACGTATCTGGCCGAAAGCTCCACCACGAGTTCCTCGGGTGCCGCAGGCAGGGGCTCCTCGCCGTAGGGATCGCAGTTCTGCACGAACCACAGGCGCAGGAACTCCTTGTCGATGTTCTCGGGCTCCTGGTTCCTCAGGAAGCGCTCCTCGTAAGTTCCGGAAAGCCAGTATCTCGAGGAGTCGGGCGTATGAAGCTCGTCCACCAGGGTGAGCCTGCCGTCCTGATCGACGCCTATCTCGTACTTTGTATCTACGAGGATCAGCCCGTGTTCGGCGGCGATCTCCTGGCCCCGTCTGAACAGTTCCAGGACTATGTCGGAGACCTCGTCCCACTGGCCGCGCGTCATGAGCTGCCTGGAGACGATCTGCGACGGAGTGACGGATTCGTCGTGCTTGTCGCTCTTAGTGGTGGGAGTGATGATGGGCCTCTCGAACCTCTGGTTCTTGAACATGCCGTCCGGCAGTCTGTTGCCGCAGATCTCCCTGGCCCCGGAGTTGTACAGGGTCCAGGCTGAAGTGTTCGTGGAACCCGTGAGATAGCCTCTTACGATGAACTCGACCTGGAAGACCCTGCATTTCCTGGCGAAGATCGCGGCGGGATCCGGCATCGATATGAAGTGGTTCGGGATCAGATCCTTCGTCCTGTCGAACCACCAGGCGGATACCTGATTCAGTATCTGTCCCTTGAACGGGATCGAGGCCAGAACCCGGTCGAAGGCGCTCTGCCTGTCTGTGGTGATGATGAGCAGGCGGTCGTCGAGATCGTAGACGTCCCTGACCTTGCCCTTCGAGAGCCTGCCGATCCCGAGGTCGGATGTATCGGTCAGGCAGTTGCCCAGTGACTCCCTTATCGTATCCCTGTCCATCGGAAACCCCCGTCGGCCGCTCCGGGCCGCCCTCCCTCGCTGCGCGCCACCCCTCCAGGGTGGGAGCCGGATCGATTCCTGTCATGCAATTCTACCAAACGGACGCATCATGCTCAAGCGCGGGCCGGACTGTGTGGTGTACCCCTGCGTCGTCCCGTCTGGTATGTTCCTGTTTTCCTCCCCCGTTCCGGGGAGTTCCGGCAAGCCGATCGAAAGGAACACCGATGAGCGCCTCCAAACGCGACATAACCTGGCACGATCACGCAATAGGCAGAGCGGAGCGGGAAAGCCTGCTCGGCAGCAGGGGAGTCACAGTATGGATGACCGGCCTGCCTTCCTCGGGAAAATCCACGATCGCCGACTACGCATCGAGGATGCTCCACGCCTCCGGCCTCTACTCGATCGTGCTCGACGGTGACAACATCCGCCACGGGCTGAACAGCGACCTGGGCTTCTCCCCCGAGGACCGCACGGAGAACATCCGTCGCATAGGAGAGGTGGCCAAGCTCCTCACCGCCTCCGGGATCATCAACTTCGTCGCCTTCATCAGCCCGTACCGGGCCGACAGGGCGGCCGCGAGGGCCATGCAGGCCGAAGGCGACTTCATCGAAGTCTTCGTCGATGCGTCCGTGGAGGTCGCGGAGACTCGCGATCCGAAGGGCCTGTACAAAAAGGCCCGGGCCGGAGAGATCAAGCAGTTTACCGGCATCTCCGCCCCGTACGAGGCTCCTGAGTCGCCGGAACTCCACCTCGACACCGTATCGGAGGATGCCGCCGCCTGCGCCGGAAGGATCATCGAGCTGCTGGGCAGGAAGGGCATCACAGGCACGCGGTAGCCTCCGTTGAGCATCATGGGAACCCTGTCCGGGCTCTTCTCCGGAAGGGGTCCGGACCGACTCGGGGTGGAAGAGCGACGAGTCTTCAGGCTCCACCTGCTGTCCACCCTGGCCGCCGCCGTGGTCTCCGGCGTCACTCTCAACAGCGAGTACATCGCCGCGAACGGCCTTCATGCATCGGCCTGGCAGGTCACCCTGCTCGTCATCGCATGGCCCGTCAGCAAATTCCTGTCGGTCGTGGTCAACTCCTTCGTGGAGCGCCGCGGCTGCTACAGGGCTGCGGTTATCGCGGCCGGATTCCTGCGCCTGCCCATCGCCCTCATGAGCGTCTCGAAGGACGTGAATCTCATGCTCGTCCTGATAGCCTGCTTCTCGGCGGCGGACGGCGTGATGGTGCCCGTGCTCAACGCGATCCTACGCGAGAAGTATGCCGAAGGCAGGAGAGGGTTTCTCTTCGGCACCGCCCTCAGCGTCTTCACGTTCTTCAGCCTGCCGGCCGCATTCCTGGCGGGCAGGCTGCTCGATGCCGATTTCATGGTCTACCGGCTGCTCTTCGTGCTCATGGCTGCGGCGGGCTTCATCCATGCGATGATCTTCGCGGGGATGACCCGGGGGATGCCCGTCAAGACGGACGCCGACACCGGCACCCGACTTCTCCGCGAACTGTGGAGGGTCTTCTCGAAGGACAGGCAGTTCGCTCTGTTCGAGAGTTACTTCATGATTTACGGCTTCGCGTTCATGATGATCCTCCCCGCGATCCCCTTCTTCGCCCGCGACGTGCTGGGGCTGCGCTACGAGCAGTACGCGTTCGCGAAAGGCGTGCTGGCGCAGATCGGCATCCTCTTCCTCAGCCCGTTAATGGGGACGAGGCTGGAGAAGCTCCATCCCTTCAGGTTCACCGGAATCATCTGCATCGTACTGGCGGTCTACCCGCTCCTGATCGCGACGGGCGGCCTCTTCCGCTCCGCCGGGATTCCGCTCTTCTACGCGGCTTTCGCCGTCTACTCGATAGCGATGGCGGGGATAAACATCTCCTGGAACATGTCCAGCCTGCACTTCGCCCCTCCCGGACAGGCCGCCACCTACCAGGGTCTCCACGTGACGCTTACTTCCGTGCGCGGGCTCCTCGCCCCGCTCCTCGGCAACGCGATACTCCTCAACTGCGGTCTGGCCAGCACCTTCCTCGTCTCCGCCGGGTTCTTCGCCCTGGCCGGGCTCCTCTTCCTCAGGAGGGGCTCGTTGAGCGGAAGCGGATCCGAGGCGCTCCACCAGCCTTCCCCGGAGGTGAACNNGGCATGGAGACGAAGGAAGGCATGAGAGTATGGCTCGCGACCGAGGACTATCCACCGAAGCTGGGCGGCCTGTCCAGGTGGAGTGCGATGTACGCGGAGACGCTCCGGGGTCTCGGCGCGTCCGTGACGGTTCTGGCGAGGCGGCCGCGGAAGGGCGGCCGGTCCCCGCGGCCCGGTGTGATCCCGATAGGCGGCCGTGGATACAACTCGCTGCGGCATCTGTATTTCAGATCGGCTGTCCGGAGTCTGGCCGGGACGGAGGGCTGGCCCGACCTTATCCTCTGTTCGACATGGAGACCTGCCGAGGGAGCGCTGCTGGCCCGTCCGGCCTGTCCCGTCGCGGCGGCGGTGCAGGGGCTCGAACTGTTCACGCGCTACAACCCGATCCTGGAACTCAGGCGGAAGGTCGTGCTCTCCCGCCTGTCGCTCGCCGCTGCAGGCAGCCGCTTCACCGCGCGCAGGCTCGCGAAGCAGGTTCCCCGCGCCGCGATCCATGTCGGGGTGAACGGAGTGGATACCGGGCTGTTCACGCCTGAAGGCCCGGAAGCCGGCAGGGAGTACCCGCTCCAGATGATCTCGGTAGGCAGGCTCGTGCCAAGGAAGGGATTCGACATGGTCATCGAAGCCCTGGGCGCGGCTTTGGCCTCCGGCGTGGATGCTGGGCTGTGGATAGTCGGCAGCGGGCCGCTGGAGGACAGTCTGCGCAGGAAGGCATCGATCCACGGCGGGAGGGTGAGATTCCTCGGCGAGGTCGACGATGCCGCCCTGGCATCGCTCTATCGCTCGGCCGACCTGTTCGTGTCGCCCTGCATGTCGAACGAGGCGACAGGGGACGTGGAGGGCTTCGGCCTCACGTTCATCGAGGCCTCCGCCTGCGGCACGGCGGTTGCCGGCCTTGCGGAGGGCGGCGTCACCGACGCCGTCGAAGATGGTGTCTCCGGCATCCTGACGGACCGTGCCGGGTTCGTTCCGGCCGTCGCGTCGCTCTGCAGAGAACCGGCAAGGCTTGCGGCTCTCGGGAGAGCCGGCCGGGAGCGCGCCGTGAGGGATTTCGACATCCGGCGCGTGGTCCGGTCTCTTTTGGATTCGATACCACACGGGCCGAAGCCCGGTCGCCGTATGCAGGATCATATCCCGGGCTGAACCGTCACCGGCCGCCCCGTCGCATTCCGGGGCGATCTCGATGTCGTCCGGGAGGGATCGGCGTGATGTCCCGGATTGTCGAGATGTGATCCGCCTCTATTCGAGCAGTCGCAATAGCTCTGCCTGGAGCGCCGCTGCGCCGACCTGTGCGCGAATCGTCTCCGCCAGCCGCGCCTTGCAGGCCGGCTGCCTGGCTGCGAGAACGGCGACCGCCCTCCGCAACACGGCCGGCCGTCGTTGCAGGTTATGCACCAGCACCTTCAACCGCGTACCGTGCGGGTCGAGCGCGGGCGTGACCAGCTCGTGGATGTGCTCCGCGGCCCACTCCGGCTCCTCGTCCGCCAGCGCAGCCAGTACATGGATGCCGTACACCGGATCGCGGGACATGGTTTTCCGGAAGTGTGTCCCGCGTGAACCGCTTGCGCGATCCGCGACAAGCTGAATCAGATCGCTTCCGCGATCCACGCCGGGCGGGTCGAGCGGGCCGCGCAGCCCCTTGAACAGGTTCCAGTGCTGCTCCACCAGATCGAGCAGGCGTTCCGGATCGGCCATGCGCGGGTTGCCGCAGAGCAGGCGCACGGCCTCGGCGCGCACCTGCGGGTCGGCATGGGTCAGAGCCGCGTGGATGGCGGCGGTAAGCCGGGTGCGCTCATCGGCGGGCAGGGCGTGCCACGCACGTGCCAGCCAGTCGCCGGGTGCGCTGTCCTCGCGGCCACGGTATCTGCCGGTGGCGAGTTGGTCGGCGACCAGCCTGGTCAGGTCGCCGGTGAACTCCATGCCTTCAAACGCGATCAAAGTTGTGTCTT